>JANPHT010000346.1:0-15909 GCA_031424595.1 Planctomycetota bacterium
GCAGGAATCACAAACACTCACAGAAACGGCCGAACAGGCCAATGTCGTGGCGTGGGCAGGAATCGCTTTCGGACTGGTGGCCGCCATACTTTATGCCACATTATTTTTCATGCTGAGCGAACTTCCCTCAACACGGAATGAACTTCAGGGTTTATCCACAAACGCCCCCGCACTGACTCGACTGCTGATTGTGGGGGGCAGTGCTGGATTGTTGAATGTCGTGTCGCTGATACTTTGTCTCACTGGCTACATCATCCCGGGAAGATCTCGATTCGAAGCCATTGCAGGAAGCGCGGTTTCAGCACTGATGCTTTTGGCGGTGTTCTCAATTGTCATTGCAAGTGTGCTTTTTTCACCCTGATGTATTAATCTGATTCTGAGCCGAATGGAAATCATGAAATGCCTGGCCTTGATAAGCATCGGATCCTCCCGGGACAAAAAGTTGACCTTCGAAAGATTGATACGGACGGAAAAGACATCGCGGACGATCGCGAACATTGCGAAAAACAATTTCTGGAGCGACGGACTGAACTGATCACGCTCGGCGAAAGACTCTTTGCCGAGAGCAAGCAAAAGCTGTTGATCGTATTTCAGGCGATGGATGGCGGTGGAAAGGACGGCGCGATTCGGTCGGTCTTTGAAGGGACGAATCCGCAATGGGTCGAAGTAACGTCGTTCAAGAAGCCCAGCGCAGAAGAGCTGGCTCGGGATTTCCTTTGGCGAATCCACAAAGCAGTACCGGCAGTTGGCAAAATCGGCGTTTTCAATCGTTCGCATTATGAAGACGTATTGGTGGTACGCGTCCACAAAATTGTGAAGGAAGAGGTCTGGAAGCCGAGGTACAAACAGATAAACAACTTTGAAGAGGTCCTCACTTCGTCAGGCACTCGGGTGCTGAAGTTCTTTCTTCACATTTCAAAGCAAGAGCAAAAACAAAGGTTTGGAGAACGAATTAATCTGCCTGAAAAACGCTGGAAATTTGATCCGGCAGATCTTGAAAAGCGGAAGTTTTGGGACGAATACCGAAAGGCATTCGAGGAAATGCTGGAAAAATGTACCACGGAGGAGGCCCCGTGGTACGTCGTTCCGGCAGATCAAAACTGGTACCGGGACTTTGTTGTCGCGAGCGTAATTGCCGAAACGCTTAGAGACATGGCTCCAAAGTATCCGGATCCACCTGATGTTTCAGGAATTGTGATCACTTGAGCCGGATGCCACATTTTCCCGTCGATTGGGGCCGGATTGACACTCTCAGAATCAAAAATCAGAGGAATCCGGCGTGAAACTCGGATCTCGGATGTGGTCGAAACTCCGGGACCTGCGATACTTGTCCTGACAAAGTGAGATTGAGTCTCACTCCACGCTTGCTTTTCGTCAGGCGTTCTTTGATCATGAGTTGAGTGTCTGGTCTCTTTGAGTTTCGTGGTTTTCACGTTTTTCTGGACGGTGATGCTGTGAACACGCTGCGTCTGGCTGACTTAACACCGGGAACATCTGCAATCGTCACCGCCATTTCTGGTGCCAGCCGAGTTGCATCAAGACTGATGGAAATGGGCTTCGTTCCGGGGGCCGTGGTCGAAGTGCTCCGCCGGGCACCATTTGGCGGTCCAGTGCAGTACCGCGTGCATGGCGTTTCGATTTCCATGCGATCCGCAGAGGCATCCTGCGTTTCCGTCGAGTCAAAGCCTGGCCATGAACCTTCCATCGCGCGAGCCGTTCCTCAGCTTGAACTCGCAATTCATTAGTTCACACACGAGCCAACCAGTGCGCATTCAGTGACTTCGTCCCCCCCACAAGGTTTTTCAGGTTCCCGCCCCCTGCGTGTTGCTCTGATTGGCAATCCGAACACAGGTAAGAGTACGCTGTTTAATGCATTGTCAGGAATGCGAGTCCGAACGGGCAATTATCCGGGCGTTACAGTCGAGCAGCGCGTTGCACGAGTTCGCTGGGACGGATTTGACATTGAGCTGATCGATCTGCCCGGGACATACAGTCTTTCGCCGAAATCGCCTGACGAGATGGTGGCCGTTCAGGTCTTGACTGGTTGCGGAGAAGAACCTCGCCCGGATCTTGTTATTTGCATCTGCAATGCTGCGGCACTGGAACGGAATCTTTATCTTGCAACACAGGTTCTGGAAGTTGGACTTCCGGTGGTTCTTTGCCTGAATATGTGGGATTCTGCAGTCAGTTGCGGCGTCACTCTCGACATTCCGGCGATGTCGGCCGCATTGAGGGTGCCCATCATTCCAACCTCAGCAAGTCGCAGAGAAGGACTTGCCGAATTGAAAAGCGCGGTGGTACGCGAGTTGACTGCAAGCGGCCGCGACAGCACAAAACCTCTATCAGACAGTTTCGAAGGCAGTGTGCTGTCTGAGCCGATCCGGATGGAAGTGGATCGCCTTGGCAAGTTTCTTCGCGATGCGGAACTTTCTTCGGAGAAACGATCGGGATTTCTGGTTTCTCGCAGTCTATTGGACCCAGCCGGTTCGGTAGAGATCATGCTGACCAAATCAGCCGGCCATGCTTATTCCGCTGCGCTGAGGGATTCCAGAAGCATATTAGCCAACAAGGGACTTGAGATTCCAGCGGCCGAAGCAAGGCAGCGATACAAGTTTATTGGAGAACTCCTCTCCACCGTTCAGTCGCGGAAACCAAGCTCACAAGCCCGGTTAACGGACCGCATCGACTCCGTCCTCACACATCGATTTTTTGGTTTTCTGATCTGTCTGGCGGTGCTGTTTCTCGTCTTCTCCACAATCAATTGGTTCTCTGCACCGTTGAGTGAAGGAGTCGAGGCGGGACTGAACTGGATGAGTTCACTTGTAAGCAGTTCCATGGCTCCGGGACCGCTGCGCAGTTTGCTGACCGAAGGTGTAATCTCTGGCGTCGGTTCAGTAATTGTCTTTCTGCCTCAGATTTGCCTCCTTTTTCTCTTTATTGGACTACTTGAAGACTGCGGCTACATGGCTCGCGCGGCGTTTATGATGGATCGACTGATGGGACTGCTGGGGCTGAGCGGTCGCTCGTTTCTTCCGCTGATGTCCTCATTTGCGTGTGCCGTCCCGGGAATTATGGCCACGAGAGTCATCGATGATCGACGCGACCGGTTTGTCACCATCCTGATCGCACCTCTGATGAGTTGTTCAGCTCGATTGCCGGTTTACATATTGATGATTGGCACTTTCATCCCCGAGACACAATATCTTGGCGGTTGGATCTCGCTGCAGGCCGTCGTCCTGTTTGCCATGAGTACTCTGGGTCTGGTGGTCGCAGTTCCCGTCGCCATGGTGTTGCGGCGAACATTGTTCAGGGGAGAACCGTCTCCGTTTCTCCTTGAACTTCCCGATTATCGCGTTCCGTCTTTGCGAGTCGTCGTTGAACGAGTCTGGGAAAGTGGAAAATCCTTCGTGGTGCGAGCCGGCACGTTGATCTTTGCAACCAGCGTCCTGGTCTGGGTGGCTGGCTCCATTCCTGGTGATCAGAGCGAGAGGTACAATTTGACGGCAAAGATAGAGTCCCTTGAGGCGTCGGATCTGGCGGCCAATTCCGCGGAACTTCAAGACCTGTCCAGGCGTCTCAATCTGGTTAATGGCGAACTTTTGAGAGGGAGTGCCCTTGGCCGCATCGGCCAGGCGATTGAGCCCGTCTTTACACCATTGGGCTGGGACTGGCGAATTGGCGTCGGTGTTCTTGCATCATTTCCTGCTCGAGAAGTCATTATTGCAACGCTGGGAACGATCTACAGTCTCGGTGGCGATGTGAGCGAAGAGGATGAAGGTTTACGGGGCACTCTGAAGGCGGCGACATGGCCGGATGGGAGTCGAGTGTTTTCAATCCCGGTCGCGTTATCCATAATGGTTTTTTTCGCCCTTTGTGCGCAGTGCGTTTCAACACTGATGGTGATCAGGCGAGAAACAAACAGTTGGCGATGGCCGGTCTTCTCATTCGTCTATATGACCGTTCTCGCATGGGTTGGGGCGTTTCTCACTTACCAAATCGGAATTCGGATGTGAGTATGATCTGGCAAATTGCAGTCACTGGCGTTCTTGTTGCGTTTGCGGCCAGCATAGTGACTCGCCGACTGTGGGGTCTGTTCAGCAGCAGGGCCAGCGGTTCCTGCGGCTCATGCGGGGGATGCTCTGGAAAGTCAGCGGCAGCCACAGTGCAAATAACACCCTTGGTCCAACTGGGAAGCTCCCGACTCGTAAACCAGAAGCCAAATCCGGATTGAATTGCGGCCGAGAGCTTTTCCGGAATTTGGAAGCTGTCAAATGTGTCGTAAAATCCCGCCCAAAAAGACGTCGGCTAACGTCGCAAAAAGCAATGCGATGCTCAAACACACAACTCTGCAGCACGCCCTGCCAAAAGCACCCCTGTCAGGTCATTCAGACTTCGCTTGTTTGAATCTGAATTCCAAAGACTTGAGAACTATCGACCTCCACCGTTATTGCTGCTGAGACGAACGTAATGCTGAGTGAACTGGTCCAGACTCATGCGATCCAGTTTGATTCCGGCATCCTCGAACATCCCTCTGGTCCGACGGCTTTGTTGCCATTCGTTTGAATCCACGAAGCTGTCGCCATTTCCGTCCAGGCGCTTGAACGTTTCGGCGGCCATTGCATTTGGGTCGCCACCACCCCAGCCGCCGCGGGAACCGTTGTTCTGATCACCGGGGCTCGGCTGTCCGGGTTGGTTTGGGAGATTTGAGGTTTTCGCCTTCGTCGGAGTCGCCGTCACAATCACAAGACGCTTTCGCTCCGTTGACGCGACAACGGCGTTTTGATTGGCTACGGCGGCGTCAGCTAGCTGCAGTTCTTCTGGGATCAGGTATCCGTCGCCGTCGAAATCCATTGAATCAAACTGATCGATGTCTGTGCGACGCGTCATCATCCACTCATACATGCCAATCTGCCCGTCAAAATCGGTATCGACTTCGCTGTAGGCTGGAGGCAATGCAAGCGTTAAAGCTTTCTTGGGCTTCATCTTGTAGGGCGTCAGGACTTTTGGGGCTGTCGCAACGTTGGGGATTGGCCCGCCGGGTTGTCCTGGCTGCCCGTTTTCGCTGCGGCTAAACCCGGATCGGAAACTGTTTCGCATGTCGTCAAGAGACATCCCCGCTTTCAGCTCAATGCCTCGTGATTTCATCATATCGCGAACGAATGACGGCATTCGATCCAGTTCTTCCTGATCAACCTTGCCGTTTCCGTTCGAATCCATCATCGATCCGAATCGGCTCTCGCGGTCGCCGCCACCTCCGCCGGGAGGCCCACCGAAACCACCTCCGCCGCCAAATCCACCCGGTGGCCCACCGAAACCACCACCAAATCCACCTGGTGGCCCGCCTTGGCCGCCGCCAAATCCGCCCGGTGGCCCGCCGAAACTGCCAGAGGGCGCACCACCGCGGCCAAAATCCACACCCCCGCGGCCACCCCGGTCACCTCGATCGCCTCCTCTGTCCCCGCCGCGATCACCTCTGTCAGCCCTCTCCTGGGCCGTTGCAACGGCTGGAAATGTCGCCAATGAGAAGGCGGAAATCGACAAAACAGTTAAAAAAAATTTCATTTTTCTACTCCGGGCCGAAATCTTGGAGACACGAGCATTTCGGCCCCAGGGACGTCAACTGGACCTATTTCCGTGAAGGGCTAAACCCCAGCAAGATACCGTTGATTCGACATGTTTTTAAATTTTTTAAGACTCTTTCAATCTTTGCCAGGGTTTGAAGCTTCAGTCGTTCTGTATTTGACAATCACCTCGACAGTGCTCAAAAGTTCATTCCCCTAGTTTGAATTGCTGCAACCGTTAAGCTCTCCGCAATCTTCCTGGACTTCCACTTTTCCTGGAATTCCATAACGAGAATTCAGGAAACTTGGACGACTTTGCGAAGAATGATGGTTTCTTAGCAGCGAACTCAATTGTTGCACGAAGCAACGGAATAAAAGTATGAAACTCCGTAGCCTTTCCAATTCGGTACTTCTTGCATCCTTGATTTCATCAGCATTGATTCCTGACCTTGCAATTGGTCAGGAGGCTTCCCGAGCCGGAAGTGAACTCGACTTACTGCGAAACGATGAGATTCGCAAACAGCTTGGGTTGTCGACAGCTCAGGAAGAGAAGCTTGCAGAAGCGGCGAAGGCCGGAGGAACGGATCGCGAGGCGTTTGAACTTTTTCGAGAGCGAATGAGGACGGCTGCCACCAAGGAAGAGCAGACAAAACTTCGGGAAGAATTGCAGCAAGCGACCGCCAAATTAAAGGAAGAGTCCGGCAGCAAAGCCCTGAGCATTCTTGATAGCCGTCAGTTAAAGGTTTTGCGTACGCTTTACATTCAACAGGCTGGCGTACGCGCCCTGTCAGACGCCAGAGTTGCCACGGAGCTTGGCTTGACGGATGAGCAGACGAAGTTGCTTGAAGGTCTTGCCAAGGAGCGGAGAGAGGCATCTTCGAAGGTTGGATTTGATGCTACTCCTGAGCAGCAGGAAGTATTTCGCAAAGAATGGGAAAGTAAGTATCTCACAGTGCTCACCGACGAGCAGAAAAAGAAGTGGTCTGAACAATCGACAGCCGTTCCCGGTACTGCCGTTGTGGCTGCGGTTCCTGGTGCGAGTGCTGCTGTGCCGGTTGCTCCCGCCACTGGCATGCCGACGACAGACGCACCTCCAGCGGGTGCGGAGGTTGTCTCAAGTTTTGGTGGCACCGCTGACGCTGCGGGTGAAGATCAGCTGGTTGAAAAATTCTCTTTCAACTTTCGATACGCCCCATGGGATCAGGTGCTGCAGGATTTTGCTGCGGGTTCTGGTTACACACTCGATCTGAATCAGGTGCCGCCCGGCACATTCAGCCATATTGACACCAAGCAATACAACGCTAAACAGGCAATGGACATCCTCAACGGATACCTTCAGCGAAAGGGGTTTGCTCTTGTCGTGAAAGATGGGTTCATGGTTTGTGTCAATGTCGATAAAGGCATTCCTCCAAATCTGATCCCTGATGTCGCAGTGGACGACCTGTTGAAAGTTGAGCAGGGCATTCGCATCATAGGCGACAATGAAATTGTGCGCATCGAAATACCACTGGAAAAACTTGACGTGGGAGTCATGGCCCAGGAAGTCGAACAGTTGCTCGGGTCGCTGGGAAGGATGACTGCGTTTACTCAGACAGGTTCGCTGATCATTGCGGACACAGGTTCAAATCTTCGACGTATCAAGTCCTATGTCGATATGTCTGTCAGCCGCCGCAAGGGCGATCAGATTTTCAAGGCTTATGCACTGACCAACATCGATGCTGAAGAAGCCGAATTCATGCTGCTGGCTCAGTTTGGAATGCGACAGGGTGTTTCCAATGTCAGTGCCGGAGGTGGTCGAGGCCCGGCACCAACACCTTCAGCTCCCACTGCAGCCCTTCAGGTGATGTCGGACACTCGCACAAATAGTCTGTTTGTGACAGGATCTCCTGACCAGCATGTGCTGGTTGAGGAAATCATCAAGGCGATCGATATTTCCGAGGGACCAAACGGGGAAAAACTGACACGCAGTGGCAGTTCCGGTCCGTATTTGAGAGTTTACAAGGTAAGTGGTCGAGCTGACCAGGTCGCTCAGAGCATCACGGCAATGATGCCAGGAGTTGTGGTTAACGAAGATGGCACTGCCGGAACTGTCCACATTTTTGCTACTGCTAAACAACATGAGCAGGTCGAAGAGTGGGTCCGAGCATTTTCGGCTGGTACAGGAGCGGGAGGCTCCGTCGCCGTAATTCCTCTTTCCAAAATGGATCCGCTGACAGCCGCTGCAACATTGCGAAAGCTGTTTATCTCCGAAGGCACGGCAGCTCCGACCGTTGAGACAGATTTGTACGGCAATCGCATTATCGTTAAGGGCACTGCGATTCAGGTGGACCAGATAAAGCAGGTGTTGAAAGATCTTGGCGAAGACGGCACCGGACTTAAGCAAAAAGGCGAAGGCGGCAACATTCGTCGCTATTCACTGCGTGGCCGCGACCCCGAAGAATTCTTCCAGTATCTCGAACAGGAGTGGCAGGCGACGGAACGTTCGGCGATTCGCATCGTTGTTCCCAAGAAATCCGGCCCAATCAGGAGCATGATCACGCCGTCCGGCTCAAATTCTGTCGAAGACCCCCCTGCAAGCGACACCTCGATCGGCGAGCCCACAACGAAAGCTTCAAAAGAACGCTCCGGTCTGAAGAAGCAGACTGGATATTTTCCGGTCGCTCGACTCACAGACGAAGCCGCCGCCGTTCAGCCACCGGCATCGTCGGAGCCCACTGACAGGAGCGAAACGCCGCAAGACGACATTCAGATCGTCGTAGATGGTGATGAGTTGCTCCTGCTGTCTCGCGACGAAGATGCATTGGATCGCCTTGAAGAAACGATGGATTTCCTTCAACAGTCCATTCCGTTTCGAACCAAGTGGACGGTTTTTTACCTGCAAGCGGCAGATGCAACGGAAGCCGCCGCACTTCTGGAGCAATTCATTCCCAGCAGCAGTGTGACGAACACAACCAGCAGCAGTAGTTTCGGACTTAGCTCGATGTTCAGTCCAATCACGGAATCCGTTTCCAGCATGACCGGTTTGAGCGGACTTGGGGCGAATCCTCAGACATTGAGAATCATTCCAGACCCACGGTCGAATTCCCTGTTTGTCACTGGGCCGCAGTCGCTGGTGGAAGAAGCTGAGGGATTCCTTGAAGTCCTGGATTCCAACAACATTCCGGAATCGCTTCGAGACATGCAGCCTCGCCGAATTGAAGTTCAGTACGCAGAAATTGACGACATCGCCACCATGGTCAACGAAACATTTAAACCGTACATGGAACCAGCGGGTGGTCGACAGCAGCAACAGAATCCATTGGCTCAGATGTTCGGCGGTGGCGGTGGTGGTGGCAAAGGAAATGAGCCACCAGGCGTGCAAATGACTGTGTCTGTTGATCGACAGAACAGTTCGCTGGTGATCGCTTCCAGCGAAGCCCTGTTTACAAAGGTCTCGGACATGGTGAGGGAATCTGATGAAGCAGCAAAGAAGTCCAACCGCACCATTCGAGTGGTTCAGTTGAAGCATTCTGATGCAACGATCGTCCAGCAGTCACTGACATCCCTGTTTCCAAGAGTCACATCCAGTGCGACTCGCACTTCTTCGTCAACTACAAATAACTCCGGCAGCGGCAATAGTGGTCAGCCCGGACCGGCTCAACAGCCTGCAACGGATCCGTTCCAGCAGATGATGCAGGACAGAATGCGTCAGCGGGGCACTGATAACGGCGGCCGGGGCGGCACACAGTCGCCATTCGGTGGCGGCGGGACTAGTCCATTCGGTGGCGGCGGATTTGGCGGTCGAGGCGGAACCGGCGGTGCCAGCCCATTTGGCGGTGGGGCTAATCCATTCGGCGGCGGATTTGGCGGTCGAGGCGGTCGGTAGTTCTGGTTTGTTTAACGAAGATTCCAAAATAAAGCCCTGCAATGGAACTTGGACAATTACTCGTCAACGAAGGTATGGTCACTCGAGAGCAAGTGCAACAGGCTCGGGATACTCACGCCGGAATGCGCATTGATCAGGCGCTGGTGAAGCTGGGAGTGATTACGGAAGAAAAGATTCTTCTCAAACTCTCTGACGAATTCGGAATGAAGTACATTGACCTCAAAGACATCGAGGTTGATGCCGATTTGTTGGCAAAGTTTCCGACATCGGCGATTTATCGCCATTCTTTGCTGCCTTTGTACCGTGAAAACGGTCACGTGGTTGTCGCCACTTCTGATCCGCTCAATCTCGAAGGCCTTGATGAACTCAGTACTGTCAGTGGTTTTAAGCTTGAGCCAGTACTGACTCGCAGCGGTGAACTTGGCAGCCGAATCCACGAACTGCTTGGCGTCGGTGGCGACACAATTAATGAGCTTGTTCGCAGACGTACTGAAGAGGGGATCGAACTTCTTGAAGAGATCAACGAAGACTTCGGCGAGTTGGCTGAGGGGGCTCAGGCACCATCAGTCATTAAACTGGTCAACGAACTGCTTATGGAAGCCGTCAAGCTGCAAACCAGCGACGTGCACATTGAGCCTCAGGAAAACGGCATGCGAGTCCGGTATCGACTGGACGGCATGCTGCGAGTTCAGCCGACACCACCTGAGATTGCTCAGTTCTATTCAGCCATTGTGACACGTCTGAAGATCATGTCGCATCTGAACATCGCGGAGAAACGATTGCCTCAGGACGGTCGCATCAAACTGCGAGTCTCTGGCCGTGAAGTCGATGTGCGCGTTTCGATTATTCCGATGATGCACGGCGAAGGCGTGGTCATGCGATTGCTGGACAAAGCACGCATGAAGTTTGACCTGAAAGCGGTCGGAATGCCGCCGACCGTTTCAAAGATCTTCAAGCAGCTCATTGACCTTCCTCATGGAATTGTGCTCGTGACCGGCCCCACTGGCAGCGGGAAATCCACCACTCTTTACAGTGCGCTGAATGAAATCAAAGATCCGACCATCAAGATTATCACCGTCGAAGACCCGGTCGAATATCAGATGGACGGCATCAGCCAGATTCAGGTGCATAGTCGGATTGGACTGACGTTTGCCGGTGCTTTGCGAAGCATTCTGCGACATGACCCGGACGTCGTGCTTATCGGAGAAATTCGAGACGGCGAAACGGCTCAGGCGGCGATTCAGGCATCACTGACCGGTCACCTGGTCTTCAGTACCCTGCATACGAACGATGCCCCCGGGACGTTCACTCGTCTGATCGATATGGGCGTTGAGCCTTATCTGGTCGCGAGCACTGTCGAAGGCATTCTGGCTCAACGACTGGTGCGACGATTGTGTCCCCATTGCAAGAAGGCGACGCCAGTCGAACAACTGGAGATTCCTCGCGATTTTCCTCAGCCTTTGCCGGAAACCGTATTCGAGCCCGTCGGTTGCCGCGAATGCCGCGATACGGGATACTCGGGCCGAATCGGCGTGTTCGAATTGCTGAAAACGGACCCTGTCATTCAGCGGATGTGCTCTGAAAGTAAGAGCAGCATGGAAATACGTGATTACGCGATGAAGGCCGGAATGACCACTCTTCGATCCAGTGGCTGGGAACAGGTCCTGGCTGGCGTGACGAGTATTGAGGAAGTGGTGCGAATTACTCGAGGAGACATTGTCGCCTGAACCTGTTTTCCCGACTCCCTGTGCCGGAGTCCACGAAAACCCTGGCGCAGTTCAAAGGGTTCGGATAGTTCCGAATCCTGACCCATGTCGCTACTACGGATCTACAGCTAAAGACAAAATTCAGGCTCACTCCTTCATTTATCATGCCAGACTTCAAATATACAGCTCGCGAACTGACCGGCAAACAGGTCTCAGGAACGCTGACCGCGTCCAGCGAAAAAGATGCGCTTGCAAGCCTGGCTGGGCGAAGTCTGTATCCGATTTCAGTTGCCTTGACCGATCAATCGAAGCAGCAGGCATCGACAGGTTCTAAGCGAGTCCCCGCCAGATTTCTGACGGTCTACTACAACCAACTCGCGGACCTTTTAAAGTCTGGTGTTCCCTTGCTGCGATCGCTGCAGTTGCTGGAAGATCAGACATCGCATCCCGCATTGAAGTTTGTAATTCAGGATGTGCGCGAGCAGGTTGCTGATGGAACGCGATTGAACGATGCCATGAGGCGGCATCCGAAGGCATTCAACTTTCTCACCGTCAGTATGGTCAAAGCTGGTGAAGAGGGCGGCTTTCTGGAGGAAGTTCTCGCACGCATCGCCGCGTTCAACGATCATCAGGAAGAGTTAAAGGGTAAAGTCACGGGGGCCATGGTTTATCCATTGTTTCTGATGGTGATCGGCTTCAGTATTGTCACAGTGATGATGGTGTGGTTCGTGCCCGAGTTTGCTGCAATTTTTGCTCGCATGAAAGACCAGGGGACTTTGCCGTGGGCCACAACCACACTTCTGAACATCAGCGACGCGATTCAGAGCTACGGAATTCTGATTGTGATTGTCGTTGCGTTACTTGCCGCCGCTTTATTCTCCTACCTGAATTCTGCGGACGGGCAACGATTCCTGGATGAATGGAAATTAAAGATTCCAGGTCTCGGGGGCATTCTTCAGAATCTCGCCGTCGCACGATTCTGCCGCATGCTGGGGACACTACTGAAAAACGGTGTTCCAATTCTGCAGTCACTTCGAATCGCCAAGGATGCCAGCGGAAACATGATCCTCGCAGATGCGATTGGCAACGCAGCGGATAACGTCAGCAGTGGGCAGTCACTGGCTGTTCCGCTTCGCGCCAGCGGTCAGTTCTCGCGAGAGTTGATTGAAATGATTGCCGTTGGCGAGGAAGCCAACAATCTGGAAAATGTGCTGATCGGAGTGGCGGACAATCTTGAAAAACGTACCAGTCGCCGAATCGACATGGTTGTCCGGCTTCTTGAACCGTTGTTATTGCTTGTCATGGCGACTGTCGTCACATTTGTGATTGCAGCGCTTTTGTTGCCAGTGTTGAATCTTTCAACAACTGCTTAATGATTAGAAATGTGAGACGAATTCAGAGACAGCTTCGGTCTCTCCCGTGACAGCCGGTGTTGAATTGTTTGTCCTGTGGAATCAGGGCCATCACCGGTCGAACTCAGAGCTCTCACGGAAGATGCTGAACAAATCTCAAAACCGTCTTAGAGAACAGGGACTCAGTGAAAATGCGAAAACTACAAATCTCAAAACCATCATCGGCGATTCGTTCCGGCTTTACACTTCTGGAGCTTTTAATCGTTTTGGCCATTATTCTCGTCATTGCCGCCATGGTTGTGCCTAACCTTATTGGCAGTCAACAGACAGCCAATGAGAAAGCAACCCTGGCGACGATTAAGCGACTTGAAGGGACAGTCGGTGCCTATGCTGCGGACCACGACGGCACCTATTTCAAGGGCAATGGGCAGGAAGCCTGGCAGGCAATGATCTCACCGGGAACATACAAGGGTCGAAAGTTGCGGCCGTATATGGAAGAACTTCCAACCGACGCGTGGGGGAATGTTCTGCAATATGAATGGACCGGTGACGGCCACACAAAAAAACAAAATGCACTGAATCCGGCACTCTGGTCAACTGGACCTGATGGACAGGGCGATGGAACGAATTCCGGCGGTATTCCATTGAACAATTGGACGCCAGCCAGCGGAAATACTGACAAATAGAGAATCGTCCCCGATCAGAAAACCGCTCTCAAGGATCTCTGTTCTGCGGGTGGTGTCTGGTTTGGAAACACGCCTTATGAAACGCCATCACTTACGAATCATTCCAACTCGCAGCAGTGGCTTCTCGCTGTTCGAGTTGATGATCGTGATGGCGATTATCATTACTGTCACTGCCATGGCGGCGCCGACAATGATGGATCGTGTACAAAACGGTCAGGTTCAGGACGCCGCTGAAGCTGTTCGCGAGGTGCTGGCCAATGCCCGACGCAACGCGATTGACTCAGGCGTTGATTATCACTTTCGCTTCGAAGTCAACGGACAGGCAGTCGTCGCGATTCCTGCAGAACCAAATCCGAGGCTGGCAAACAGTTCTAGTTCGGATCCGGACGACACGCGCATAGTTCTTCAAGCACTGATCCTTGGTGATGACCTGTTCCTTCGAGCGTTGAAGGATGAGAATCCGGGCGGCGAGCAACTTGAGCCCAAGGCGTTTGATACGCTCACAGAAGCGGGCGACCTGGCACAGCGAACGTGGTCGTCGCCGATTGTATTTCGATTCGACGGATCGGCAGATGATCGGACGTTTCGGGTGATGGATGAGGTGGGACGTGCCGCCGAGGTTTCCGTCAGAGGACTCACGGGAGCCGTCCGCGTGACGCCAGTCTTCACGATGGAGAAGGACTGATGCAACGGCCGTCCCGGTTTATCCACGGTATCAGACCATTGCACGGCCGTGACCGTCAGCGTAGCGGTTTGAGTCTTCTGGAAGTCATTATTTCTGTCGCGATTTTTCTTGGTGCCCTGACGGCGATCATGCAGGGCCTGGCAATTGGACAACGATCGGAATTGTCGGCTCGACTTCAATCCGAAGCCGTGCTCCGTTGCGAAGCGAAGATGGGGGAAATTATTTGTGGGGCCACCGAGGCTGCAAGTTCCCAGGGCAATCGTTTCGACGATGACGAGATTGGCAATTGGGAATGGAGTGTTCAGATCGGCGACGGTGGGGCACCGAACTTACTGGAAATAACGGTGCTGGTGGAACATAAACCAGGTGGCGAAGAGCCCAATGCCGCCTTTTCACTCGTGCGATTCATGCGGGATCCTCAGTTGTTCCTTGATGCCGCGTTGCAGGAGAGTGGCGAATGAAACGGCATCCGATAATCAAAGAAATAGTCGCGTCAGAATCACAACCACCAGTTCGTCATGCGTTCACTTTGCTGGAATTGCTGATTGCGGTGGGGCTGACTTCCATTCTGATGGTCGCGTTGTTCTCCGCGATGCAGATTTCATTCGATCTGCAACTCGACAGCCATGAAGAGATTACCCGTCAACAGGTTTCCAGAACATTGCTGCGGCAGATGACAAGGGATATTCAATCTGTGGTTTTTGTGAAGCAACAAGCTGTCGATGACGAAACATCCGGGACGGAAACAAGCACCAGCGGATCGACGACAAGCACATCAACCAGCGGGACCAGCACTTCCAGCGGATCGTCCGGCACCAGTTCGAGTGGAACTGGCAGCAGTACCAGTGGTTCTTCCACAAGCGGCACCAGCACCAGCACAACAACCAGTACCGCGAGCAGTTCCGGTTCAGACTCGCCTGATGGTAACTCGTACGGGCAATCGTCGATCGATCCTGAAACTGTGATGACGA
Source organism: Planctomycetota bacterium (assembly GCA_031424595.1). Classification (GTDB taxonomy): domain Bacteria; phylum Planctomycetota; class Planctomycetia; order Planctomycetales; family Planctomycetaceae; genus SXXK01. Next base: position 14,827 of record JANPHT010000346.1, read on the forward strand.
CTTACACGAATGGCCTTGTCGGAAGTGCATCCGACCTGCAACTCTTTGTCAGCCGTCCAGATCGAAATTTGTCGTATGTGACATCGCAGGAACTTTCTTCAGGAAGTCAGCGGACGAGTGATTTGATGATCGTTCGATACCTGATGGCGGATAAAGGCGGCAGCGGTCTCGCATCGGCCATTGCCGATCGAGAGTCGCAGGGAAATGATTCCGGGCCCGTGGGACTGGCACGCATGGAGGGTGATCTTTTCGGGCTCAGCACCGCCGTGGAAACCAGTGAAGAGGCACCACAGTTGACAGCCAGCAGCCTGCAGGCGAAGGAAGTTTCTAAACTGCAGTTTCGCTATTTTGATGGACTCAACTGGCAGGAGACCTGGGACAGCAACGCCCTGAATGAAATGCCGAAAGCGATTGAAATCACACTGACTCTGCGGGATCTGCAACAGGCTGGCAGTGCGTTCGCGGAAGACGACGAGGATCCCTACGCGTTGCCCGAAACGACTCATCGGATGGTCGTTCCCATTCCAGTCGCCGAACCTTTTGTCACGGAGTCGGCGCTATGAGACCATCACAACTCAATCGCCATTGTGAAGCGGATCAACAGTCTCGGCAAGGCTTTGTGCTGCTGGTCGTCACTGTCGTTCTGATCCTGCTGTCACTGGCAGCCTACAGCTATATGGGCACCATGGAGACGGAGCATCGTGCGGCCTCCATGTTTGGCAGAGATGTCGAAGCTCGCATGGCTGCGGAATCCGCCGTGGAATACGCGGCCTGTCAGATTCTCCTGAAAGAAACTGACCCGACAATCGACGTATTTCACAATCCCGGGACGTTTCACAATCTTGCCATGAATGAAGCCGAAAATCCCCGTGGGCAGGTTAGGTTTTCAATTGTTGTTCCCAACGTTTCCGCTGGAGCAGGGAGTTTGCCACGGTCTGGCTTAATGACAGAAAATGCCAAGTTCAACATTAATCGGTTAATGGAGTTTGAAAACGATACGGACGACAGCACGGATCCATTCACCGCTGTCTCGTTTATTCCGAACATGACCGAAGATATCGGCAACGCGATTCTGGACTGGAT
>JANPHT010000347.1:0-14135 GCA_031424595.1 Planctomycetota bacterium
GCCGTTCCAAGCGATCGCGCACAAACTCTTTGCGACAGGCAAAAAGTTCATCGAGTTTCTGATCGGATTGCTGGGAATCGAAGAAGAATCCGACTTTCCTGATATCGAAGCTGATTGGAAGGAGATCCTTGCGGCGCTCAGTCGGGAACGGATCCATCTGGATGATATGCCCCTGTTTCTGGTCAACGGGTTCACGCCGCAGCAGGAGCAGAGTACGTTTGAATCAGCGTCGAACATTGAATGGCGAGTGATCGCCCCACCGTTTTCCCGGACATCTGCGGTGGTTCGCGTGTTCGCCCGCGAAGATGCTTTGTTTGTTTCCTGCGTGGGAATCGGGACGACCAATTGTCAGCAAGGCAAGGTTGCGGAAGTCCCGGGGGCTGCGTCTGTGGATCCGGGTTTGATCCGTCCGGGCGGTTCGGGAGTTACGGGAACTCTCAAAGCCGGCGATCTGCACGCCGTTGTTGCGAACGCCCGTTCGGCCACTGGAACTGCCAGGCCCGGGACTCCGCCAGGTAATGAAACACCCCCGCACGCTCCGGCAGCACCTCCGGCTCGAGGTATTGGAGCGTTCTTTGGGACCATGGCGCCTGGTGGCATGAAGCGGGCGATGGAGACTTTTTCAGCCACCAATCAGGCGGGGCATAAGGGGTACGGAAAAAGACGAGTGACGCCGCTTTCGGAAATGGAGTCTCTGGTGGGAGTTCGCCGAATGCGGTTCCTGTGTGATCTGATCACCAGGGCGCGAACACCATTCTGCCAGATCAACGGCATGCTGCAGGCGGTACCTTTTTCCTGGACATCTGATGTCGAGTACGCTCGCAAACTGGCGCCGGCGATCAAAGATGATCTGGTCGCCATTCATAGTGCGTTTCAACTGCAGTTCCCCATTGTCGCGGTGGTGACAGAAATGGACTCCGTGACGGGAATGAAGGATTTCCTGCTACGGGCCGAACGCATGCAGCCGGGACTGCGTCTGTCACGGTCAGGTTCCAGTTTTGCCCCCGGAGCGGACGTCAACGATAAGAACGCCGAGTGGATTGTCGACAGGGGGATGCAATGGTTTCGAGGCTGGGTTTATACCGCGTATTCTGCGGACATTGACAATCGAGACAACCAGAAACTCTTCCAGATGCTCTGCGAGATCAGCCAGCGACGTCAGGCACTGGTAACCCTTCTCCGCGATTCGCTTTATCGCATTTTTCAGCCCGGTCCACGACTGCATGGTCTCTATTTTTCTGCGACGGGACGCGCGTCAACAGAACAGGGGTTTATTCGGGGAGTCCTGGATAAGCTGCCGGAGGCACAGGGAATGGTGGCCTGGACTCCCCAACTCCTGCGTTCCAAGCAGCGTGCCAAAATTCTGTCGTTCTGCTTTTTCGTGGGCGCAGCGGTGATGGTGGCGGCGTCCATAGGGCTTTACATTTCCAAAATCTATAACAGGTGAATCATGACATCAGGCGGCAGTCAGGACTGGCGTGGCGGCCGAGCTCCCCGTAATCCAGCGCGGCAGCAGGAGGCAGCTCCCAGCTGGAAACAGTCTCGGCATTCGCCCCGGCAGCGCGGCAGGGGATGGCGTTCGAAGTTGCGAGTGGTACTCGTATCGTTCTTCCTGCTTGGTCTCGTGGGCATTGCTATTTATCTTTGGCGACCCGCCACAGAATGGCGCACGCACTTTGTGCTCATCAATCTCCTGGAGGGATCCGGCGACTTTGATGCCGCCCAGGGGGTTCAGCCAGCCGACGCTCTCTCGGACGTTACAAGTCACCGTAAATTCACTCGATCCAGGACCGAGTCGCTGGCTCTTGAAGCGGCCGGTCAGGATCAGGTGAATCTGGACAAAGCCCATGTCGTCGTCATTGCACTGCAGACCACATTTGTGCCCGGGCCGGATGGCCAGTTCAAGTGCCTGATCCGGAACAGTACTCCTAACCTGGATGATTCGAACCAGTTTACGATTCTGGCGACGCTCAAGTCACAGCTCGAGGAGCTTCATCGCAGCCGTCCGGAGACCTGCGTACTGCTCGTGGTCGATTCGCCATCGACGAATTCGGAATGGCGAACAGGCTACCTGCAGTCCAACTTGCGGCGCGAGTTCGCTCAATGGACGACTGACCTGAACAAACTCGTGGTCCTGCTCGGCTGCGATTTACAGAAAGAAAGTGAACCGGGGACGTCCGGCACCAATGAGCGGTCGATCTTTGGTCACTTTGCTTCGATAGGTTTCAGCAGTCTGGCTAACGAGGATCCGGATGGCAAATTGACGGTTTCCGAGTACTGCCGTTATGTGCAGAGTCGCACAGACCAATGGGTGCGAAGTCACCGAAATGTGGCCGGGCAGACGGTCGGCGTGCTGCCCTCGCTGGACGACATTTCAAAGACGCGAGACTTCGAGTTACTGACAGAAGTTGTGACCCTGCCCGCTTCCGAGGAACAAATCGGCGGGAAAAATACTTTCGATGTGATCTCGATGGAAAAACTCTGGGAACTCCGTCAGTCACTGTTCGCTCGAGGTGGTCACCTGTGGAATCCTGTCCTCTGGCGATCTGCAACAGACCAGCTCCTGCGTGCAGAGACAGCGTCGCTGTATGGTCGGAAGGCGACGGCGGAGCAGTCGAAAGGCGATGCCGCTGAGTCGTTGCGCGCCCTTGAGAGTGACACCAACGCGATTTGCGCGGAACCGACACTACTGCTTCCGGACCGAGGCCTGGTACTAAGCGATTTTAATCAGCTGCCGTCAGCAGGTCGCGTCAGGCCGCTGTTTAAAGCAGCGCCAGCAAATCCTTCACCGTCAGACGTCCAGTTCCCATTACCCGAGGACGTTCTGGCCGCTCAGATTCGCAACTTTCCCTATGAACAAGTGGGCCTCGTCAGACCCTCGGAACCGGAGATCGAACAGGTGCAAGCGCGGCGGCGCAGCGGCGAAGAAGCCATCTCGCAGCTGGCCGGAGTGTCGCAACTGATGGCACGAACGGTGAAACGCATGGAAGCCTCGTTGTTGCTGTCGGAAGATCGTCAGTTCATGCGGACTCAAGCGACCGCATCCCCGTCTCAGAATGATGCGGAGCCCGATTCCCTGATTCGAGCCATCGCCGAATTCGCTGACGTCCATGATCGTGCCGAAACGACGCTGGCCGAAGCGCTTGATGTCGTGCCGGCACTGGCCTTCTGGGCCTCGCGAGCCGGCGACGACCTGTCAGAATCAGACAGGAGCGTGTGGGCCAAAGTTCTGGCGGGGAACTCGTCTGATCTGAAGCTGGAGATGAACGCGACGGCAGAAAACCTCAGTGGACTGTTTGATCCGTTGAAAGGGATTGGAATTGATGCCTCCGATGGGCGAGCAGTTCACGAGACGACCGCGAAGGATTTGCGCAGTACGAGTTTTCAGCTGCTGGTGTATGCTCGGGGACTTCAGAAAAGTTTGTCATTCAAGGAACCCGATCAGGGCTTCAGCAGCGAAGATTTGCAGGCTCGGACCGTCATGTTGCAGTCGTGGCAAAAGAATGCCTCGGAAAATCTGAAAGCCGTCGCAGAGCTGGTGGAAAAAATGTGCGCCAGCGCCCTGAGCGACGTCCCGGCCAAACGGTCAGGTCAGGTACGGACCTATGTGTTTTTGCGTTCGGCACTGTCTTTGACAATCATGCGTCCCGAGACACGCACGGCGGTCCTGCGTGGCCTCCAGGATCTGGACGCGAAATTTGCGCTTCCCGAAACGGAAGCCACACCCGAAAAGAAAGCTACACCCGAAAAGAAGGAAAAAAGGGTCAATGATCCTGAGCAGGAAGTTGTTTCGGGCAGTTCTCGCGCCGCCTATGAAGCCCTCTGGATGCTTCAGGTTCTGAATTTTCTGCCACATACCGAAAGCCAGGAGATTCAGGATGCGTGGACTGCCGTTAATGGCTTGGGATCGGCAGGGTCGCTGGAGGAACACAACTCGCTGGCCAAACTGGGTGACTCCGTGCGCAAGGCGTGGAAGCAGAATCAGAACGATGTCGTCGCCGCCACTCAGGACACTTCCGCGAATGCTCATCAGGTCCTGCGCACCGCCGATCAGCAAGTCAGGCTGTTCTCCGGATTTGATGCGCAACGCAAGTCGCTTCGTTCACCCACGGAACGACTGCGTCAGTTGAAACGGGTTCAGTATTGCCTGATGCAGGCCGAGCGACTTTTCACCGGACAGTGGCTGGAACCACAAGATCAAAAACCGTGGTCACAGAACGGCTGGTATGCCAGAGCCGGCCAGGCGTGGCTGAAGCCGGCGTCCGTGACCAATGATCAGATCCGAAACGATGCGTTGGGCGCGTTTCCTTTTGTGTCTGAAGAACTGGAGCATCTGAAACGCCGGCTGGACGATTCCGAGAAACTCAGCTTGATGGTTGTGCCCGAGGAACGGGATTTGAATCTTGGTGAACAGGAAAATGGAATCGTTAAGGGAATGATTTCCAGGACCGGAGCGACCGATGTTTCGGGAGAAGCGGTTGTTCTTGTCCGACTGGACAGCAAAAGTCCGGTGGAACTCAAGAATAATGCCATGGCAGTGCCGGTTGTCAATGATGCCACAGAGATGCCCCTGGAGATCCATCGCACTGGATCACCGGGACGTGAAGACTGTCTTCCTGTGGTGCTGCGCCCGGAGACATTTTTCCGGGGACGATACTGGAAGTCGGAAGCGGAACTTTCTGTGAACCCCTGTGCTCCGGTGGAATTTGTCGTTCTGAAACCAGCCCGCATGGCGACTGCGGGAGTGACCGTTTCAGGCTCTGATCCCAGACCCATCGTGATCGTGCTGGATTTTTCTTACAGCATGACGGAAACATTGACCGGCAAGACAACTCCAAGATACGTGGAAGCTCTGGAAACGCTCAAGAGCCTGATCGGCAATCCCCAGCTCGACGGTTCCCGAGTCATCCTCAACGTGTATGGTCATCGGATGAAGTTTATAGCGCCGGTTCTGACTCCCAACCCTAATTATGCGGCGTGCTTTAAGAAGGGAATTCCACCTGGGCTGCGTGCGGAAGATGACATCGCCACGGAATTTGATCAGAAGCTCATCAATCAGAATGGCCGAGTTGACTTCCAAAAAGTGCTCGACGACCTCAAGTGTGCCGGTCCCTGGGGAACGACGCCGCTAACAAAAGCACTCACGGATGCGATCACTGTCACCCTGCGTGGAAAGGCAGGGATTGTTATTGCCGTGACAGACGGAGCGGCGACCGATTTCGAAGCAAGAAAAGGCGATTTGCAACGTGCTCTTACCGACAACCCTTCGACTTCGGTTCGCATTGTGGCTTTTGACCTGAATGCCGATCCCAAAGCGAGAACGCAGTTGGACGCCACATTTGGGCAGTACAAAGAGCGCATTCCCATTCAGGATGCCTCGGAACGCGAGCAACTGTTGACGGAGATTTTTGGTTCTCTTGATCCCCGAAAGTTCTCCGCCACGTGGCAGGTCGGTGCGAAATCACGCGAAGCAGATCTGGGGACGGAAATCAGCGCACTTCCCCCCGCTCTGGATTACAGGATTCAGTTCGACCAGATTACGTCCTCGCAGCCGATTGCACTAGATCTCGGAGACACCCTGCGGCTTGATATCGATCACCTGGGGAAGCTCTTCCGATTCCGGCGCGACAAGAGTTCGGTTTTGAAGGAAGCCGTGGGGGCTGCCGGTGCGGATGACTGGCCGACGATGCTGCGGTGTGTCCAGAGTCTGCGGCGTTCCGACATCCTCACACAGGAAGGTTCCGAGTTGAAGAAGGCGGAGTTTAGTGTGATGCTGGACCATCCGCGGGATGACCTGCCGGTGCGTCAGCCAGCGGAAATTGAATTCGGCATTCGACCGGCGAGTTCCGGTCTGAAATTCCGGCCGCCTGTAATGAGCCAGGTGTATGCTGCCGAAGCCGGTGCACCGGGGTGGCGGATCAGCATTGGTGAATGGCCGAAGGATCAACTCTTCCTTGTCGATGCCATCTGGAAGATGCAGCGAACGCCACCTGAGCGAGTGGTCCGCTGGAGTGACCTGAAACAGCACGCCTCCATCGAGACCGCGATGCCGCTGAGTGCCAGCGGACTTCCTGAAGTGAAAGCCTGGGTGACTCTGCGAGGAAATGAGCTTCAGGTCCGCCTTGATCCTGTGCACCGAGTGCCGCGACCGGAGAGTGCCGAGTCAATGAGCGACAGATGGGCTCGGAATACCGTGGAAGACGTTCGCATCGAGATCGGTCAGCGGGATACATCAGATCAGGATGGTTCATTCCAGCCGTGGGAGATCGAGACACGGATCGCCCGTCTGGAATCGGGATCGGTGCGATACGAATTTTCCGGAGACCAGATTTCGCCGGAGAATTTGGTGAATGCTGAGATCGCCTTTACTTCTGCGGCCGCACGAAAAATGGCCGGCACCGAAGTTCGCGACTTTCAAATCGACTGATGGCAATCAGTTTGAAAGGGAATCTCTGTAACCCCTACATACGGAGGAGTCCTTTCGGGACACTGCAGTTACCCCACGCGTCAAACTTAGCGTGCGGAGCGGTTAACCCGATCGGCAGACTTTGCCGAATCGTGACGTAGGGTTTCGTTGAGGTTGATTGCGCCCTCACTACGCGCGGAAAAGTCAGCGCGGAAAGGTTGCGGCAGAGACCTTACGGGGAATTTTACCCATGTCGCTGAAGAATTTTATCCGCCAGACTCAAATGCTGATTCAGCACGGTCTGTACACAACGCGTGCATCCGCCACCAGCGGTGGGTTTGAACGCCCTCTCGAATGCGCGCGGCTGGAAGAGCGGATCCTGTTCAGTGCCTCAGCGATTGCACCGGTTGCAGCGGAATTAGCGGATGCAGGGGCTGCTCTGGCGACTGCACTCACCGCTCCTCCGGCCACCAGTGACGGCGGACTGTTTCAATTGCGGGATCAGCAGTTGCTGGATCTGGTCGCCGATTCGCTTCTTCCCGTTCAGAACGAAACTCAGAGCCCATCTGCTGCCGGCGACTCCACCGAGCATACTCTGGAGCTGGTCTTTCTGGATTCGTCAGTCAAAGATCTCGACCAGATGATGTCAGATCTGCGTGCCGCCAATGAACGGGATGACTCACGCACGCTGGAATTCATTGTCCTGGATTCGACCCAGGACGGGATTGCGCAGATCAATTCCGCTTTGCTGCGATATAACGCCGTTGATGGAATTCACATTGTGTCCCGTGGCGGCACCGGTCAGGTGCAGCTGGGATCCACCTGGTTGTCGATCAACAATCTGGACACCTACCGGAGTGCGATCGGTGCGTGGCAGTATTCGATGTCGGACACGGCCGACATCCTGTTCTACGGCTGTAATCTGGCCGCATCGGACGAAGGCCAGCTGCTGCTGCAGGAAATTAGTGAGCTCACAGATTCTGATACGGCTGCCAGCGAAGACCTCACCGGATCCGCCACAAAGAGCGGAGACTGGGATCTGGAATATCAGAGTGGAGCGACCACGCCCGGAGGGCTGGCAATCGTGGTGGAATCGCCGACTTTCCTGCGGACAGAAATCGCCTTTGTCGATTCGCAGGTCACCGGTTACCAGCAGTTGTTGGATGATCTGCAAAGCCAGTCCAGTCCTGACCGGCACATCGAGGTCGTGCTGGTGGACGCGAATCGGGACGGCATCCGTCAGATCAGCGACTACCTCGCGGGGCGCCGTGATGTCAGTGCGGTACACGTCCTGTCTCACGGCGAAGATGGAGGCGTCGAACTTGGTGGCGTCTGGCTCAACGCGGACGCGCTCACCGTGCGTGCCTCCGAGATTGCGCAGTGGCAGAACGCGCTCACACAGGACGCCGATATCCTGTTGTACGGTTGCGATGTCGCGGCGGATGCTCAGGGCCGGGCTTTCATTGATCGTCTTAGCCAACTGACCGGCGCGGATGTCGCCGCCAGTTCGGATCTGACTGGCTACGCCTTGTTCATGGGCAACTGGGACCTCGAATATCAGACCGGACGCATCGAAGCGGGCGTCGCAGCCGACGCACGAATGCAAGCCGATTGGAAAGGACTGATGGCTGTTGCCGTAGACAGCACTTCGACCGGTGTCGGTGCAGGCGTGAGCAGCGTCACATTCTCACATACCGTTACTTCGACCGGCAACCGTTTGATGCTTGTGGGCGTCGCCATGGATGCCAATGCCGGTCCAGCTGTGAGCAGTGTGACCTATAGCGGCCAGAGTCTGACGCTCGTCGGCTCCCGAGTTGGCGGCAGCGCTCCCGTCCGCATTGAAATATGGCAACTCGTGAATCCTACCTCAGGGACGGCAGATGTTGTCGTTACACTCAGTAGCAATGCGGATGGTGTCAGCGTCGGTGCCACAACCTTCACAGGTGTTGATCAAACGACTCCGCTGGGAACGTTTGCGTCCGCTATCGGAACGTCGAATACGCCCAGTGTCAACGTGAGTTCGGCATTGGGTGAATTAGTTTATGACGTTGTTGCCGGAAAAAATTCGGGCACATTGGCGGCAGGATCTGGTCAAACGGGTCTTTGGGACGTAAACGCTTCTGGACAATCCCGCGGTGCCGCCAGCACGGAAGCAGGTGCTGCATCCGTCACGATGTCATGGAACAAAGGGTCCGCATTGGAATGGGCCATCGGCGGCGTGTCGGTCAAGCCTTCGGAGACGACCTTGTCTCAACGGATCGCTTCTGCAGGTGATGACGCCGAAGAAGAAGGGCCAACTGGCACGACCCCGAACAGGATGTGGCTGAATAGTTCTGATATCGAGCTTGTCAGCGATTTTGAGCCCAATACTGCCGGTGTACAGAAAGTGGGGCTTCGATTTACGGGTATGAATATTCCCGTGGGTGCGACCATTACCGATGCGTACCTCGTCTTTCGAGCCATTGCGGCGGATCCCGGAATGACAAACAGTGATGTCACCAACCTGACATTAAAAGGGCAACTAAGTGGTAACGCTTCGACTTTCACAACGACCAGTGGAAATATCAGCAGTCGGGCGTTGACGGCCGCTTCCACTGCCTGGACGCCAACCTCGTGGACGACTGGCTTGGATTACAATTCGCCAAACATCGCTTCAGTGATACAAGAAATCGTGAATCAGGGCACATGGGCATCGGGAAATGCACTCGCCATCATCATCACAGGGACTGGACACCGTGCCTCTCAGGCATACGACAGCGACCCGTCGAAGGCTGCGCAACTTGTCGTCACCTACACCACCGCACCAGTCAACGACCCGCCGACGGCCACCAACCTGAGCGGCGCCGAATCGTACACCGAAGACACGGCTCTGAATCTGACCGACATCGTCATCGGTGATATCGACAGTGCATCCGTGACAGCCACTTTGACGCTGTCCAATATTTCTGCTGGCAGTCTCAACACCGGCACATCGGGAGCTGTGACGTCGACGTACAACGCCGGCACCGGCGTCTGGACCGCCAGCGGCGCGATCGCGGACGTCAACACGTTGCTGGCCGGCCTGACATTTACACCGACGCTTAATTTCAACAGCAATTTCACGATCGCCACCAGCGTCAGTGATGGCAGCCTGTCGGTCACCGGCGGCAAGGCCATGACCGGCACGGCCGTCAACGACGCTCCAGTTGTCACAGTGCCCGTCGGTCAGAGCGTCAATGAAGATACCACCCTTGTATTTTCCAGCGGCACCGGCAACCAGATCTCCGGCAGCGATATCGATGCTGGCAGCTCTTCCATCCTGTTGACGCTCGTGGCAACCAACGGCACAGCCACCTTAAGCGGCACGACTGGCCTGACTCTGGTGTCGGGGGCGAACGGCAGCAGTTCGATGCAATACACCGGGACGCTGACCAGTATCAACACCGCACTCGACGGGATGTCGTACGCACCCACGGCGAACTTCAACGGCAGTGCCAGTCTCGCTGTCGGCATCAATGATTTCGGCAACACGGGTACTGGGGGCTCACTGAGCGACACGAAGGCCGTCAGCATCACGGTCAACCCGGTGGCCGACACGCCATCTGTGACAAGTGCCACGACCAACGAAGATACGCAATCAACGAGCGGATTGGTGATCTCCCGCAACGCTGGCGACGGGGCGGAAGTGACGCACTTCAAGATCACCGGTCTCACCAATGGTACGCTCTACAAAAACGACGGCGTGACCCAGATCACCAGCGGCACGTTTATCACTTTCGCTGAAGGCAACGCGGGTCTGAAATTCACACCGACCACGAATTTCAATGGAAATGGTAATTTCACGATCCAGGCCTCAACCTCGAATGCCGACGCCGGCCTCGGCGGGAGCACGATCAACGCTTCGATTACGGTGAACCCAATCAACGACGCACCGGTGTTGGCGATTGGGGCAACGTTATCGTACACCGAGAACGGCTCGGCGGTGGCGGTCGATACGGGCATCACGGCCAGCGATGTGGACAACGCGACTTTGTCGACAGGGACGGTGTCGATCACGACGAACTTCGCCAGCGGCGAGGACCTGCTGTCGTTCACGAACGTTCCGGCCACGATGGGGAACATCGCCGGTTCGTACAACGCGGGCACCGGAGTGATGAGTCTCTCCTCGGCAGGGAACACCGCGACGGTAACGCAGTGGCAGGCGGCATTGCAGGCGGTGCTGTACTCCAACAGCTCGGACAATCCCAGCACGCTGGCGCGCAAGGTGAGTTATCTGGTCAATGACGGAGGGCTAAATTCAAATATCATCACCGCGACGGTCAACGTGACGGCGGTGAACGACGCGCCGACAGCAACCAACCTGAGCGCCGCAGAAACTTACACAGAAGATACCGCCATCAACCTGATTGACATCGTGGTCAGCGACGTAGACAGTGCCGGCGTCACAGCGACGCTGACGTTGTCCAATGCCGTTGCCGGCAGTCTAAACACAGCAACTTCCGGATCTGTAACTTCCACCTATAATGCCGGGACCGGAGTCTGGTCCGCCAGCGGAGCCATTGCCGACATCAACACGCTGCTCGCGGCGCTCACATTCACGCCGGCACAGGACTTCAACAGTAACCTCACGATCGCAACCAGCGTGAGTGACGGCGTCGCAGCAGCGATCACCGGCACAAAGACGATGACGGGCACCGCTGTCAACGATGCGCCAGTGGTGACCAATAGTGGCTCGGCACTGTCGTTTCCGATTGGATCTTCGGCAACGGCGATCGACACGACGCTGACTATCATCGACGTCGATAGTGCCAATTTGACCGGGGCGACGGTGACAGTCAGCAGCGGATATGCGAGCGGTCAGGATGTGCTGGCATTTGCCAATCAGAGCGGCATTTCTGGTACCTGGAACGCCGGTACGGGTTTGATAACGCTGACGGGCAGTGCGACGCTTGTCCAGTATCAGTCGGCTCTGCGCAGCATCACGTTTGCGACGAGTGCCACAACGTCCGGGTTACGATTGATTTCTTTCCAGGTGAGCGACGGAGCGGCGAACAGCATTGCGACGACGAGCACGGTCTTAGTCGGAAGCGAAGTCCCTTCATTATGGCTGTCATCCAGGAACAGTGCCACCACGTCGGCGGGGACAGGCAGTCTAACCTACAACGATGGTCAGGTCGCCCGATTTGCCAATCCCAACCTTGCATTGGGGTCGGGAATCAGCAATGGAACGTTCAGCAATGTCTTCAACATCGACACGTTTACCGGCGATGGCAATGCGGACGTCAACGGACTGCATTACGTAAATTCGGCGGTCACTGTCGGGACAACAAATCCAGTCAGCCTGCAGCAGGGCGACATTCTGCTCAGCGTATCGGGCAACGAAACTCTGGGTGGAACCGCTGTGACGTCGAAGGATGTGGTGCTGTTCCGACCGACCACCGTGGGCAATTACAGCTCTGGCACCTTCAGTGTTTTGCTCAACAACCCTGGCAATATCGGGGCCAACCTTCGGGACTTCGCACTGGTCGAAGTCGCCATGACCGTTGGCGGCACTGCGTTGCAGGCGGGCGATTTCCTGATGGTGTTTTCCGGCGGAGCCTACGACAAAGACGTGCAGTTGTTTCGACCCACGACGATGGCCACAACTCCCACCGGCGGCATATTGTCCTTATTCATTGATGGCGACACGTCGGCCGGAATCGGTTTCGGACAACAAATCTACGGGTTCGACCTCGTGCAGCAGAATCTCACTCTCGGTGGCACGAGCCTGACGCAGGGGCAATTGCTGATCTCACTCAACGGCAACGATGTCGTCGGCACCAACAACCGGTCCGTCACAGCCTACGACGTCTTTGCGATGACGATCACGGCGACGGGAAACACAACCAGTGCGGGCACTGCCAGTATGTTGCTCCGCGGGTCCGATGTGGGACTGAGCGCTGGGGGTGAGGAACACGATGCAATAGCAATCGTCGGGGCCTACAACACCGCACCTGCGCTGGATGCCGGGAAAACTCCATCGCTGACAGCACAGAGCGAAGATTCCGGCGTGCCTGTCGGGGCGGTGGGCACGCTGATCTCAAACCTCGTGGATTTCGCCAGTCCCTCGGGCGAGGTCGATAATGTCACCGATCCCGATGCGAGTGTTCTACTGGGTATCGCCGTGACGTGTGCCGACACGACGAATGGCACCTGGCACTATTCTATTAATGGCGGAACCAACTGGCTGGCACTCGGTGCTGTGACCAACGCGAATTCCCTCTTACTTGCCGCTGATGCCACCGCACGGATCTACTTCCAGCCGAATGCCAACTACAACGGCACGATCGCCAGTGCGATTACATTCCGGGCCTGGGATCAAACAAGCGGCACCAACGGCGGATCAACGAATACGACCACCAGCGGAGGCTTCACCGCGTTCAGCACCGCGACGGATACAGCCAGTCTACTTGTCAACGCCGTCAACGACGCGCCGGTCGCTGTGGCTGAGGCCGTGATCGCGGTGGAAGCCGGTGGCGTGGCCAATGGCACGGCCGGGACGAATCCCAGTGGTAATGTGCTGAGCAATGATACCGATGTGGATTCCGGAGATACGAAGACCGTGAGCGGCGTGGCGGCTGGCTTGGTCGGGTCGGCTTCCGGTTCCGTCGGGACCAGCGTTTCAGGTTCCTATGGGGAAATCACGATCGCCGCAGACGGCACTGCGTCGTATGTCGTGGATAACAACAACGCGGCGGTTCAGGCGCTGCGGACTTCCGGCGACTTGCTGACGGATGTCTTCACCTACACGATGCAGGATGCCGCAGGAGCGACCAGTACCACTCAGATCACGATGACAATTCAGGGAGCCAACGACACGCCGGACGACCTCGCCAACACCGGTTTGACGGTTGCCGAAAATGCGGCGAACGGCACGAGTGTGGGCAAAATCACGCGCAGCGACGTCGACAGCAGCGACACACCGGCGTATTCGCTGGTGGATTCCGCAGGCGGGCGTTTTGCGATCAATGCCAGCACGGGCGTTGTGACCGTGGCCAACGGCTCCCTCCTGAATTACGAAGCTGCGACAAGTCACAATATCACTGTTCGAGTGACTGATCTGGCAGGAGCGACCTACGACGAAGTGTTTGCAGTCAGTCTGACGGATGTCAACGAATTCAGCGTGACGGCTCCTGCGGACGTAAATGCCGCCGCCGATGCGGTCGATGAAAACTCCGCGATCGGCGCGGTCGTGGGAGTGACGGCGTCTTCAACCGACTCCGACGGCACCATGAACACCATCACCTACAGCCTGTTCGACAGCGACAGCGGACGATTCGCGATCGATGCCAAATCGCCCGCCCGCAGAATTGTCGAGCGTGTACGTAATGGTGTTCGTGGTGGCATCGGCGTCAGTGGCCGTCGCGGTGATGCCGACCGAAGTGCCATTTGCTGAGTTCTCCGGAATCGTGTCTGCAGCAGCATTGGCATCCGTCACGGCACCGGTATCGAACTCATCCAGATCGTTGATCGCAATCGTGAACGTCGTGTCAGCCGTGGACCCATCGGCCGAGGTCGCTCGCACAGTAATGCGGCGAGTGGCACCCTGTGCTTCGCGATTGAGCAACGCAGCGGTGGTAACGAAACCGGTATTGGCATCGATCGCGAATCGTCCGCTGTCGCTGTCGAACAGGCTGTAGGTGATGGTGTTCATGGTGCCGTCGGAGTCGGTTGAAGACGCCGTCACTCCCACGACCGCGCCGATCGCGGA
>JANPHT010000348.1:0-9485 GCA_031424595.1 Planctomycetota bacterium
GTCGGTTTCGGTCGACCGCATTGACGTTCGGATTGGTGAAATTGATGCGGAGATCGCTCGTCTTGAGCTGTATCTGATCGAACTTCGTCAGTGCAATTTGCTTCCGCTGAATCTTTCGATGTTAGAAGAAGAGATCCGCAGCAATTTCACCAATCCGAACGTCAATGCGGTCGACCGAAACCGACAGCCACTCGACCTCTCGCACCAACTGCATGATTCTTGCTGGCAGATCAGAGGCTGGTTTGCGAAGTACAGAGATTTCTCCCTGAAGTTCTCCCTGCCTTCGGCGCAATTCAGAGATCCGATGAACAACGCCCCCTTCAACGCCATTTCCATCTCGATCTTTTCCTGTCTGCAGCAATGCGGCTTCTGCCTGACGCAGCTCAGCATCTGCCGTACCAGAGGAAAGACCACTCTCGAGACAAAGCCGTGTCAGCAGATCAAAGCGATCCGCTTCTTCATGGCCTGGTGAGAACACTTCACGGAAAACGTCATCGGTCACCCAGGCAGGCAATTGGTTATCCTGGCTAGCGGCCAGCATGTGGTCATATCCATCGGCCACCGTCAATTGTTCACTCCCGGCGGAAGTCCACGATCGACGAAGGGTGCGAATGCCCGACGGAGTCTGGATTCGCAAGTATCCTGATTCTGAAAACAAGGCTGATCCCGCGAGTCCGGAATGTCTGTCAAATCCGTGAAAAAGACCTCGCAGAAAGCGGACGAATGTGGTTTTTCCACACCCATTCACTCCATGAAAAACAGTAATCTGACGAGAAAGATTCTCGACTGCAGTATTGATGAGCGATCCGAATCGGTCCACTCTCACATCCGTTAAATGCATAGTTGTCGTCCTGATAATCAACGGATCGAAAAATTTATGGCAAAACAAGAACAGAGAAATTTAAGTGAGATCGACGGGAATGAATCCCGTACCACATTGGCGTATACGTCAATCTTTCACGCAACTCGACGCAACACATCCAGACCAACAGCCGCCTCACTGCCAGTTCCGAGAGGCAAACCGATCACAGCGCGATTGGCTCTCAGAGGCCACCGCTCTGTCCGATTGAGGCGATCACAAACCACAGTCGAAAACTCCCTTGCGACAATTGAGCGATGTCCGGCAACATCGACAGAACTGTTGTCGGAGAATCGAATACGACATGGCCACGCTCCCGAATGACCGGCGTGAAGAGTCGATCGCAATTCTCGCAGCAACTCCATTTCACACAGGGATTCTTCGCCTGAATGGGACATGGTAAAGTGACCATCAATGATCCACTCAACAACCGTTGTGCACCGCCCGGAAGTCCCCAGGGCTCTGCTTCGTTCGCGAAGCAAGTCACACAACTGAGAAGCTTGCAATCCCGGGCGGCAGGGCACGAGTTCCTGAGCGAATCGAATAACGTCCGTCGAACAGAATCGAGCTGTGATTGACCGACGAGAAAGATCGGCCTCGACTAATTGACAACCAAAGTTACCGTGTTCTGACGGATTGATCGCTTGAGGCGATCCGGCAGACAACCGCAAGTGCTGATCGTGTGCCGTGGCGACCGCATCGTAGGAATTTGTGGCTGAGGACGGTGACACTGACGGAACTGCAACGTACGCAAGATCGGCCAGCGGACGTCCTGCGTTTCCCATCGCCACCTCCAATCCCAGCGCACCTGGACGAGCAGCAGTGTCCCTTGGCGAAACAGAGTATTCCACTCGATCAGCAGGGCCGTGCCACACATCAAGTCGCTCACCGGGACCTAAAATCATTGCGTCCAGCCGATCCAAAACAGGATGATCAACTTCCGGATGTTCGGCAATGATCAGACGAATGCCAAGATCCCGAAGCACGTGGGATTGAACCATCAGCCATGCAATGGCCACTTCGAGGTCCTGCTGAGATTCGGTCAGTCGGCCCGCAATCACCAAAAACTGACAACGACCGGCGACTGCGGCTTCAATCACATTGGTAACGGCAGTGCGAACTGCGGAGGACGCGACTTTTCTCAGCCAGTCAGGACTCTCTGAAAGTCCCGCGACTGGGGATCCAAGTCGTAGTGAATCTGTATGCAGAAAACGAATTACCGACATCCATGCCTCCCTGCATTGGAATGTTCAATTAAGGGCGCCGCAGCCAATCGCCACGGGGTTCCAAAAGCCCTGAATTCCGTAGACTGTACAAAACAGCTATTAGAGCAACCAGACCATTTCGGCAAATTCTGCCGACCGCCCCCCCTACACTCGCAATTCTTGCTGTTGCATCGGGACAATAGCCGCACGTATCATTGTGCCGGCGTGGAGGAATGCTGGCCGCCCCAGCATCCAGGAGTCTGTCTGTTGGTTTCGCATTCGAGTCTGCCTGAAACGTTTCAAAAGAATTGAGAAACAATCGAGTTGCGGGTTCGGTGCGTCTGACTGGCTAACTTCCGAACAAACGGTTCGTCGAGTGATCACTTGCTAGAAATCCCAGCGACGCGTTTTTCCTGCCGAGTCCAATTCGATCCAGTCCAATTCGACTGGCTGGTCCTGAGCTGGCACAAACAGGCGAAGGATGCCAGACAGATCGCCCACGTCGGGAATGGCGGTTTCAATCTCTGCCCATTCGCCTGGTTTTGTCGAGAACAGAGCTGGACTGAGCCCGTCGATCGGATTGGCATGGACTCCTGATATCCACGCCACTTTGCCCTGGCCGCCACTTGTTCGAATTCGAAACTTCAGCGTGGCTTGATCGTCCAGCTTGCCTGCTGCAAAGCCAAGAAACGGTTCGCGGCCCAGGCCTTCAATCGTAACAATGCCCTCGTTCGCCTCCGCCTTGCAGCTTCGCGCCTTCCACCCCTGGAGAGCCGGATTCTCTTTTTCTTTTGACGCTCCTGGCTTTGTGCCTGATTCTGACCTTTTATTCGACTGCTCTTTCCGCCCAGCCTGACCTTCGCGCTCGGGGTGGTACTGTGACGGATCAAATGCAGGATTCAGGACTGGCACTACGGCATTGGTCTGCTTCAGGAATCCTTCAATTCTGGAATCCAGTTCGGCAACCAATTCAGGATGCTGAGATACCAGGTTTTGTTTTTCTCCGATGTCCTCTTTCAGATTGAATAGCAGATGCCGATGGGCTCCATTCTCACCACCATGAAAAACTCTGATCAGTTTCCAGTCGCCGCGATGAACCGACACACTTGGCGGTAACCAGTCAGGCACAGGAGGGTTGTGGGGAAAGTACTGGAAGATCGCGTCACGATTGACGGGCTCTCCTCGCAACGCGGGAAGAATACTGATTCCATCGAACGACTGTTCGGGACCTGTTGGCAGTCCGAGTCCCTCAAGCAACGTCGGGTAATAGTCTTCACTCTGGATCAGGACATCACTTCGGCTGTCAGGGGACGTAATGCCAGGCCAGACAATGACGCCAGGTACGCGAGTCCCGCCTTCGAACACAGTCGCCTTTCCGCCGCGAAGTGGTCGGTTGCTGGTTGGAACAACTCCATCGACATCGCTGTACATGTTCCCGCCGTTGTCTGACGAAAAAACAATGATCGTGTTGTCGGCAATCTTCAGCCGGTCAAGCCCATCCAGAAGAGTACCGATGGCGTCATCCATGCTTTGAATCATCGCGGCGTAGGTTGGGCATCGCTGCAGATCGTCCGAGTCAATTCGACCGGCATGTCGAGCGATGTTTTCTTTTTTGGCATCAAATGGGGCATGAACGCTGAACATCCAGTAGTTCAGAAAGAAAGACTTGTCCTGGTGCGTCTCGATCCAGGCAACAGCTTCATCGGCCATGCGGTCTTCGATATGCTCTTCCGGAGTGCGTTCTTTAAAGTTACGAAATTTCCACGGTGCGACGTAGCTTCCGGCAGGGCCCGGTCCCGGATGGTGGGGCAGATCGACATCAAAGCCATGCTGCAGTGGCGAGTACGGTTCGGCGCCGAGATGCCATTTTCCAAAATGTCCAGTGACATAACCCGCATCTTTCAGCGACTCAGCCAAGGTGCGATATTGTGTCTTTAAACGAGTGACAGCATTCGGTGCGATGACTTTTTGATTGGAAGCCGCCTTGTTTCCTACTGTGGCTTCTAAAACAACTTCGGCCACATGTCCATTTGGGACAGTAATCCCGGTTCGAGCAGGGCTCAGACCAGTCAGGATGGCTGATCGCGTTGGCGAGCACAATGGACTGGCTGAGTACGCTCGAGTGAACGTCATGCCGCGTTTTGCCAGGCGGTCCAGATTCGGCGTTTCATGAAACCGTGTCTGACCGTAAAGCGATGTATCGGCCCAACCGAGGTCATCAGCCAGAATCAGGACCACATTCGGTTTGCGGTCGCCCGCCGAAATAGTCGAACGGCACAATAACACCATTGGCAGCACAGCCCATATCCAGCAACGCAACGACTTCATTTCAAAAACTCCGTTTCTTATCGGCTTTGAGTGGACTGATTTCGGAAGGTCCAACACGGCACTTCTACCTCGAATAGACAAGATCGGGCGAAGTAGAAGATCGGGCGAAGTGTCCATCCATGACAAGTAGTCAAAACAGCTACTTCCTAACTATTGTTTCGAACTCAATGTACTCTGACGCCACATCGATATCGATTTGGTCGTGAACGAACGCACCAAATGCGATTCGTAGCGAAGCGCCTTTTTTCACAACAGTGGAACTCAGCGTTCCCTGCTTCATTGCCGATCGACCGAACGGATTGGAGACAAAAACACCGTAGTCTCGATTGTGCCACCAACTCCCTCGAAAGTTCGCCGCCGAGGCCATCAAGGTGATACCACCCTGCTGCTCTCCTGAGGTTCCGGAGTAATCACACCAATTAGCAGGCTGCCCCCAGGTCTTTGCCGCCGTCAATTGGCCTTCAGAATTCAGAATACGCCCCGTGTTCTTTTCGGTTAACGATGTGGCAACTCGAGCACCAAACCCCATTTCTTCCTGGTCGCCGAATACGAGATCGACTGAATCCGCAATGAATGTTGAATCCCAAACAATCAACAAACCGCTGGGCCGCGCGACGATCGTGAAACGACAAATCATTTTTCCCATGGGTTGATTCATAGAATCTCGCAGCATGGATTCCGTCGAAAACGTCAGCGTGTCGTCCATAGCATGAGGCTCGTCAATAAATCGAAGGTGTTCAATACGAGCTTGGTTTCTCCAGAAATCGTGACCGCTGATATCACCAAAACCAAGCCAGATCCCCGGGTGCATTGTCTCATGATCTGTCGCATCCGTTTCGGCGACTGGGGGATGATTCCGAGTCACCTGAAGCCCCATCATCGTTTTGACGCGAGTAAAGTAGGGCCGCAGGATCTTGCTGTCCTGAAAAACATACTCAGAAGCCGGCTGATTTCGCCACGAAATAAGAAGTCGATCAGACTTCTTATCAAATTGAAATGCCGTTGCGTCGTTCGCGCCCGCTCCGCCAGCGCCGCTCGAAATCAACACGAAAACACAAAAGGCCGCCACCACCAATCGTTGGGAGCGGACTATTGCAGGCGGAATGAATCGGCAGGATAAGTTTTCAGCAATCATCGAAATTGTCCTGTCGTTTAATTGAATGGCAGCGGATACAAGCGAGATCTTTTCCCTGTGCTGTTGCTGTTAGAGTTCTACTTTGGTACCCCTATAGCAGACGCGGTGCAGTTGGGTCAGTCGAAGCAAGAGGCAGTGTATTCCCAAAACATCGTAACCACCACCTTGCCGCAGTCAGCCCTTCTCGACGGAGCCTGCGGACGTTTTGAGTCTCACTTCTGAAGTTTGTGAAGCGTATGACGAACGATAACGACGCCATAAAATCAGGTGAACTTGAACCTTCGGAACCGCTGTTAAACGAGTGTCGCCGCCATCTTGCACTCGCAACGCGACTCAGCGGCATGGCGATCGTTGCTGCCGGATTGTGTTTTCAAGGACGCCTGATTGCGGATGAGCCCGCGCGCGCTGTAAGGGTTGATGCTGAAATCGTGTCATTTAACGAAGCAATTCAGCCGCTACTCCGCCGAAAATGCGTGAACTGCCACGGCGTCAATAATCGAAAAGCAGAGTTGACTCTCAGTGATGTTGTTGGAATACAAGATGGTGGTGAATCCGGGCCTGTGATCGTTGCCGGTGAGCCTTCGAAGAGCCTGCTGTTCCAGCGAGTCCAGAGCGGAGAAATGCCGCCTGATGAAAAAGATCGCTTGTCCGAGTCCGAGATTCTGCTGATCAGCAACTGGATCGCCAGTGGTGCCAAAATGGATCATCATTCCATAGACCCTGGCGTCGCGCAGACTCTCAATCAGCACGATGTGATTCCGATCATGCTCCGCCGCTGCACAGTCTGTCACGGTCATCGAACCACGCTGGCAAATCTTGACCTTCGAACCCGAGCCAGTATGCTGACGGGCGGAAAATCGGGTCCGGCATTCGTCCCGGGAAAACCAGACGACAGCCTGATGCTCAAACGCATCCATGCTGGTGAAATGCCGCCTCTGGATCGCCTGGTCGAAGCCAGCGTCAAGCCGATGGAAGCATTCGAGACCGCCGTACTGACTCAATGGATCGCTTCCGGCGCGCCGGAAGTTTCGATCACACCGGACGTGGCAACTACAGAACCAGACCCCCTGGTGGCAGATGAAGATCGATCATTTTGGGCCTTTCAATCGCCGACGCCCAGGGAAGTGCGTGTCTTGCAGAATCCAGGCCGCGTGCGAAACGAAGTGGATACGTTCATTCTGGAAAAGTTGCAGGAAGCAAATCTCAACTTTGCCCCCGAAGCGGACCGGACGACCTTGATTCGCCGCGCAAGTTTCGATTTGACCGGACTGCCGCCGGAACCCGCCGAGGTACAAGCGTTTGTCAGTGCCCAGGACCCGCAGGCGTACGAAAAACTGATTGATCGATTACTGGCATCACCTCGATACGGGGAACGCTGGGGAAGATACTGGCTGGATGTCGCCGGCTATGCGGATTCCGAAGGCAAACGGGAACAGGATCTGCCTCGACCATTCGCATGGCGGTATCGAGACTACGTAATTCGTGCCTTCAACGCAGACAAGCCCTATGACCAGTTTCTGCTGGAACAACTTGCTGGTGATGAATTGGCGGACTACGAACACGCCTCGGAAATCACAGAGGCGATGGCCGACAATCTTGTGGCCACCGCGTTTCTGCGCATGGCTCCGGATGCGACATGGGCCAATATTACGGGCTACCTCCCCGACAGGATCGAAGTCATTGCCGACGAAATCGATGTGCTGGGTTCGGCGGTGATGGGACTGACTCTGAAATGCGCAAGATGTCATAGTCACAAGTTCGACCCGATTCCGCATCGGGACTATTATCGCATGGTTGCGATCTTTAAGGGTGCATACGACGAATATGACTGGTTGAAACCCGAAGTGAAACCCGGGATCGGCCCAGTGAGCCAGGATTTCCTCACGGGCCGGCACCTGCCATTTGTCGCGACCAAGGAGCGAAAGGCCTGGGATGCGAATGAAGCCCGCGTCATGGCCGAGATCGATGCAGCCCGGCAACGAGGTGAGACGGAGGATCACATTAAAGCTTTGCACGCACAACGAACCGCGGAACCACGCATTCAGGCGTTGTGGGACCGTGGTGAACCGTCGCCCACCTACCTCTACCGACGAGGCGATCCGCTGAGCCCCACACGGTTGATTGGTCCTGGCGTCCCGTCTGTTTTGACGGATGGAAAAACTCCCTTACTTGTCGAGCCCCCATGGCCGGGGGCGACTCAGACTGGGCGTCGACTTGCATTTGCGAAATGGATTGTTCGCCGGGATCATCCTCTGACCGCGCGAGTGATGGTGAATCGGATCTGGAAACATCACTTTGGTACCGGTTTGGTCAGAACGCTTGCAAACTTTGGAAAGGCCGGAACACCACCGACTCATCCGGAACTGCTGGATTGGCTGGCAATAGAATTTGTCCGTCAGGATTGGTCGATCAAATCAATGCATCGAACACTCATGACCAGCACGACATATCGTCAGAGCTCCACTCTCTCAGAACAGAGTTTCAGCGATTCATCAAACTCGCTTTACTCACGGATGCCCATGACACGGTTGGATGCAGAAGCTTTGTACGATTCATTACTGCTGATTTCAGGCCAGTTGAATGAGAACCGTTTTGGTCCTGCGGATGCCGTTCAGTCGCGGGCCGATGGCCTGGTGACGCCCGTCGGAACGGCAGACGGCTGGCGGAGATTGATCTATGTGCAGCAATTGCGAAAGAAACTTGCAACGCACATGGAGAATTTTGACTTTCCACAGATGAATCCCAACTGTGTGGAGCGTCGCGATTCTCTGGTAGCGCCACAGGCACTGCATTTGATGAACAACGGAATGGTTTTCGAACTGGCGGAACACTTCGCTCAGCGCGTGCTGCGTGATGTCGGGAACGCGGCCGCTGAAGATTTCGCGAGACAAGTGGACGAAGTCTACTGGATTGCCTTAAGCCGCGGCCCAAGTGACGACGAGCTCGAAATTGGCATCGAAGCGTTGAATCAGCTCGCGACGAACTGGTCGAAAACGATTACGGATGCAGAATCCGTGCGTGTCAAGGCGCTCTCCGCCTACTGTCACGCCATCATGAACTCGGCCGGTTTTCTTTACATCGATTGAGAGCCGCAACAAATGCCATTTCCCACCTCGAACGCTTCAATGACGACGTCACAGGCTGCTGGACGACGCAGTTTTTTTCAGCAAGTGTCCAGCGGACTCTGCGGCGCCGCTCTCTCACAGCTGTTAATCCAGGACGGACTGGGATCTCACCGACTCTCGGCTGAGGAATCTGATCACCGCCTTGAATCGGATCTGAAACCGCGACTTTCACATTTTGAACCCAAAGCCACGTCGGTCATCCACCTGTTTATGAACGGTGGTCCCAGTCAGATGGATCTGTTCGACCCAAAGCCAGTTTTGGACACGCTTCACGGACAGTCGTACTTCAACAAAATCGCCGGCGAAGTCGAAAGTCCTCAGAGCGCTGGTGCGTTGATGCGTAGTCCGTTCCGCTTTGCACAACATGGACAGTCCGGAATGTGGATGTCCGATGCCCTGCCGCAACTGTCAAAGCAGTGCGATAACATCGCGATGTTGCGTGCCATGCACACGACGAATCTGACTCATGAACCGGCCGTCTACCTGATTCAAACTGGTAAGATGGGCCCCGGGCGGCCTGCGTTGGGTTCATGGGTTGTGTATGGCCTTGGTTCTGAGTGTCAAAACCTTCCCGCCTATGTCGTACTGGATGATCCGCTCGGGTTGCCCGTCAACGGAGTGGAAAACTGGCATTCGGGATTTTTGCCCCCAGTTTTTCAGGGCACGCGATTTCGCTCGACCGGGTCGCCTGTATTAAATCTCCGACCTGATGCAGAGCGACCTGCGGACGTGATACAGACAGAGCGATCGCTGCTGGCCCGACTGGATCAGATCCACCGAAATGCACGAGCCGGTCAGTTAATTCTGGACGCTCGCATCGCCAGCTATGAACT
>JANPHT010000349.1:0-2078 GCA_031424595.1 Planctomycetota bacterium
ACGCAAAGCTAATGCCCAAAAGGGTCACACTGGGCAGACGGAAAGTGGACACACTCGCGACGTAAAAATCGAGCGGATTGGCCCCGTCACCATCTACAAACGCGGTGAGACCTACAGTCTGTACTACCGCGAAAACGGCAAATCGGAACGCCGCCGGGTCGATGGCAATTTGCTTGTTGCCCGAACGACCGCAGCGAAGGTTGCTGCTGCAATCGGTGAGAATCGGCCTTCGCCACTGGGTTTCGACCGCACATCGCCTCAGAAACTTGCCAGCGGATACCTTGAATATGTGTCTGGCGTCCAGAAGCTGGCATGGCGGACGCAGGACCGATATCGGGCAGCGCTCGATCGCTTCCTTGAGTTTTGCGGTGCCGCTGAGATCAATGCCGTAGACGCCATAGTTGAACGGACGGTCGAGGACTTTGTCCTGTGGCTGAGAGGTCAGACGAGGACTCGCAATGGCGCCAAAAAGGGCAAGCAGGCTGCATACGCGGTTGGAGGCGTAAAATTCATTCTCAGCACGTGCCGAACCGCATTCAACTGGGCAACACGCCGCCGAATGCTGCCGCCGTATGCCGAGAACCCGTTCACTCGATTCCCTATCGATAAACTGCGAGATACGGACGAGCCAGACGAAGGTCAGCGAATCTTTTCGGCGGATGAAGAGTCTGCATTTTTCGAAGCGTACAACGACTGGCAGAAGGCAACCTTTCAGACGCTGGCGACCTATGGTCTCCGCGCTGGAGAGCTCACCAACCTGCTGATCGAAAACGTAGATCTGACTGCCGGAACGATCCAGATCTGCTCAAAACCAGAGATGTTCTGGCGCGTGAAGACAGCGCGTCGCAGACAACTCCCATTGACGGTTGAAATGAAAAAAACGTTCGAACGGTTGATTGACGGAAGATCAGCAGGATTCGTTTTTCGAAATCACGAATTCTTTAATGGCAGCTGTAAGACTGCCTCTGCGTTCGGGTCGGATGTAAAGTTTCGCGAAAAGCTTCAACAGATTGCTATTGAAACGGTGCATGAGGATCCCACTAAACTAGCAAAAATGCAACGTCGTGCTGTCACAGCTTTTTGCCGAAAGATGGGCCAGATCCCGGTGAAACGAATCCAACACGAATTCTGCGCTCTCACCGAACAAATTGGTTGCCCGCATTTCACACAAACCCACGACCTGCGGCATCTATTCTCAAGTCGAGCCCAGGAGAAAGGGACTAACCCACTACTCGTTCAGGAGATTCTCGGCCACGCAACACTGACCATGACCAAGCGATACACGCACTTGGGAATGGATGCGAAGCGAGATGCGCTCGAGCGGCTGACCGATCCAAAGAAGTCACCTTAAGAAGCACCATTAAAACAATGACAACTAGACCCGGGAACACACCATAGCCGCGTATCTCAACTGTCGTTGGTCGGCTTTCCAGCGTCTTCACTCTGCGTCCCTCTCAAGTAGAGCAATGAGAGACGTTGCATTGTTTGCGTCTCACAATACACGTGGCAGACATCCTACGACTTTTGGCTTCCTCATCAAGATGCCTATGCTGCTCACCGCTCAAGCACTCCACGTGGCGGAGTAAAAAAGAAGACACATCCGTATATTGCCTGCGGCTGACCGGATTCGGAAACCACATCAGCCCATCCTGACTTTTCCTTGAAGTTGAGTTTGCTTCCACCACCGCAGTTGGGCGTACAACCAGCGACAGGCGAGGATGTTTGCCGCGACCGCACTCTGCACTGCGAAGCGAAACCATCATTTTCTGGGAGCCCGGTTATTGGCAGGAGATTGTTTGCTTTTGGATTTCTGTTTTTTTGATGCCTTAGGCGGTTTTTCGGAATTAGTTCTTGCCTTGCCACGCGGTTGGATTTTCTCAAGTTTTATCTGCCCTGTGACCTTGCTTCCCGTTATTCCGTACGGAATATCGTTATCGCTAAGTACCCGTCCAAGATCTATTTCGTGAAATCGCCGTTTGACAGTAGACTCTCCGCCACTCCAGGGAGGGAGATTGGGCGATGGCAGAGGAACAGACGGTTCACGAGTGTTGTTGTGCGAAGTGTCTGGCGGGCAATTC
>JANPHT010000350.1:0-3757 GCA_031424595.1 Planctomycetota bacterium
GAATTGCCCGCCAGACACTTCGCACAACAACACTCGTGAACCGTCTGTTCCTCTGCCATCGCCCAATCTCCCTCCCTGGAGTGGCGGAGAGTCTACTGTCAAACGGCGATTTCACGAAATAGATCTTGGACGGGTACTAAGCATCGCTCGAAAAATAAGTGAGTCAGATCAAGGAGTTGCAAAAGCGTTCCCGTGGTCTCGTGATCTCGTGGCGAACTGTCGCTGCTATTCCACCGACGGCACTCGCAATTCTCGCAGAAAAAAGGCGGTTCTGCGTTTACTGGCCCACGGCGTTTCACAGGCTCCATGTCCAGCACCGGGGACAACGACAAAGTCAAAGTCCTTGCCCGCATCGATCAACTTCTTTGCGACCTGGGCTGTTGTCGCAGGATCGACGTTCCTGTCCAATTCACCCACGACCAACATCAGACTTCCCTGCAACCGATGAGCGTTCTCCATGTTTGAGTTCTTCTGATAGTGATCGCCTTCCACGACTCCCATCCATTGCTCGTTCCACCAGATCTTATCCATGCGATTGTCGTGACATCCGCAGTCCGCGACGGCCGCCTTGTAAAAATCTCCATGCCAAAGTAGTGCGGCCATGGCATTCTGCCCGCCGGCGGAACCACCATAAATCCCGACTCGTTCCAGATCTATCTGCGGCACTTTTTCTTTCAGGGCATTCATCCACAGGATGCGATCAGGAAACCCCGCGTCCCGCAGATTCCGAAAGCAGACGTTGTGGAACTCTCGAGATCGCCATGCTGTGCCCATGCCATCAATCTGCACAACGATAAATCCCTGATCGGCAATCTGATGTTGATGACCGAATCGAGCCTGAAAGGCCTTGGGAACATGATGATCGTGTGGTCCCGCGTAAATGTTTTCGATCACGGGATATGATTGGGAACTGTCAAAATTCTTTGGGCGGTGCACAATTCCCCAGATGTCCGTTTTTCCATCGCGTCCTTTCGCACTAAAGCGTTCGGGGAAGTATCCACGCTCCGCCAGTATCTCAGAACCGTCGGCTTCTTCGAGAACGCACAGCAAATGCCCTTCGGAATCACGCAGCTCCGAAATCGGTGGCAGATCGACGCGGGAGAATCGATCAATGAACCAACGCCGATCGGGTGACCATTCGACGTCATGCGTTCCATCGCCGTCAGTCAGGACTCGAAAATCACTACCATCCAGGTGGACTCGGCAAAAATGCTCATGATAAGGATCCTGATCTGGTCGAACGCCGACAGCAAAGAACCAGACAACGCCCTTTTCTTCATCAATATGCTCGATGCGACGAACATTCCATGCTCCATTGGTTACCGCATTGAGCAACTGCCCTGACTGCAGATCATAACGATACAGATGATTCCAGCCGGTTCGTTCACTGGCCCACAGCAACGTGTTTTCACCAAGCCATCGCAGTTCGTATTTGCCGTCTGAAGAATAGTGCACAAAGGTGTCGCTGTGCTCATCGACAACAGCACGAACAGCTCCGGTACCTACTGTGACTTCAAGCACTCGCAGATTCTGATGTCCACGTTCGTTGTACTGCAGCCAGAATCGGGTTCCATCCTCGCTCCAGCGAAGAAAATCGAGTGACCACGGATTCAAAAAGAGTTCATTGGACAGCTGTACTTCGCTCTGATCTTCGACTCGGAGGAGTCGCAGTGTCGCAGTGGGGATGGCGTCTCCCGGCTTAAAGTACGAATAAGACTGCAGCTTTGGCTGCAGCTGATCGCCAGGCGTTGATTCAATATAAAACGTCCGCTTTTCTTCTACCTGAGTGGTTTGAAATGCCAGCAAATATCTTGAATCGGGCGACCATCGACTGTCCACAATGTGGTCGGGGAAATCGGGCAGTTCGAATTCCATACCCATACCTCGCGCACGCGATGCATCTTTGCGAAAAGAATTCACGGTCGTCGCGTCAGTCGTCAGGGCGAATTCCATGTTGTCATCGTTACGCTTCAGCCAGAGATTGTTGTCCCTTGCGAAGGGCACAAATGCTCCGTCCGGAGAAACGGGATTCTGAGATTCCTGTCGCTCGCGGTCGCGCCGCCGATCTCGCCCGCGACCCCGACGTGGCGACTCCCGCGTTTGGACAGAATCGAGTGTTGACTGGCTGATAGTGATGGCAGACATCTCGAGTTCTGCTTCGAAGCAGCCCACGTCAATGCCGTCGCTCTTTCGAAGCAGCCAGACGTGTCCCGCGAACGTGTGCTGTCGACGAGTTTCACCCGCTTCTACTGAGCCGTAGGGAGATAGGCCGCCAGACGGGCTGATCCAGATCAGATCTAAAGGCTGATCAAGCTGATTTTCGAGCGTGATCTCTGTCTCGCTATCGGATGCGCCAGACGGACGGATGGGAAGGAACAACTGAGTCGCCTTTGACTCGGCGATTGCAACTTGCTGAGTCAATCGTGAGGAGCCAAGGTCCCATCGAAAACGCCCCAGACGGCCTGTGAGCAAGACAGCGGCATCATCCGTGAACTCAATCGAATCCACGGGCAACTGCTTTGAGTTGACCTCACTCTGAGAAAGCTCGCTCAACTGTCGCGCGACGGATTCATGATCAAACGCCGGCTGACGGCTACCTTTCAAGGCCTCGACAACGACGTATTCACGGGCGGCACCCGGAAGGTCCTTTCGATACCAGAAGCGAGTCTGATCGCCGAACCAGATCGGCGTGACCTTATCACGATAAACCTTCGCCTGTCCCAGAACTGCGGAGTCTGTCGTAGAACAGAATCCAGCCAGCAGGATAAGAAGCCCATTAACAAGGGTCGTCACAAAGTCGCATTTTACTTTGTTATAAGCCTGCATGGGGTTCTGCTTCAGAGGTTCTGCGTTACGACAAGGTCGTGATCATCAACGACTATCGGACTGGCAGTGATCAAACGGAGATCCATAGAAAACCGTCATCGCACTTCCGAGGAACCGAGGCGAACGGCAAAGTTCAGCCGGTTGGCGCGATTCACTTTGCTATGTCAGAAACCGCCGACGCCAACTCGGCTGGATCTTTTTGTTCGCCGTTTACTGCTTGGGTGCAAACCGAGTTGACGGCGAGTGGCAAAACCAGCATCAGTGTATCGTAGGCCGCTGCTGGCTCAATCGCTGTGCGCGGAATGTAGAGTGAAATGCCCGTATCCGGAATCAGAAAAAAACCGTTTGACCCGCGAGTGAATCCCATGAACCCGGCAAACTGCATTGTTGACGTGCCGTTTGTCGACGTCGATGTCAGAAATGTTTCATCAAACAAAATGTCCACTGCTTTATCATTTCGAGCGAGGAGTAGTCGTTCATTGATCCATCGGCTCCGATGGGTCGCAGCGGCTACGAGTTCGTAGAGCCCGAAAAATGCAAACACCACCCCCACGAGCCATTGCGGCGGGAATTGCAATGCCATCACGACTCCGGCGAGAATCAAAGTAATCGACAATGGTACGGCATATCGACGCCAAACCGAACGGTGTTGCAGCCAGTCATCATACACGGTTTCGAAGTACGTCCGATCGTAGATGACATGTGCAGTAGCAAGCATGGTGGTCTTTTGCGGCGAACGACCGCCATCAGCGGATGGCGGGGGAAGAGTATCTATGTCAACACGCGAACTACCGCCATTCCGCTGCATGGCATTGATACTCATCATGGCCCCGGCATTTGGTTGAGGCGTGTCCTAAAGTAGATGTGAGAGACAGGCGTCTTCACAGGTTAACGGGCTCACGACACAACTTCACACAGGAGACCATGATGA
>JANPHT010000351.1:0-17770 GCA_031424595.1 Planctomycetota bacterium
CCGATCAGGTTGTGTTAACCGAGCTCTGTGTGGTACCGGTGCTGTGTGGTGTTCCCTCACTGTCTATCCAAGCTGCTGTGCTCCAGCTGCTTGCGGTGCTGACGGATGTTGCGACAGCGGCAACACATGCGGCGATGGCTGCGGTGACAGCTGCAACGATGATTGCTGCGAGATCGCAAAGCTGATCTATACTTCCATGACAGCTTGCCATGCTACAGACCGTCGTCGTGCTTTGGACAAACTTGGTCGCAACTACGATTGCTGCTGCAATCCGGAAATCATGAACGCTTTCGTTTACGGTCTGAATGACACAGACGAACGAGTTCGCCGGGAAGCTGCTGACGAAATCGGGGATCAGATTCGACACAACAAGTGCTGCTGCAGCCCATGTGTTGTATCTGCTCTGACTTGTGCTCTGGCTGACTGCGATCGTAGCGTTCGCCGTGAAGCTGAGCAGGCACTGCGAAATTGTGGTTACGAAATTGTTGACGGTTGCTGTGGTGGTTGCACTGACGCAGGCTGCTGCTCAACTGGTTGTGGTACTGATGCATGTGGATCAGCAACAGCAGTTGCCGCTCCAGCTGCTGCTCAGCAGCCAACACCAGCTGCAGAAGCTGCTCCAGCTCCAGCTCCACCAGCAGAACCTCAGGCCTTCTTCCCTTCAAAGCTGCACAAGCAGTCGAAGAGCAAGAGCAGCTTGGCTGGTTTGTTCGGAATGGCCCGATAATCAGGTCGACTTGAGGTGGGAAAGAACTGCTTCCTGTTCTGACTCTTCCTCGCTCTAACTCAGAACCCAGCGGCTTCCGAGAGCTCCCTCTCTCGGAAGCCGTTTTTGTTTTGATATTCCTCTATGAGATCAGGCTTTTACGACGTAAGACTGTCTGGCATCCACCTGTGCTCGGAATTACATCGAACCAGTCCGTCGAGCATTCAGCAGACCACCATTATTTCTGCAGATGATTTCCATTCGGCTATGGTCCCCAAGGCTCAAATCTCAAACTCCGCTGCCTCTTCTCCCTGGGCACTTGTTATCGCCGCGCTCTGGGTTGTTGGATTCCTTGCCGTTTTCTTCAAACAGCCTTTGCATGAACCTGAACTGCGCCGATTCGACGTTTGGCTGATGGTAGCCGATGAAATGCTGGGTGTCTCGGATGTTTCTTCTGACGAATCGACACCCGCAGTGCCGTCCGGAATTCGGTTTCTTTCGCAGCGATGGTCTTTGTTCGGTTGGGCCACGCTGATCCTGGGGCTTGCGGCGTCCTATGGACTAGCCGTGACACAGTTGATTCCAGTGCGAATCCGCCTTCTGAGAACTGAATGTGTCGTTGTCACATTCGGATCGGGGCTGGCGATTCTTTCCCTTGTAACTCTTTGTGCCGGACTTGCAGGTTGCCTTAGCGTAGCTGCCATCACATTTCCATCACTCCTGAGTTTGCTGATTGCTGCGTTGTTAAGAAGCCGCTCCTCAAATCCCGCAGATGAATGCCCTTCAGAATCTGGAATGGTCCGATCATCGAGCGTATTGGTTGGTCTTGTGCTGCTGGTCATTGTTCCTTTTTCCTTCTATTTGCTGTTGGGGTCTGTGTCTCCATCAGCGGACTTTGATGTTCGTGAGTATCATCTTCAGGGACCTAAAGAGTGGTTTCAGCAGGGACGCATTTCGTTCCTGCGTCATAACGTCTACACCAGCTTTCCCTTTTTGAGTGAGATGCTTTTGCTGACGGGTATGATCTTTGTCGGCGATTGGTGGCAAGGTGCATTGGTCGGGCAAGCCGTGCTTGCCTGCTTTCAGTTACTCAGTGCCGTTGCCGTGTTTGCAATCGGTCGACGGTGGCTAAGTCCATCAGCAGCCTGGCTGGGCGTGTTGATTTACCTGACAACACCGTGGACGCTGAGAATCTCGTTGATTGCTTATGCTGAGGGATCGCTGACGTTTTATTTGATCGCGTCCACAATGGTGGCTCTGTGGGCCACAATTGAGTCCATCAACCTTCGTTCATTGGCCATCTTGTCTGGTCTTCTGGCTGGAAGCGCAATGGCATCGAAGTACACGGGGCTGGTGGCCGTTATCATTCCCGTGTTTGCCATGCTGAGCTGGAGTCTTCGTCGAAAAAAATGCGCATCCTCTGACTTGCTGACTACGGCCTCACCACGAAGTGTCTACTGGCCTCAATTGTTCCGCCAGACCGCATGGTTTGGGTTGGGAGTTTTGCTCATCATGGCTCCATGGATGCTGAGAAATTCTTTGGACACCGGCAATCCGGTTTATCCACTTGGCTACTCTGTATTTGGTGGCGACGAATGGTCGGCAGAATTGAATGCTCGATGGAAGCCAGCTCATGCTCCCACTGAGCATCAGCTCGGTCAAATGCCAAAGCATTTCATGGACGCTGCTGTTTACAATATGTGGACCAGCGGGCTGCTGTTTGCATTAGCGATTCCGTCGCTGCTGTTGTGTAGTCGTTCTCCTGCCATTCGTGTTCTGCTCAGTCTCATTGCCTGGGGATTCTTCACATGGTGGGCGCTGACGCATCGCATCGATCGATTCTGGATTCCAACCATTCCGCTCCTGAGCATTGCTGCAGCAAGCTGTTGGATGCTGTCTGGATCCAGAGTATGGAGAGGGTTTCTATCAGTCGTGATTGCTGCCGTTACGGCCTACAATGTTTACTTCTGTGGACTTGCACTCGTTGGATTTCATGTGGGGTTGATGGATCTTGAGGCTGCTCGCCAGCTGACAATTCGGTCGGATATTCGTATGTTGAATTCCACTCTTTCTGAAGACGCAAGAGTGTTGATGGTTGGAGAGGCCGAAGTTTTCGATGCGACTTTCCCACTGGTCTACAATACTGTTTTTGATGACTGCATTTTCGAGCAATGGACGAGTGATCCTCAGGATGCTGATCAGCCGGTCCTTCATCGCCGTCTGTTGTCTGGTGAATTGATCCGAAAAAAACTTTCAGAGGAACGCATCACTCATGTGCTGGTTCATTGGGGCGAAATTCTTCGGTACCGTTTGCCGGGATCGTATGACTACACCGCCTTTGTTCAGCCAACACGGTTCAGCCTGCTGGTCGCTCAAAAAGTGCTTCAGGCACCCAGATCACTTCTGAATCGTCCGTTGTCATCGCTTTCGCCTGCGGAACTCACGGTTATTAAATCGTGGCCTGGCTTTGAAAGCCTGATTGATGGCCAGGAGAACTTCCAGATAGTGCAGCTTTTCGAAGTCTGCAGACCGCCAGCCGCGCCCAAAGCCAATTGACAATAATAAGAACTGGTTCGCTTTCGTCTGCTCAATTGCCATTTACTCTGATCGCAAACTCCTTAGCTTCCGTGGGCGAGTTTGCTTGTGGTTTCACTAACGCTGTAGCTGTCTGAACTTCGGCCCGTGTAGGCTACAATGAGTTCTGCCAGAAGCCCGAGCGACAGTGCCTGACCCCCCAGCAGGGTTGAGGCGATCGAGTAGGCCAGCAATGGGCGATTGCCAATCGGGCAGGCCGCGACAAGTCCGATTCGCATCGATATCCAAAGCAGACCCAGGTAGCTCAGTCCGAGCATACCGATCATGAAGAACGCCATGCCGATTGTTCCCAGAGCATGTTGTGGTCGACGTCCGAAACTGGTAAGAAAGGTGACAGTCATCAGGTCGAGCAATCCTCGCAAAAATCGCCGCATGCCATATTTTGAATGACCGTGCTGACGAATTCGATGATTCACTGCCACCTCGGTCACTCGAAAACCACGCGCATGGGCCAGCACCGGAATGAATCGGTGTAACTCTCCGTAAATCTGCACTTCCTGAGCAACATCAGCACGAAACAGCTTGAGACCACAATTGTGATCATGCAACTGCAGGCCAGTCATGAAGCCAACCAGGGCGTTAAAGACTTTGCTGGGGTAGACCTTATGCCATGGGTCGAGCCGTCTTTGTTTCCAGCCATTGACGACATCAAATCCAGCCTGAATCTGCAGCAGCAGGGCAGGGAATTCCGCGGGATCATCCTGAAGATCCGCGTCCAGCATCAGTATCAGACTGCCAGTTGCGACCTTCATACCAGCTGTCAGTGCGGCCGCTTTGCCAAAGTTGCGTCGCAGGCGAATTCCGGAGACAGTGAACTCACGTGATGATAATTCACAGATTACCTTCCACGAATCATCCGTAGATCCGTCGTCTACAAGGATGATCTCAAAGGTGGCCACTGAAGTTCGCACCCCAGCCTGCAGTTCATCGACTAGTTGAACCAGACTGTCGCACTCGTTAAAAACGGGAACCACAACGGTCAGTGTCAATGCACCAGCGGATGAACCCATATAGATCTGCATGGTCTTGCTTTCGCCAAATCTGAAACGGACGAGCAGAGCGGATGCATTCGGAAGGCATCACTTCACCTCTTCGATCGTGGCTTCATTGTTTTTCCACAAGCGGCTTGCGAGTTCTCGCAGGCAACGATGGTTCCACTGCAGTTGTGGCAACAACGGCCCGCTCCCGTAGCGCTTCAGCAGAAATGAGATGGACGAGTTCCTGGCCAAGTCGGTCCATCTCCATCACGATGGAATCGATTCGCCCGGCAAGGTAGAGGTAAGCAGCCATCGCAGGAATTGCAATGATCAGCCCAACCGCAGTCGTTAAGAGCGCCAGTGCGATTCCATTCGCCAGGGTTTGAGTCTGTCCCATGGCGCCGGCAGTTGCGATATCGTTGAACGATTTGATCATTCCGACCACTGTGCCAAGAAGCCCGATCAGCGGGCTCAGCGTAGATACGCCGTTCAATACTCGGAGTCCTTTTTTGAGCTGCGTGACCTGCCGCTCGCCGCCATCAATGACGGCCTGTTCCAATTCAACGCTGGGACGTCCCCATTTTCGTACGCCATGCATAAAGATTTCTGCCATCGGGCTCTGATTCTGCTGACAAACGGCAAGTGCTTCGGCTTTGTCCATTCGGCCGGCCCGCAAATGCATAAGGAATCGGTCCACAAATGCACGCGGGATAACGCGACGTCGTCGAAGTACCACAAGTCGCTCGATGACAGACCAGACTCCAATTACAGAAGCAATAATGAATGCCGCACTGAAAGGCCGACCCATCGCATCCGCGATTCCCATTGGGTCTGTTGGAATACCGTTCGCCTTTGGCTGAACATCCGCCACTGTGGTGCCGCCCGTCACCCCGTTCCCGTCGCCAGGCTCCAGTGGAATGGCAGGCCTGGATTCCTGGGCGAGCGATTGGCAGGCCACGAGAAGTGCTGCCAACGCAACGGCCATTACGGAGATTCGAGTCATGATTGTTGATCGACGATTACAGTTCATTTTCACTTTGGCTATAGATTTTGCGAAGGGTGCAAACCGCACCGCGATGTGATTAAGATCGAAGCAAAGCAGATCGGATCACCAGCACTCATTGCGAGGTGACTTCAAGTTTTTTGATCTCGGCGCTAGCTTTTTCGACGAGATTTGACGTGGGAAACATGGCAATCAGTTCTTTATAGTCTCGCAATGCTGCGTCATTCTTCTGAAGTCGAACCTGACAGGTCGCGGCCTGAAATAATGCCTGAGCCCTCAGTTCGTCATAACTATAACTGAGATAGACCTTGAAGTACTCTTTTACAGCTTCCTCCAGCTTCATTTCCAGCACCAAAGTCTCTGCGACCAGAAACTGACACCGCGCTGCCGTTTCTGTGCCCTCGCCCTGAACATCCGAGGTGACCGCTCGAAGGTACACGCGAGCCTTTTCAAAGTCTGGTGGGGCCTGCTGTTTCCATCGACGTCCCTGAACATCCATCATTTGGAATGCAAATAAGGATTTTTCACTGCGTTGCTTCAATTCTGTTTCCAGCACATCAATCTGGTCGTAGTTCTTTAACGCGAGCGCTGCTTCCGCCAGCACAATCCAGACGCGGTCCGTCCAGTCCTGCTCGGGAACCTTCTGGGCAACAATTTCATCTCGAAGTGCCGTCAGAGTCTCTGCTGCCTGCTTTGGTTTCTGCAATTCGAGGAGAGCATTTCCAACAAATAATCGTACCTGTGGAGCCAGGGGACTCATCGAATAGCTGTCAAGGAATCCCTCCGCCGCAGTAATTAAGGGCTGCCACTTTCGCGTCGCTGCCTGAATTTCAATGACGTGAAAAAGAGACCTCTCTTTTTCCGCAGCACCGTAGCGATCATCCGCGATGATGGCTTCCATTTCCTTGAGTGACTCGTCGAGCTTTCCGGCTTCCAGCAGACTCTCAGCCAGTGACAGCCGAGCCTGCCCCGCGTAGGGGCTAGCCGGAAACCGATCAAGCAATTGTCGATGCACTGCATCGGACTTTTCGAACCGTTCGGCAGTCACATTCATCCAGGCCCATTCGTCGAGAATTCGATCAAGGTCCTTTGCATCGGGAAACTGGCGTACCAGAGCCTCCCATGCTTTGTCGGCCTCCTCACTTCGTTTCAGTTTATCAAGGGCCCGAGCTGCCTGGCGGCCAGCATCAAAGGCAAACTGCATCGGTGGAGCAGACTCAGATCCTGCGGAAGCAGGAGGCTGATCCTTGGTGAGTTTTGCGAAGACGTCTGCATAGGCCGCTGCTGTAAGCTCCGTATTTCCTTGTTCTTCGACACAACGAGCTCTCATGAAAAGCGATTGGGCCGCATCCTCCGATGACGGATAATCGTCAATAACCCTTGTAAATGACTTTTCTGCCTCAACAAATTTCGCTGCCTTGAAGTGACTCCAGGCCATGCCTGTAACGCCAGCTTCTTTCACGGCCGAGTCCTTGTCGTATGAGGCTGCCAGATTGAAGAATGCCGCTGCATCATCGGGGGAATTCTGTTCCAGCGCTGCTTCGGCAGCCTGGAGCACAGCTGACCATGTTGGCGCGGCATCGGGGTGCGTTGCTGTAAGATTTCTTAATACCCGATTTGCATCGCTAAATTGCTTCAAATGGCTGAAAGCAACGGCCTGGGCGGCCATGACATCTGACTTCTGTGTCTCGTCTTTTGCGATCGGCAGAAACTCGTCTGCAAACTTCAGGACGCCGTCATAGTCTTTCAATTCCAGGCTGCTGATAGCAGCCAGCGCCAAGGCTCCCCGTACCTCGCTGAACGCTTCGATCCTGAATAATTCGCTCATCATGGAAGTCTGTTCAATGACCTTGTCATGTCTCCTGGCTTTATGCAACGCGCGCACCAGGTAATATCGGCCAACTGCGGTGACTCGGTCCTGCTGAGCTTTTGAGACACCACAGGCCTGCTGAAGTATCTCGATTGATTTGTCGATATCACCGCGGTCCAGAAAGAGCCGTCCAAGGAGAATCTGCTCGCGCGGCCTGGCAGCAATTTCCGGATAATCTGTCTTGAGTCGATTCCAAAGCTTCTCGGCCTGCTCGGGCTGATTCAGCTCAAGACGCAGTTCTGAAGCGTTAAACAGGCACTCTGCAGTTCGGTTTGACTGCGGCCATCGATCCGAGATGTCTTCGAACAACTGGGTGGCCAGTTCTTTTGTGCCTGACACTCGCTCCATCTGTGCTTGCTGGAAGAGTATGTCAGCAGCCAAGGGTGTATTGCCCGCAACCTGCAAGGCATCTGCAAAGACTTGACGCGATTCCTCGATTCGTCCCAGTTCTTTCAGCGACATCGCGGTCATCATCACCGCCTGCGCCGCACTCGGGGACTCCCTTGGAACTCGCCGCAGCCATTCGAGAGCCTTGTCATATTCGCCTGCACGATACCATGACATGCCTGCCCCGAGAGTTGCCGATGGGACCAGTGTGCTCGTCGAGTAGACTGAGATAAGTTGCTCGAATGACGCCGCTGCTTCGCTGTATTGGGACGATGCGTACTGAATTGACCCGATTCGATTGAGCGCTCTCGGAGCGACGGCTGAGCTTTTTTCTGTGACAACAGCTTTGTATTGTTCCACAGCTTCCTGCGTTTTTTTCAGTCCCTCCAGGGCCTTCCCAAGACTAAATCGGGCGTCGGTAAGTATGGACTTATTACTTTGAGCTTTGGAAAGCGGTACGAGTATCTCGATCGCCTTCTGATACTCCTTAACGGCCACATACGAGTCGCCAAGAAGAAGATTCGCCCAGACCACGTGCGTATGATCGGAATGCTTTGTGGTGTATTCGAGGAGTTGTGTAATTGTCGCGGGGTAATCTTTCAGGAAATAGCTGCATTCTCCAAGCCGGTATCGAGCGTCAGGAGCATCTTTTCCATTGGGCTCCGCATTGATGAATTCGGCGAACTCCAGTCGTGCCACGTCATATTTTTCAAGCATGTTCAATGAACGGGCGTGATACAGCCTTGCGATATTGGTTCGAGAATGTTCTGGAAAATCCTTCAGGAATTGTCCAAGAGTTTCCTCAGCCTGCTCCCATCGCTTGCCCCGATAAAATCCCATCCCAAGATTGAAGTCGTCCGTGGCTTTGTCAGCGAGGGCGGAATCGAAAGTGATTACGAACGCGAGTATCAACACAACGGATCTGCAGAATAACTGCCGCCAGCAGAAGTCGCGGGAATTCTGAGACAAAAGTCGTCGATGGTTGTGATTCTGCAAAGACTCCGAATGAGACTCCATGGGTGAAAAATCGTTCCGCATAGGATTAACGCAGCAGATGTTTCCAGGAGAACAAAGACCTGCCGATCCGTGGCCAATCGGAATTCTGGTCGTCAGAATCCGATACTTCCTGGTCATTATAGTACGCAGGGAAAACCCGATTCCGAAGTCCAGAGGGCAGCTTTTTGCCAAGCATGAGCATCTCACGTGGATAGCCTTGAGCAGGATATTCCTCCCGGATTACGCAATTCGCCGGGGAGGCGGGCCGCTGAGCCGGCTACTGCGACCTTTCCTGCAGCCATCCCATTGAGTCAACCAACAAATATGAGGACGAACTCAAAGTCGATCGGCAACGGTCTATTTTGGATCGAAAATTGACTCCTGACCGTTTTTGAGGGTATCTTTCAACTCCCACCGTGACGTACCAACTTATTGGTGCCCGCCTTTTGCTCCTCCAGAGCACCTCCGTTCCACAGGAAATCAACATGCTCCGAATCAACGCAGAACGGTCTTCCGTGTATTGCGATGGAAGCTCACGACGCAGTTTTGTGCAGTTCGGTGTCGCTGGCATGGCGTCTGTTGGACTGTCGAGGGTAATCGCTGCAAAGGAAAACGCCGTGGAGCACGGGCGATCAATGAAAGACACCTCGGTCATCCTGCTATGGCTCGATGGTGGTCCTGGCCATATGGATACTTATGACATGAAGCCGGAGGCACCGGCCGAGTATCGAGGAATCTGGAAACCGATACCTACGAACGTGCCCGGAATGGAAGTCACGGAACTGTTTCCTCTGCAGGCAAAAATTGCAGACAAGTTCTCGGTGGTCCGCTCACTGCATCACGACAGCGGCGACCATTTTACTGGCGGCCATTGGATGCTTACTGGACGCGGTGATGGTGTCAGTGGAGCCAGCACAAAAGGTAAGTACCCATTCTTTGGATCCGTGGCAACTAAAGTTACGGGGGCCCGTCGACCGGGGTTGCCAGCCCATGTCGCAGTGCCGTACGGGATGAGCATCGGTTTACGGCCGGGCTATTTCGGCGGAAATTATTTGGGAGTGCATCACAATCCATTCGAGACTGAAGGGGATCCCAACGCAGATAGTTTTCAGGTTCGCAATGTTGGACTTACTCAAGACCTTTCTTTGGATCGGCTGAACGATCGCAGATCTTTGTTGTCATCCATCGACAGCCTGCAACGCGATGTGGATGTCAGTGGTATGTTCGACTCAATGGACAAGTTTGATCGTACTGCATTCGACATGGTAACCGGCGCGAAAACTCGTGAGGCATTCGATCTGACGAAGGAAGATCCGAAAACACGAGAACTATACGGCCGGCATTCGTGGGGTCAAAGCACCTTGTTGGCTCGCAGGCTCGTCGAAGCTGGCACAACTTTCGTGTCGTGCCACTTTGGAGGCTGGGATCATCATTGGGATCTTAAGTCGGGAATGGAAAACTATCTGCCAAAAATCGATCAGCTGGTGTTCGGCCTGCTGACCGATCTGTCAGATCGTGGACTACTGGAAAAAACGCTCGTGGTACTCTGCGGAGAATTCAGTCGCACTCCACGGATGAATGACGGAGGCAATGGCGGGCCGCCGCTCAGCAAAGGCACACCTGGCCGAGATCACTGGGGCAACGCAATGTTCTGCTTTCTCGCAGGCGGCGGTGTTCAAGGCGGACGGTTGATCGGCTCCACTGACCATCTGGGCGAATCGCCAAAAGAACAGCCTCTGCGTCCCGGCGATATTCATCACACAATTTATCATGTGTTGGGTGTTGATCCATCCCAGCATTTTCTTGACCACTCTGGTCGGCCCGTTGCGGCCGTCGACCACGGGTCCGTGATTGATGGTCTGTTTTAGTCGATTAACCCAAATCGCAACAATTAATCAGATCGTTTCCAGAACACACTGCTGCGGATCTTTTCGGAAAGTAGTGTGATGATTGCGAATGCTCAACATGAAGCTGCAGTCTCACTTCGGTGAGATTTGCGGTTTCATTTATTTCAGGAGGCCACGACTAACACATCCGCAGGCAACCATTCTTCGAGCTGAGTCTGTACAATTGGCGAAGGGTTCAGAAGATCGGCAATCGAATCAACGACCAGATCTGGGCGAAACGCATAATCCTTAAGGTCATCTCGTGTTGTTGAACCCGACAACACAAGGACCGTACGATACCCCATCTGTACGCCGCCGAGGATGTCGGTGCCCATGGTATCCCCGATCATAATTGTGTTGGCGGCATCAAGCCCCAGTTCTTTCCTGGCGGCTCGCATCATCACGGGGCTTGGTTTGCCGACGCTAAAGGCCTTGATGCCCGTAGCTTTTTCCAGCAACGCAACGACTGCTCCACAGCCTGGTCGAGTGCCTGTCGATGTGGGGCAGTTTGGATCGAGATTGGTCGCAATCAACTTAGCGCCTTCCATAATCAACTGTACGGCTCGCTCAACCATTTCGAATGAAAGAGTGCGGCCTTCACCGACAACAACGTAATCCGCATGTGAATCCACAATCGAATAGCCGTTGCTGTGAAGTGCGTTCATCAGACCGCTTTCGCCAATGACGTATGCTGTTCCATTTGGTAGTTGTCGAGCCAGAAATCGAGCTGTCGCCATTGCACAGGTGAAGACATGTTTTTCTTCGATCGCTATACCCATGCGATTGAGTTTTGTTGTCACATCACGCCGGCTGCGTTGGCTGTTGTTGGTTAAAAACAAAAAAGGAATGTTCTCATCCAGCAGTTTGTTGATGAACAGCCGCGCGCCAGGAATCAACTCAGTGCCTCGGTAGATCACACCATCCATGTCGATCAAAAATCCTGAACTCATCAGCCCACTTTCTTTGATTAAACGTCAAAATCCAATGTGGCATCGCTCCATTGATGTCACGAATGCTGGATTCAGCATTCGGCAAGTCACGTGCCACTTCGCATCCAAATGTATGATGGTGGTGAAAACGTTGATTTTATTGAAACCATTGCTGCTTCTTGTTCTCTCGTGCACACCCGTGCGGGCGATGAACAGTTCTGGAGCAAAGTCTTGCGGGACAGCGGCGATGCACAATTGAAGTGCAACGAAATGGAGTGAAGTACAGTGAACATGCCGAATTCGATTTCGTTAACGGCCCAATGATCGGGCTATAGAATTCGCAGGGAGCGAATCATCCCTGATGCTTTGTGCAGCGTCTCTCGATACTCATCCAGTGGATCCGAATCGGCCACAATTCCGCCGCCGACTGGGAATTGCACCCAGCCATCTTTGAGAGTAAATGTGCGAATCAGAATACTGCTGTCAAAATTCCCGCATGGTCCCATTGCAAATAGATTGCCGCAGTAAGCCCCTCGCACTGTGGGTTCCAGTTCGGCAATGATCTGCATGGCTCGGATTTTTGGCGCGCCCGTAATCGAGCCACCCGGCAAGCATCCCGCTATCAAATCCCAAACATCACAGTCTTTTCTCAATTGGCCGACAACGGTGGAAACAAGATGCATAACGGTTTCAAATCGCTCGATTTCGCACAAACCAGTGACTTTGACGGAGCCGGATCGGCAATTTCGGGAAATGTCATTCCGGAGCAAATCGACGATCATCACATTTTCCGCGCGATCTTTTTCACTGGTAGCCAGTTCCGTTGCAGCGTAGAGATCCGCAATTGGTGAACGTGGTCGCCGGCGCGTTCCTTTGATTGGTCTTGTTTCGACGAATCCTTCGCTATCGACTTTCAGAAATCGTTCCGGTGACGCACTGACGATCGAAAATGACTCCGTTTTTAACAGACCACAAAACGGCGCAGGGTTGTTTTTTCGAATCTGTGAATAAAGCTGTGTTACGGTTCCATTCCACGGAGCCATCAATCGCTGTGACAGGTTTGCCTGAAAGATATCACCGGCGCGAATGTATTCGATGACTCGGCTGACGGCGGTTGTATATTCATCGCGAGTGAAGTTGGAATAGACTTCGGAAGTGGGTTCAATGCGATGCAGATGGTGGAAGCCAGCGTGTGGAATCGCATCGTCGTTGGACAGGAGTGGTGCCGAAGACTTGACATTATCCTGTCCTCTAAGTCTTTGCAGAATCCAGTTGAGTCTGTCACGCGCTGTTGTTTCAGCAGAGTCGGATTCCAGTGTCAGTACAAACGCTCGCACTGTGCCGTCGATGTGGTCCCAGACGATCGACCAGTCGAAAAGTCCCGCCAGCAAGGCGGGTGTGTGGAAATCGTCCAATTCGGGAGACGGAAGTTTCTCGAAGGCCTGCCCGAGTTCATAGGACATCAGGCCGGCAATGCCCCCGAAAAATGGCGGCAGTGATTCTCTTTCTTCAACGAAAACCGTCGGCAGGCAACTTTGCCATTCACGCAGCGTTGCAAAAGGACTGTCGCCGTGATGCGGGTTGTCGAGCCTGCAGATGCGAATGGGATCTGCCGTAAGAATCGTGTATCGCGAATCGCGTTCCCGATGCTGTGCCGCACTGTCCAGCAACAGCACAAACGGCGCATCATCGAATGCCGCAAGTGTCTGGAGAATGTCCAGCTGGGGATCGAGTGTGATGATGCGAACAGGGGATGGCACAAGTTAATTCTGAAAAGCGTGGTTGAATTCGTTTAAGAGCAACTCGCCGGCGACTGCGTTCCTGTTGATGCATTGCCTTCGCCAGTAGCTTGCTGTATTAAAGCCGGGCCGGGTTTGGTTTCAGGACCAGCGTTATCTCGGTTGAAGAAGTTTGCATTTCACCCGTGTCGGGGGAGAGGGGCGAAACTCGGGCGTTCATTCTTATTCTGGCTCAGGACCGAAAACACTGTCGAAAAGTCTCAATCGTCTGCCGAGCAGTCGTCATCGAATCCGGAATTGGAAACGCTTCTGCGGAGGCGTAGCCGTCATATTCAATGGCTTTGAGTGCCTCAATGATGGGGACGTAATTTATGTGGGCTCTGCCAGCAGCCTGGCGGTTGGAGTCAACAAAATGCACATGACCCAAAAGCGGACCCGCCTCTTGCAGTGCACCAGCGATGCACGTTTCTTCGATGTTCATGTGGAACAGATCAGCCAGTAAACGAACCTGTTTCGTAGCAAGCGGTGTCAGCAGCCTAATACCCTCTGCCATTGTTGTTGCCATGTTCGTTTCATATCGGTTGAGCGGTTCGTAGTGCAAAACGATCCCGGCGCGTTCCGCATGCTCGCCGAGTTGCTGCAAGGCATCACGAAGATAACCGGTT
Source organism: Planctomycetota bacterium (assembly GCA_031424595.1). Taxonomy (GTDB): domain Bacteria; phylum Planctomycetota; class Planctomycetia; order Planctomycetales; family Planctomycetaceae; genus SXXK01. Next base: position 13,754 of record JANPHT010000351.1, read on the forward strand.
GCGATAGGCTGGTTAACGAGATCGTCCCATTTGCCCTGCATGGAACCGATAATTGCCGGGGCTTCATGTTCCGCTCCGGCGGAAATAATCTCGCGAATGAAAGAGACTGCCTGAGCCCGTCGATCTGGATCAGCATCGCATAGCGACAGCTTGTGAACAACCATCCCCGCGCCGGTTCCAACGGCAGCGAGCTTTAGTCCGTAGTCTGCAAGCAGTCTTGCCAGGGGAAGTGCACGAATAAATTCTCCCGACGGCGCGAACAGTTCGATAGCATCGAAGCCAAGTTCCGCTGCAGCTCGACATGCCGCAGGCAGATCGTCGTGAAACACAAAAGGTCCCTTGCGAGCCTGTTCGACAAGACTGACGGTCACTGCGGATTTGATCATGGGATTCTTCAGTGGATTTTCTGGCAGCTCTGATCAAACCGAAACACCAGTCTGGCTGTACCGGATCAAGGAGATTACGCGACAGAATTGTGAGCGAAAAATCAGCAGTACGCAATTCGCATCGAATCTTATGCAAGCGTGTTTTCGTGATTGGAAGTCTTTACATAGAAACAACACGACGGGATCGGCTCACTTGCGACGTCTTCACGGCAAATGGTCAGGTCTCCTGATTAACTCGAAGAGAGGCAATCTGGATTGAGGTGTTTTTGAGAATTGGAGATTGTCATTCTTCCGTCGGCGTCGCAGCGTCTTGATGTGAGTTCCGCAAGGAGGCAGTGCGATGGAGGGGTTATCGGTTGATGGTAAAGGGGGCGGTTTATTAAGACGGCGATGGAAATAGGGGTGTGATTTCCCGTTGAGATCACGTCGCAAGTGGCGGAATAGGATCGTCGGCTGCATACCGAATACGGTGACGTTCATCAGATGCTGGATAACCATCATGCGGGTCATCACGCGGACAAGGATAAGGATGAGAAGAACGAAAAGCTTAATACCGAGATCAGCCGCCTTCAGCGACACGGTGCAGCGGGGCCGTCTGGCTTATCCGTTCTTCAAAGGCCTCGGCCTTGCCCTTGGGAGCGGTGCGATCGAAAGCAGCATTCGATTCATTGCAGACTACGTAATCGTGCCTGGTTTCAATTTCGGAATCACTTCCCAACTCACTTGTTTTTTCAAAGTTGCTGTCACAGGGCTTCTGTCACTACGGCTGGAGCGTCCAGGGCGGGGTTCTACAAGCGTTCCGGAAGGCTCTCGACGTCGTGGATCAGCTATGCCATGTTAATGCGGTTATCTTCGAATCCGGCTTTGATGTCGTTCGCGATGCTCTTTTTTGGCGACTTGACTCGGATGGTCAAGTACCGTTCAGCAGGTCTGGTCGTTTTGTGACAGCGGCGAACGAGTACGAGGGCTACTTCAATCGAATATCAACACTCGCACTATGAGCCGTCAGGCCCTCTTTTTCGGCCATCAGGCGCACGTGATCAGCGTCGGCTCGAAGGGCAGCAGCATTGTACTGGATGATGGAACTGCGTTTTAGAAAGTCAGTCGATGCAAGTCCGTTCGCAAATCTCGCTGTGCCGCCAGTCGGCAAAACATGGGACGGACCCGCGATGTAGTCACCCAACGCGACAGGTGTAAAGTGGCCCAGAAAAATAGCGCCAGCATTCTGAATCTGTGAGAGCATGCGTTCCGGAAAGTCCATAGAAATGTGCAGATGCTCAGGAGCCAGCAGGTCTGTCAGCTTTGCGGCTTCCGCTTCATCTCGAGTCAGAATCAATGCTCCATAATCTTCCAGCGATTGTCTTGCCAGATCGCCACGCGGCAACTGAGTCAGTTGTTTTTCCAGTGCCTTCTGAACGGCCGCAATAAGTGGTTCGTGCCAGGTGATTAAAACGCCGGAACCTGGGCTGTGTTCCGCCTGCGAAATCAGGTCTGCGGCGACAAAGTCAGGGCGAGCGGTGTTGTCGGCCAATACAATCACTTCGCTAGGGCCGGCGATGCTGTCGATATCCACGTCACCGAAGACATGCTGCTTGGCCAAAGCGACGAACAGGTTTCCTGGCCCGACAATCTTGTCGACCGGCGGAATTCCATCGACACCATACGCTAGCGCGGCAACAGCCTGCGCACCACCCACGCGATAGACCTCTCTGATTCCCAACTCGTTGCAGGTTGCCAGCATGTCGATGTTGTAACCCCCGAAGTCAGTCGGTGGTACGACAATGGCGATCTCTTTGACGCCAGCCGTCATTGCAGGCACGGCAGTCATCAGTACGGTTGACGGATATGCGGCTGCTCCGCCAGGCACGCAAATGCCGACTCGCTTCATCGGCAGGTGGCGTTGTCGCAATTCGACAATCTCAGTACCAATTCTGCGAACGACACGAGCATCTTTAGGAAGAATCGCACGCTGGAACTCCGCGATGTTTTGACGGATCTGTCCGATCGTGTTCAGGAACTCGGGCGAGGCTTTTTCGGATGCGGCATCCAGTTCTGCCTGAGTGACTCGGACTGTTCCTGGTGTCAGATCGCGTCGGTCGAGTTTCGAAGTGTAATGCAGAACCGCCTCGATGCCGCGTTCTCGGACGTCGGAACAGATGCGTCGAACGACGTCGCGGGGACTGAGAGCTTCGCCAAAAAGTTCGATCGTTCGCTGGCGACCAGCTTCCGAAACAACGTCTCCGCGAGGGCTAAGTTTATTTCTCAGTTCGCGAAAGAGTTGCGTGGCGTCGCCTTGTCGGCAGTCGATGGTCTTAATTGTGAGTGGGGGCATGATGTCGTCGAAAGTGATTTGATGTCGATGTTGAAATGCGTATTGTAGTCTCTTCGTTTCACCGACGGGACTTTTTCTCCCTGTCGATCGAGCGACAGGACTGCCGAATGCTTCGGCTCACCGTAATTGAGCCTGATTGAAGCCATCAGCGGGCCGAAGTACAGTCCGTAACTAAGATTTGCCAATTTTTATGGTCCATTCCCGTTCTTTGAAAGTCGGTACCGTGAAACTCATTGATCTTCGCAGCGACACTGTCACTCGGCCGTCGTTGGCGATGCGGCAGGCAATGGCTTCAGCCGAAGTCGGCGATGACATGATGGGCGAAGACCCGACGGTGAACCACCTTGAGAGAATTGTGGCCGAGTTGTTTGGCCGCGAAGCCGCAATATTTGCGTGCTCGGGGACTCAGAGTAATCAAATGGGAGTGCGAGTTCACTGCATTCCGGGCGACGAACTGCTGATCAATGAGACTGGACATATCTCGCTGTTCGAGGGCGGTGCACCGGCAGCCTTGAGCGGCGTGACGGTTCGCACGATTGCTGCGGATAGTGGCTTCCTGGATATTCCTCAATTGGAAGGAAAGATCCGGAGCAACGATCAGCACTTCCCTAGGACACGCCTTTTGTGTCTGGAGAACACAACCAACATTGGCGGCGGTCGAGTTTATCCACTGGAACAATTGCAGCGAGTCTCATCGTGGGCGACTTCGCACGGTTTGAAGCGACATCTTGACGGCGCGCGCGTCTTTAATGCGATGGTGGCAGGTGCTTATTCGGCGGTCGACCTTGGAAAATGCTTCGACACTATTTCTATCTGCTTTTCCAAGGGGCTTGGTTGCCCGATGGGTTCTATGCTGATCGGAGAAAAGGACGACATTTCTCGCGCACGCCGTATCCGAAAGTTGTTTGGCGGATCCCTGAGGCAGGCCGGCATTGTGGCCGCAGCAGCTGTATACGCGTTGGAGAATAACATCACTCGACTGCAGGACGATCACGACAACGCCAGAGATTTGGCACAGGGCCTCGCGGCGATCGAAGGAGTTCGCTGCGCTGCGTCCGTGGTGGAGTCTAATCTTGTGTTCTTCGAGATCGACGCGAAATATGGCACTGCCGTACAGTTTAGCGCGGCAATGAAAGAGCAGGGTGTGTTGATCGGCCCAATGGGTGGTCAAAGGATGCGAGCGGTGACTCATTTAGACGTGAACACCAGCGATATTGTTGTCGCTCTCGATGTTGCTCGCGGATGTTTGAGTCGAGGTTCGCGGTCGCGGAGTCATCCGTCGCCTCGCGCGTGACCGGC
>JANPHT010000352.1:0-11623 GCA_031424595.1 Planctomycetota bacterium
CAGTCCTCGATCACCGCCAGACAAACGCTGAAGTTGACGGTGTGTCTGTCCGAATTCCAGTTTCAGTCAGCATTCGGCGAAATCTGCCGAATTGATCACCTGCTGGCAGAGGAACGTTTTTTTGATGTCCGGGCCGTAACCTGTTTGTGAGTAGAGGTTTACAGTGTAATTCCCGATTTATGTGGCGTTAGATTTCCAGAGACAATCCAGTATGTCCGATGGATCAGAGTTGCACTTCTGGGCAAAAAGTGAATATTGCTCCGTTCTACGGGTTTGGGGAAACTCGAGGACGAAATGTTGAGTATTTGAGCCGTCAGGGTTCTGAAAACTCGATTTTTGTTGGTTTTTTTAGAGTTTATGGTTCAATGTTGCATTGCTGTGCGGGTTGAGATTTATCGCAGTGCAATTTTTTCGACAACGTTGCCAGGGGAAATGATGTACACGCTTTTGACGGGTGCCACGGGGTTGGTGGGGCGCTACATGGTTCGAGACATGCTCTTGAACGGTCATGAGTTGGCGGTGGTGGTCCGACCATCCCGCAAGACTGCTCCTCGGGAACGGATGGAAGAGATATTACAACATTGGGAACGTGAGCTCGGTCGACCGTTGCCTCGTCCAGTCGTACTTTCTGGCGATATCGCTGAACCTGGATTTGGCCTAAGTCCGGAAGATACGGAATGGGTCGCGGAAAATTGCTCCAGCATTATCCATAGTGCGGCGATCCTGGAATTCTATGGTAAGGATCGGGCCGGCGAGCCATGGCGAACGAATCTGAATGGTACTCAGCACATGATCGACCTCTGCCGCAGTGCGGGGATCAAGGACATCCACTACGTGTCGACTGCGTATGTCGCCGGATATCAGACAGAACGGGTAATGGAAGCGAATTTGAACGTCGGGCAGACGTTCCGCAATGATTATGAAGAGAGCAAGTTTTGCGCTGAAACCCTGGTGCGTCAGATCGATTTCGCCGATCACGTGACAGTCTATCGTCCCGCAGTCATCGCTGGGGATTCTCGCACCGGCTATACAAACACGTATCACGGAGTTTATCTCTACCTGCGGCTGATGTCAGTGTTGATCCCGCCAGTTCCTCCTGACGAAAACGGTTATCGACATACACCCATTCGACTTCGGATGACCGGCGATGAACGTCGCAACATCATTCCAGTGGAATGGGTTTCAGCTGTGATGTGCCGCTTGTTCGAAACACCTGAAGCTCGTGGACTGACGTTCCATATCGCTCCTGACAACCCAATTACGTCACGTGCGATGATTGAGTACTGTGGGGATTATTTCAAATCAACCGGGGTAGAGTTCCATGGCTACGGTGAACTGCCGGAACTTGTTAAACGCGAGGACAGCGAAGATCAGTGGATGTTCGAACGTCTCGTGACTGAAAATGCGGAAACGTATGCTCCGTACGAACAGACAGACAACACATTTGATTTGACCAACACGAAGCGATTTGCGGGTGATATTGTCTGCCCGGAAATCGATCGCACGGTGGTCGTTCGGTATATCGAGTACGGAAACGATGATCGCTGGGGAAAGCGAAAACCCGAAGTCGAAACCGTAAAGTCGTGGACCGAAGACTTCCTGAACAGCGAAAAATCAAAACAGCCTGCAACAACCCATTGTCAGATGGTTGGGATGGACGTGCTTGGTAAAGGCGGGTGTCAGGCCACACTCGAGGTCTCCTCTTCTGGACTGCACAACGTGCGTCGCGGTTTGCCGGAAGGCGATGTTCCGGTGCTGCGAATCTCCGTTGCAGAACTGGCTTCGGCAATGAAAGACGGTGTCGGAATCGAAACGCTTCAGAAGGGCTGGGAAGTCAGTGATTCTCAGTTGGCCAAAGAGTTGACAGAGTTACTGATTTCGTCGCTTGCTCCGGAGTCAATTGCTGCACAATCCTGAGTCTGACCGGCGGATAATCTGATGTACGAAAAGTGGGTCAGCCTTTGTGCTGGCCCATTTTTGTTTGTTCTGGCGTCGAGATTTCGAAAATCACTGGAGAGTCAACGGACGAATTTGCACAGGGAGCGAACGTGGCTGATCAGACATTTTCCTGTCCGCAGACGCGGGAACAGGTCATCAACATGTATTTCCTTGAACATCGAGCGAAGCTTCTGGATGTTGCCGCCTTTCTTGATCGCCTGGATCGAGCGCAGTCAGTATTGGATGTGGTTGACTTCCGTGAAGCGGCATTGAAACAGGCTTTGCAGATTCTGATTGACGGTCAGCCTGAACGAACAAAGCGCGTCCTGGATCTGCTGAGCGACTCCACCGCTGAGATTCCTCAGTCGGCGCACGGAATGAAGGGCGCGTCCGGCGCAGTTCGTCCGACGGTCGGAGGTGCCCATTGAGATACATCGATCCTCATGTTCACATGGTTTCAAGGACGACCGACGATTATCAGCGGATGGCACTGGCAGGCTGTATTGCGATCACAGAACCGGCATTCTGGGCGGGCTTTGATCGCTCGTCTGCCCAGGGGTTCTTTGACTATTTCAGGCAATTGACAGAATACGAACCGCGCCGAGCTGCGTTGTTCGGGATCAAACATTTTACGTGGTTGTGCATCAACCCCAAAGAAGCCGATGATCCAGGATTCGCACGAGATGTGATCGCGCTGATTCCGGATTTCCTCAAGTGCGACAACGTAGTGGGCGTTGGGGAAATTGGCCTGAACAAGAACACGAAAAACGAAAAAATCATTCTCGAAGAGCAAATCGCTCTGGCTGAAACATATAACCAGTTAATTCTCGTTCATACGCCGCATCTGGAAGATAAACGAAAGGGCACCCGGCTGATTATGGATGCCCTGAGCGCCAGCAGTATCGATCCTGGTCGGATTCTGATTGATCATGTGGAAGAGCACACGGTGGCCGAGGTACTGGACAGAGGCTTCTGGGCCGGAATGACGCTCTATCCCGATACGAAGATGACGCCTCAACGAGCCACCGATGTCATTGAAATGTATGGTTCCGAACGCATCTGGATGAATTCTGCCGGGGACTGGGGATGCAGTGATCCGTTGGCCGTTCCGAAAGCTCGCATCGAAATGTCACGTCGTGGTCATCAGATGTCATTAATTGACAAGGTGACTCTGGAGAATCCTCGAACATTTCTGAGTCAGTCGACAAAATTCGTATTGAGTGACGGCTGACATTCGATGGCCCGGTTGGAGATTTTTTGACTCGCAACGTTCACAGTGCGACATGGCGTTCCCGCGGATGCAGACACTCCTGCTCCGCTTTTCGCATGATCAGCGACATCTTGCTGACAGCATCCAGCATGCTGCGAACCTGACCATGGAGTGGAACGAGGAATTCGTCTTCCACTTTCTGGCTGACAGGATCGTTCCAGTGCTCTCGAGTCACCATCCAGGAAGCTTCCAGTTGCTTGAGAGCATCTTCAAGGCGAGCAGCCGGGCTGATAAAGTCAACGCGTTTCACGATTGAGTTCCTCGGTCGTCGGATATTGTCCGAGCGGCAATTCCAAGTCTTGTTTGTTGAATGTCCCCAGGAGATGACGTGTTCTCAATAAAACGTCATTGTGGAATATCCTGCAGGGTGAAAACCGGAGTGAATTGAAAAACTCACGAAGAATGGGGGTCTGATTTCAATGGTCTGATTTCTGTTGACGAATGATAAGTATCGGGAAGTAAGGTGGCGAGTCGGACTCGCTGCGCCTAAAATCAAAGTAGGGACTTTCTTCAAAGTGTGACCGGGAATCGCAGCGATGCAAATTGAAATCGATCCAGTTGCCCCGAAAAACGTTGTGCGACGCGATTTTCTGAAGTCCATGGCAGCCGCGTCGGCCGCAGCCATGGCGACTTCTGCGCCCCGTGAACTCCGGGGCGATGGAAAGCTGGCCTTTGAGAATCCATCGCCCACGGCTGATGCCTGCATCCTGATCTGGATGGGTGGAGGCATGGCTGCGCCGGATACGTTCGATCCAAAACGATTCGAGCCATTCCGGGTCGGTTTGCCGGTTAAAGAGATGCTGAGCACGTTTCCCGCGATCGATACGTCTGTCAGCGGTCTGAAAATCTGCGAGGGCCTGGAAAAAATAGCGCAGGTGATGGACCGAGCGACGCTGATCCGATCAGCGGTCCAGCCCGATCTGGGCAGCATTCTTCATTCACGGCATCAGTATCATTGGCACACGGGCTACGTGCCGCCGCAGACAGTGGCCTGCCCTCATATCGGCTCGTGGATGGCGAAAGTTCTGGGGCCCAGAAATCCCGTGATGCCGGGCTTTGTGAACATTGGCCAGCGGTTGGAAGGCGTCGGGGAGAGTGAAGAGCTGAAAGCCTTTACCACGGCGGGGTTCTTCGGGACAGAATTTGGCCCGATGAATCTTCCGTTTCCCGAAGATGCCGCTCAGTCTGTGCGTCCTCCGGGTGCGATGACGAGTGACCGATTTTCTAATCGCAACAAATTGTTTCGGAAACTGGTGGATCAGAGTCCACAGCGGCAGTTTCTTAGTGACTATCAACAGGAATCAATGGTTCGCTCGCTTGATAACGCCTATCGCCTGTTGAGCTCGAACGACCGCGCAGCCTTCGATATTAATCTGGAGCCGGAAGAGAGTCGAAAGCTCTACGACAACAGTCGTTTCGGTCGCGGATGTCTGCTGGCTCGGCGATTGATTGAGGCAGGGTCGCGATTTGTGGAAGTGACAACGGAATACGTGCCGTTCCTGCATTGGGATACGCATGCCAACGGCCATGAAACGCTTGTTCGCATGCATTCCGAGATGGATCAGCCGATCGCTCGACTGATTCTGGATCTTGAGTCGAGAGGCCTGCTGGACAGAACGCTGGTTGTGATTGCATCGGAATTCAGTCGAGATGCATTGATTGAAGGTGTCCCGGGATCCACAGCGGCCGACCAGGCGACGGAGAAAGTGGACGTTGTTTCTGAAATGAAGCACTACGGTCTGCATCGCCACTTCACGGGTGGAACGAATGTCGTGATGTTTGGTGGCGGCATGAAGAAAGGCTTTGTGTACGGAAAAACGGCGGACGAGCGTCCCCTGATTGCCGTCGAGAACCCCGTCTCCATTGCCGACCTGCACGCGACAATGATGACTGCCATGGGAGTCAGTCCGCAGGCTGGCTATGACATCGAAGGGCGTCCGTTCTACGTGACTCAGGATGGCAAGGGGCAGGCCGTGCGAGAATTGTTCGCCTGAATCAACCGTTAACTTTTCCCATCGTGACGACGGCTTGCTTTTCTGAAAAGAAGGGTGAGCCGTTTTGCTTGACGGCAACCCGAGAACGTCATTCGGTGTTTCGCCTTGTTAGCGGATTCGCACTGCCGCCCAGAGTGCGCCAGTAGGCAGAGTGTGTCATTAGGCAGAGTGTGTCAGTGTGTCGCACAATCAATGGGCTGCACAGTGCGGTGTGTGCAGAAAACTGTGCATCGGCATTTGTTGACTCAACAGAAACCAGGGCGGATAACGTTTTGCTGAATAAAATCCGGCCGCTTTCACGGCACTCATGGAAATGCCTCGAGCGTTTCAGCAAGGCCGACTCCGGATTCCGGGATTATTGCGACGCAATGATTCCATGTTTCTGATTTGGCACACGCGATGCTGAAACCGAAATCCTGTACTTCATCGCTCATTGTGAGGTTGGGATTTGCGTGCCTTCTACGTTGACTCTTTATAGGCTGTGGTGGCGGCATATGTCTCCCGTGATTCGATCTGTAACCCTGTTCAGCATCGGCTTGGCGCTTGCGGCAGCAGCGGGTTGCCAGAGATCAGAGCCTGTGGAGTGGCAATCCAGCGCTCAAGTAAAAAAACTGGCCGCAGCGCTTGGTGGCGAGGTTCAAAAAGTGGTTCAGGAGCATGCCGGAACTGTTCTGAAGCCCAGGCTGGTCAGTGAGGGTGAGCCTGACTTCAAGCGAGAGCTGGAACTTAAGCTTGGCCAGGAAGTATACATGAAACGCTGCGTGCAGTGTCATGGTGTGCACGGTGACGGCAGCGGTCCCGTGGCTTCCAGCCTGTATCCTCGACCTCGTGATTACACTCGTGGAATCTTCAAGTTTACGTCCACGCCATACGGTGGTAAGCCACGTCGAGAAGATCTGATGGCGACGCTTGATCGCGGTATCGTTGGAACTTCGATGCCCAATTTCCGGCTTCTTCCAAAGAAGGAAATCGAAGCTGTTGTTGACTACGTTCTCGTGCTGGCTCAGCGCGGAGAGTTGGAATACCAGTTGGCGAATGAAGCGGAAGCCTCCGAAGAGCTGGATCCCGAATACATACCAGAATTTGTGCAGGATGTGGGCACGCGATGGACAGAGGCGAAGTCATCATTGACGCAGCCGCTGACTCCGGAGCCCGAGTTGACGATGGAACGAGTGGCGGCAGGGCGTGAAGCATTTCTCTCCAAAGGCTGCAGTAAGTGTCACGGCGAAGATGGCCGAGGTCACACGAAAGACAACATTGGCAAAGATTCGTGGGGGTTTTCAACTCGTGCAGCGGATCTGACATCCGGCATGCTGCATGGTGGACAGGCACCGGTCGACATTTATCGACGAATCATGAACGGCATTAACGGAACTCCCATGCCTGGCTTCAGGAGTGCACTTGAGAATGAGCCGGAGACGATCTGGAACCTCGTGGCCTACGTGATTCAGGTTTCAAATCGTCGGCGTGAAGGAGTCAATATTCCTGCGGGACTGATGAAGCCGTATGCGGATCCGACTCCAGTGGAAGCGAGCGGCGAAGAGTGAGCCCGTGTTTTCCTGTGCGAACGACTGAAAACTGATCCCTGAAAACCTTCGTCCCCGCTTTGCAGGCGAGTTCTTCTATGGCCGACAATCTTTCGATTCAACAAAAAAAGCAAACGCTGGAGTTGCTGAAAGCTCAGATCGCCGCACTGGAATCGGAACTCTCGCCCCAGGATGTGCCAGGCCCGTGGACTCCCGCCCGGTTTTATGTCGCATACTACGCGACAGTTGGTTTTGTGCTTGGCGGCTTCGCGGCGATGGTGAGTCTGTTGTTCAATGTGATCGGATCAGTGGTCGCCGGAAAGTATCCGCTTGAGATCATTCGTGTTTATCTCACGTTCCCGCTGGGAGAGAAAGCACTGCCATTGGGAAGCCAAACCGGTAGATCGCCATTCTTAATTGACGACGGCATGATCCTTGCGCTGGGTTGTTGCCTGTACATCGGCACCGGCATGGTGCTTGGCAGCCTGTTCCACTGCGTCATTGCTCGCTTTGCTGAGAGCAGGCCCATGTCCACAAAGCTGATCTGGGGCACGACGTTGGGGACAGTCGTCTGGTTTGTGAACTACTACCTGATCCTGTCCTGGCTGCAGCCCGCCTTGTTTGGCGGTCACTGGATCACCGACAACAACTATCTGCCATGGTGGGTGGCCCTTGCAACACACGTCGTCTTTGGCTGGTCGATGGCTCTGATGGAGCCGTTCGGAGCATACGTGCCCTACAAGCGGCCCACGGATTCAATGAGTGATGATCCATCAATGAGCACTGCTGCTTAAACACCGCTGCTTGAACACTGAAAACTAAAAACTCTTTCCGAGCTTCCCACAATGACGACGGCAACGACTGCTACGACTCAGAAGTCGCATACACATGAAACCCTTGTCGATGAAACCATCGTCAAGTGGTACTTCTTTGCTGCGCTCACGTTTCTGACCACATCGATGCTGGCGGGAATTCTGGTGTCACTGCAGCTGATCCGTCACAATCCGATGGCAGGGATTGAGATTTTCTCACCAGGCAGATGGCGCATGGTGCACACCAATGCTGTGGCCTATGGGTTCCTTGCTAATGGATTTCTCGGATGCCTGCACTGGGCGATTCCTCGGCTGACACTTCAACCGGTACTCGACAAAAGACTTTCGTGGTTCATCTTCGCTGCCTGGCAGTTTGTTGTCGGAGCAACGGCAGTAGGAATTCTGCTTGGCGAAGCTCAGGCCCTGGAGTGGGGTGAAACGCCAGTCTGGATTGATCCTCTTGCACAAGTTGGTCTGCTGCTGGTCGCCATCAATTTTATGACACCGATCGCTCGTATGAAGGGCCCCATGTATGTGACGCTTTGGTATTTCCTTGCGGCGTTCATCTGGACATTTCTGACCTATGCGATGGGTAATTTCATTCCGGAGTACTTCGTTTCCGGAACCAGTGCCGGGGCAATCGGAGGATTGTTCATCCATGACCTTGTCGGGCTCTTTGTCACGCCACTCGGCTGGGGTCTCATGTATTATTTCGTGCCGATTCTGATCAAGAAGCCGATCTGGAGTCACGGCCTGTCGCTGGTGGGATTCTGGGGTCTGGCGTTCTTCTATCCATTGCAGGGGATTCACCACTTCCTGTACACGCCGATTCCGATGTTTCTGCAATACGGTGCCGTGGTTTCAACAATCGCTGTTGAACTGGTCGTGACCACTGTGATCATCAATTTCTTCGGTTCGATCTGGGGTAATTGGAGCATCGTGCGGACTAACCTGCCAGTCCGCTACTTCTATACGGGAATGGTGTTTTACTTCCTGACCTGCTTGCAGTGCTCGTTTCAGGTAACACTGACGTTCCAGAAGATCATTCACTTCAGTGACTGGGTTGTCGGGCACGCTCACATGGTGATGTTCGGAGTGTTCTCGATGTGGATCATGGGAATGATGACCTATCTGTTTCCAAGAATTCTGAAGCGAGAATGGGCCAGCCGGTCGCTGATTGAATGGCATTACTGGTTGTCAACGCTGGGGCTGGCAGTGATGGCTGCTGACCTGATCCTGCTGGGACTCTTCCAGGGCTGGTCCTGGGCCGCTCTGGAACCCTGGGATGCATCGACAGAGTTCTCCGTTCCGTTCTGGGCGATACGAACTGTGGCAGGTCTGGCGATGTTTGGAGGCTTGATGGCACTACTCACAAACATCTGGAAGACGATGAAGCTTGTGCCGACGACGGCTCACTAATCGATCAGCAACGGATAGCAGGGCCCTCGTGTTTGTCAGGCTTTGCCGGATGTCGCATCAGAGATTCTGGATCTTATAAAAATATTGCTCGTAGTGTTCACGCCGTACCGCTCGCCCGGATCACGTTTCAATAAGACCTCTGAGAACTGGTAACAAACCATGTTTGAAAGTAAATCGGGTATCTTTTATATCGCAGGCGTCGGCTTCTTTGTCCTGGCGTTTGTTTCGAACGCTCTGGTTCCGTGGCTGATGTACAACGACATTCCGGAAAAGTCGGTCGCACAGCTGATCAATCCGAATCTGCGATATCAATTCGAAGATCTGGCGCGACGTTACCCGGACGCATTCCAGGCATCTTATGGACCTCCTCCTGGTGGAGAAGCCGAGCATGATACATGGTGGAACGAGAAGTGCGCGGAAGCTTTGGAGGTGGGTCACAAAATCTATGTGGGTGAAGGCTGCTGGCACTGTCATAGTCAGTTTATTCGTCCCGTTTCAAACGAAGAAGAGCGATGGGGGCCGGTGTCACGTTCGATTGAATATCAGAACGAACTCCAGCGGCCAGTATTATTTGGGACTCGTCGAGTGGGGCCGGACCTGATTCGAGAAGGTGGACGGCGATCCAACGACTGGCATGCTGTTCACTTCTTTAAACCGGAAAGCCTGTCACAGGCGTCTCCAATGCCCGAGTATCCGTGGTTCTTTGAAGGCTCAGCCGATAAGCCAAATGCCCGAGGCCTCGCCATCATAACGTATATTCAGTGGCTGGGTTCCTGGCAGCAGAGTTATCCCTATTACGAAGCGTATGTCGAGTCTCCACTGCAGAAGCCGGAGCCTGCTGCAGCCGAAGAACCGGCTGTTGAGGCAAATCCGCCAGCGGCTGATGGGACACCTGTGGAAGTGGCGCCTGTAGAAGTGACAAAGTGAGTACCATCGGGCGTAAGCCTTTCGTGTTGATTCTGAACTTACTGCTCGCCCTTTTTTGAATATGAAATACGAAAGTCATTCACCATGAATCGATCGGCTGCATGGACTGTCACCATTGTCTTTGGTGTGCTTATCCTGATTCCGAGTATGCTCGGTTTCATGATGAAATTTGGAGAACTCGTCAAACTGACCAAAGGTGTAAGCGACGGCGGCGGGTTTGCCATCACGCCAGTTGTCAACTACTTGCTGGCGAGTCTTGGCTTTTTCTGTCTGCTGATGTGGGCTGCATTGAATGGAATGTTTCATGATCTCGAAAAGCCAAAGTATCTGATGTTGGAAAACGAACGGGAGCTGGATGCAAATGTCTGATGCACGCACTTCGGGGGTTCCGGAGCAACCAACTCCGGAACAGGACCATATCTTTCACTTTTATCGCGGGAACGAAATTCCATGGTATGTGCGAGCCATCTGGCTTGGATTCTGGATTGGCGCGGTCTACTACATTATCCGTTACTTTTTCCCTGCCATGCAGGTTGAACTCGTTCTCCCACCCTGAGAAGTGATGAAAACCCTTGACGCGGTTGTGATATGCAGAGATTTGTTGCTCTCGTTCAGGTTAACATTCGGTGAAAGCGTGGAACAATGATCTCCACTGCGAGAGTTGAACGCATCGCAGGCGGCTATGGTTCATCCACAGCGGCTTGCTGTACATCCACAGCGACTTGCTGCACATGGTGTGGGCTGCCAGTGATCGGGATAGCCGATCAGCCCCCTGAGCAGCTGATTCACGATCGCCGTTTTTCGGAGGAGCCGGTTTCGTCGGCGTCACTGAAGGAAGCCGTCTATTGCTGCTTTGGTTGCCGGATGGCTCACGCCATCACTGAAGAAAGAGGCCAGGAAGGCGCAGTACGTTGGACGAGTGTGAGACTGGGCATTGCAATCTTCTTTTCAATGAACTTGATGGCTTTCACGATGACCATGTGGTCGCTGGATGTCTATGAAGTTCGGCGAGACCCGTTTCAAGATCAGCTATTCGAAGTCTTCCGCTGGCTGAGTATGGTCTTTAGTCTGCCAGTTCTGCTGTTGCTCGGTGTCCCTTTGTTTCAAAGCGCCATCCTGAGCTGGCGACAACGCCTATCCTCCACAGACTTACTGATCGCCACAGGCGTTGCTGCGGCGTATGTGATCTCTGTGGTCAATGTTGTTCGAGGTGCCGAGACGGTCTATTTTGAGGTCGGCGCGACCGTGCTTGTGATGGTCACGTTGGGACGATGGTTCGAAGCCACTGGGAAACAAAAGGCGACCGAGGCTCTCGACAAACTGGCGGCTCTGCTGCCTGCGAAGGCTCATCGATTGACGCAGGAAGGGCCTGAAGAAATCTGCTGCACCGAAATTGCCCTGGGTGATCGCCTGCAGATTCGATCGGGGGAGCGATTTCCGACGGACGCGATTCTTGTCGATGGTCACACGACTGTTGACGAGCAGGTTTTTACTGGTGAAAGCACTCCCATCGGTAAAGTTCCGGGCGATCGAGTGCTGGGTGGGACAGTCAATCTGGATGGACATATCATCGCTGAAGCGACCGCCACTTTTCGAGCTGGCTCGTTCGGTCGATTGCTGAAGCTGCTTCAGGAAGCAAGGCTGTCTCGAGGCCATTATCAGCGTCTTGCCGATCGCGTGTCCGCATGGTTTTTTCCGCTGATCACCGGAGTCGCCATCGTGACCCTGATCGCCCAT
>JANPHT010000353.1:0-5491 GCA_031424595.1 Planctomycetota bacterium
TTGAAGTCGATCGAGGCCGAATTCAAAGTCGACAAGGAAAGGGTGTTCAGCATGGGGCATTCGAACGGCGGTGGATTCACCTATCTGCTGTGGTCAGAACGCCCGCAAGTCTTTGCGGCAATGGCGCCTTCCGGGTCTGCAGCATTAAAGGTTAGAGATCGCTTGACCCCCAAACCGATGCTGCATATTGCCGGTGAAAACGATCCGCTGGTCAAGTATGCCTGGCAGACGATGATGATTGATTCCGTAAAAACGATGAATCAATGCGGCGACGGGAAAGCCTGGGAGAGTAAATGCACCCTGTTTCCATCTAAAATCCACACCCCAGTAGTGACTTTTGTGACAGCGGAAGGTCACAAATTCCCACAGCAGGCTCCTGCATTGATTGTGAAGTTTTTTCAGGAGCACTCGAAGCTGTAATCACGAGAACATTTGACTTGGCCGCGAGAAATAAGCAGTGATCTCCCAGCTTTCATAACAACGCCTTCCGCATACTAACGAAAACAGGGTTTCCGAATCTCTCGGAAACCCTGTTTCATTTGGAATGGGCAGAGGGGGAATTGAACCCCCGACACCAGGATTTTCAGTCCTGTGCTCTACCAACTGAGCTATCTGCCCGAACAAACGAAAGCAAGGATGCAAATCGCAGCTCTCGCTTTCATATGTTTTCAGGGGCGGGATGTTAGGGGCTGAACGGATTCAATACAAGACATCAGGCACTCGCCGCGCAAATTCGAGACAGTTGGATCCGTGGATGTCTGGGTTATGCTCGATTTATTGAGTCTTCGTGCGACACAGCCTGGGAAAGACGGGGAATCGATTGGCAAAAGCGGCCGCAGCGCCTGACACGAGTCGAACTGGGTCACTACGGTTGCACCACGATGCGGTAGGCTTCAGGATTCCGTCACAGTTTAAAAAAAAGCTGAAATAACGGCCATTTGAAAGGCATCATGAAAGAGTCTGCAGGTTTTCGGAGGGTGCTCGTTGTCGCAGAATACTGGAGATGACTCTGCAACCGAGTTTCCATCGGGGCCCGCAGGTGGTGGCACCGCCCGATTGATGGTTGAGCAGGGCTGCGTTCTGTGGGAATCGGAACTCAAGCTTTTTTTGTTTGGAGTTCTGAGAGACCGTCATCGTGTGGATGACATATTCCAGAAGACGGTGGTCAAAGCGATTGAAGCGGCCGGTTCGGCTCGGCAGGAGTCTCTGCGGGGTTGGTTGTTTCGGATCGCTTTGAATGAAGCTCGACAACTGGGGCGTGAACGTCGCAGGGACATCATTCATCGAGCAAAACATGCAGAGCAATTAGCAGCAGAACAACCGCATCGCTTGTCTGCGGTGGACGAACGATGGCTGGCAGATGTAGGTTTGTTGAATGCAGAAATCGTTACGGCGATTAGCCGGTCGTTGGTAAAACTTCCCCCTGAACAGCAGGAAGTGATCCGACGCAGGATTTACGAAGGGCAAACTTTTGCGGAGATTGCCACGCAAATGAGACTTCCACTGGGAACGGTGCTGACATGGATGCGTCGAGGATTGATGAAGCTTAAAGAAGACTCGGCACTGAGACAGTTGTGGGATGCGTAGCCGCACTGAACGAACAGGTTTGGGGTAAACGAACAAATGAATAATGTCTTCGAACAGATGCAAACTTCGGAAGGCCGCGCGTGGCTCGCAATGCAATATGTATTGGATGAGCTTCCCCTCGACCGTATCTCCGCGTTTGAAGAGGCGATGCTGGTTGATCCTTCGCTGTGTGAGGCGGTGGTTGAGGCCTCACGATTAACGTCGGGGATTCTCCTTGCCTGCGATCAGGTACCGGTGGCACTTCCGGCCTCGCGTTATGGGCGGAATAGGACTACTGGAGTTGGCGTGATTGCGGTTTCTGCGGCGGCGTTGCTGGCCGCTGTGACGATGCTCCTTGTAAATTCCCGTTATGAATCAGATGTGATTCCGGGCGTTGACTCCGAAACCGTCGATGCGTTTGCCAGTTTGTTGCCGGATGATGTCGCGGTAGACATGGCTGCCGACTCCACAGATGAGGACTACACGGAAGATGGTGTTTCTGATCTTGTCGCGCCGGAATGGTTGTTGACAGCTGTCGATCTTGATGAAGAAACTACGAATACGCCGACACAAAATGAGGAAAATGTTTTCTGACAGGCATCGCGCAGTTGTCGGTCATCCCGTTGGAAGTCAAAAAGCCGAATAGAGTCTATAGAACATCGCGATTCCGGAGTGTGCCTTGAGCAGATTGACGGTCAACATTGTTCCATCCTTAGCGACATCGATACTCATGATCGTTGCGTTCGCAGGGGTTGAGGCTGCGTCGGCAGGGAACCCTGATGCCCAGGAAAACAAGACTTCACCGTCAGCGCAAACCCCTGAGCCGTCAGTTGAGAAGAAAAAAAGTGATCTCACTGACGAGGAGCGAAAGGCGGCGATGACGTTTGTGTCGGAAAACCATGCTGAACTCGCGCGCCTGCTTGAACAACTGGAAAAGTCACGACCCAACGAGTTTGCTCGAGCAACGAAAGAGCTGTCGCAACAAATCCAGCAGTTGGAGCGAATTCGTGAAAAGAGCCCCGTACGTTACGAAGCTCAGCTGGAATCGTGGAAGCAGGATTCGCAGATCAGAGTCTTGATGGCTCGTTGGTCTCGCAGCAATGATCCGGAACTTGAAAAGCAGATTCGGGGCATGCTTCGAAAACGTCAGCAGGCTCGTGCTACGCAGCTACAGGCAGATAAAGAACGTCTGCTGGAACAACAACGAAAGATTGATTTGCAGCTGGAAATTCTGGGGCGGCCAGTTGACGCACAGGTGGATAAAGAATGGGATCAGCTGGCAAAAAAAACTGGCTCCAGAAAAGCCAACAATAACCCAGATGATAAGAGCCCCGAGAAGCACGAAGCTGGCGAGAAGAAATAGATCGAAGATGGATTTAAGAGACATAGTATGCGGCAGCGATCGGTGGTAATGCTCGTTGAAGCATCAGAAATGAAAGTTCGCGGGCTAATGCGTTCAGGCAGTCGAAAGCCCGGATTGTCATAAGACAACCGGACAACTGAGTTCATAAGTGACAACAGGATTTGAGAAGGCATCTCGAATGCAGACGACAATAGAACAG
Organism: Planctomycetota bacterium; assembly: GCA_031424595.1. GTDB lineage: Bacteria > Planctomycetota > Planctomycetia > Planctomycetales > Planctomycetaceae > SXXK01. The sequence continues at coordinate 3,129 of JANPHT010000353.1, forward strand.
GTTTTGAAACACTCATTGCTGACTGCAATCTGTATGGTTGCTCCATCGTTCGCCCTCGGGCAGGAACTGGCTCCGCAGCAACCTGCGATCATGAACTCAATCGCTGAGCGATTCGCCACAGCGGAGGCTGCCGGGGAGGTGCCCGATTTTCAGAAGCATGTGGTCCCACTAATGGGCAAGCTCGGCTGCAACGGCCGGGCATGTCACGGTTCCTTCCAAGGCCGCGGTGGATTTCGATTAAGCCTTTTCGGGTATGACTTTGGCCTCGATCATGATGAACTCTATGGTCGGCTGGATCCGCAAACGCCGAGCGAAAGCCTGATTCTTCAGAAACCGCTGATGCAGATTCAGCATGAGGGCGGTCAGCGTCTGAAGGATGGCAGTTGGGAGCATCACGTGCTGTTACGATGGATTCAATCCGGGGCAGCACCTCGTGCGGAGCAACCTCCAACATTGGTGAAGCTTGAGATCACTCCTTCTGAGATCCTGTTCTCCGCCGATGGACAGCAGCAAAAGTTACAAGCTGTGGCTGTCTGGACAGATGGAACTCGAGAAGACGTCACTGCACTGACCCGGTTTAAGACAAATGACGATCAGGTGGCTGATGTCACCGCAGAAGGGTTAGTTCTTGCGGGTTCGTCGGGGGACAGTCATGTTGTGGCTTCATACGACAGTGCTGTCGTGCCCGTGCCGGTGATTCGACCTGTTTCGGAAAAATTCGGCGATCAATACCCCGCGACACCAACTCCAACTCGCGTTGACGAACTGGTGGTGCAGAAACTTCGAAAGGTGGGGATCGTTCAGTCTGAAGCATGCACAGACACCGAGTTTCTCCGCAGAGTCAGTCTCGATGTCACGGGGACTCTTCCCACGCCTGCCGAAATTCGTGAATTCATTGCAGACACACGATCTGACAAGCGAAAACTCAAGATCGATGAGTTGCTTGAACGGCCTGGTTATGTCGCTTGGTGGACAACGAAACTCTGTGACTTCACCGGCAATAGCGATGACAAACTGAATAACGTGACGCCGGTCCAGAACGAAGCCTCCAGGCACTGGTACGCATGGATTGAAAAACGCGTCGCCGACAACGTCAGCTACGACAGGATCGTGGAAGGAATTGTCATGGCTGTAAGTCGCGATTCGAATGAGACGTATCAGCAGTACTGTGACAATGTCTCAAAGCTTTATCATAAAGATGGACCGGGAGCAGACGGATACGCGGAACGATCCGGACTTGCTCACTTCTGGGCGCGGCAGAATTTTCAGACATCAGAAGATCGAGTTATCGGCTTCGCTTACACGTTCCTGGGAACTCGTATTCAGTGTGCTCAGTGCCATAAGCATCCGTTTGATCAATGGACACAGGACGACTTTAAACAGTTCGAAGGCTTCTTCAAAGGTACAGTCGGTCGTCAAACTGCCCGCCCGGATGCCAAAAAAGACTATGACGAGATGGTTGCAAGCTTTGATGGCACAGAAGGACTGAAGGGAAACGACCTGCGTAAGATTCTGGCTGAGAAGGTTCAAAAGGGAGAGACTATTCCGCTGGCAGAAGTCTATACGGTGAAGCCCAAGCCGACTTCAGCAAAAGTAAAGGACATCAAGAAAAAGAATAATGGTAAGCCGGACAGAAATGTCGTTGTTCCGGCCACTGCCAAAATACTGGCTGGTCCGGTTGTGGATCTGACCCAGTACGACGATATACGTCAACCTCTGATGGACTGGCTACGATCGCCAGACAATCCGTTGTTCGCCAAAGCCTTTGTGAATCGAGTTTGGGCAAATTATTTCAACGTGGGGATCGTACAACCTGCGGATGACATGAACCTGGCAAATCCACCAGTCAACGCGCCTCTGCTTGATTATCTTGCCGCCGGGTTCATCGAGCATAAGTTCGACATGAAGTGGCTGCATCGCGAAATCCTCAACAGCCGAACTTACCAGCTCAGTTGGATTCCAAACTCCACCAATCGACTTGATGAACGCAATTTCAGCCGCGCTGTTCCCAGAAGAATTCCCGCTGAGATTGCTTTCGACATGATGGTTCAGGCCACGCGTAACGATTCGAAGAACAAAGAGTTCGTGACCAGCCTGGAGAAGCGGGCACTATCCATTCCGGGGGCTGGTTTGAGAAATCGCAACCGAAATCCTGCAGACTATGCTCTGACGGTGTTTGGCCGTTCAACTCGCGAAAGCAATTGTGACTGCGATCGGACAGAGGAACCAAGCCTGTTGCAAACCATCTTCGTGCGGAATGATGGTCAGTTGCTGTCCATGATTGATGATTCCGATGGATGGCTTCAGGAAACCGCGACACAGCACAATCTGACCTTCAATAGCAAATCTGTGGCCGATCAGGG
>JANPHT010000354.1:0-5947 GCA_031424595.1 Planctomycetota bacterium
CAACACCGCGATTCGGTAATGGTCCCATTACTCCGAGCAACGCTACGGAAACAACTTTTTCATCGCGGCAGAATGAATTGGAAAGTCAAAGATCTCCAAAGAAACCAACCGGCAGCCTGTGGAACTAAGTGCCCAGCGGAATTGAAGGACGACCGCCTTCATTGCAGTACGCTTCACAAATCGACTTGACAGAATGATCGAATCCGGCTACCGCCAGCAGAGCGTTCAGACGATCATTGAAAACAGGCTGAGTCGCATCAGCCAAAGCTTCCGTCGCGCCCCGGAACTCCTGCCGCCGCGATTCTGCTCGCTCCCCATTTCCATCGATTCACTTATCCGTTGCTCAGTATCAGACCATCTACGTGGCGCTACCTGCCATTCTACGGATCCTACGATTCAGCACCGGGTCACCATGACCCATTTATCAACAGGCTGCTTAGACTTCAGTACGATCGACCGCTATGCCGCAATCGTGACCGCCTGTTGCTCCGGCAGTCACTACTTAACGTCAAACAGCAGCTACCTTGCGCGCGTCGGTCCGACACACGAATGGCACTAGCTTAAGCGGAAACTTTTCCATGACAAGAGTTTAGGACGCTGTCTAAGCAACGCTATCGACCATCGCAAGACAACGCAGTTTACCGGGTTGGCTACCCATCGTTTCCAAGTCATCGATCGGGGTGTCATAGCATCCATGAATGCGAGAAGACACAGCATCGTTAAGTGAACTGTCTTCAGCCAGTTAGGCTTAAGCTAGTGCCATTCGACCGGGTGGCCTCAGGACGTTGCCGTCCCGAGGCTCCCACAGACCCGTACGTGCTCGCATTAGAGCATACGGTTCTTCAGATCATGGGTTCGCTACCTTCCGGTACCCAACGCGGCTATCCGTTCCTGTTTCGGTGACACGAGGGTCAGATTTCGATGCATCTGTCGTGGTTCTCAAGTACGGTTCCATGATCCGACGTCTCGCTTCCCTTCACTGGCTCCAGCAGGGCGCTGTTCGCCAGCTTCAACGGTACTATCAAGACGCTATGACTTCCTGACGCCCATCCCACCGCACTTCGTTTCCTTCGCTTGGTGGTACCTCAATGTTCACTCGTTAAGTTCGCTCCCCGCCGGACGAGTGCGCCGCCGGAGCCTGGAGTTGGTAACCCGGTTCTCCAGCCGGAATCTCACTGAGGAAACGACAGGACCTCCCAAGGTCCTGTTCATAATGCCTCCATTGTCACAAAGTGTGAGGGTTCTCCGCGCAGTGCGATTGGCGGATGCGTGAAAGTGAAACTTCAATTCTCGGGTTGAGGTTTAGGAGTTGTCAACTCTGCTGGAGCAGACACGCCTGACGACTGCCGACCAACGTGCCGGAGTTGCGTCAATCGGCTGAGTTCATCGTCGTCAGCCCAGAGAACCCACCGTCCATGAGCGCCGGCCGATTGTTTTCCGTGCAACCAGCCGCGACGCAGCCAGCTGTGCAGCGTGCGAATTGGTATGTCCAACTTCCGGGCAAGGTCGCCCACCCGCCCCTTCGGCGGCACTGGACGCTCGTGAGTTGATGACCGACGGTCTCCGCCAGAGCGGCTGCGAGACAACAAACGGCGAATTGCCACCGCATCGAATGTGTGGCCGCCGGGCGGGTGAAAGCCTTCGCCGTTCAACTGGACGGCAATCTCGGCGCTCGTCTGACCGTCGCTGTGCAACTCTGTGGCACGAGTCATCAATTCCTTGTAACCACTGAGCTGTTCGTAGCTCGCGATCGGACGAATCAGAGAGTGTTGACTGACAAAGCCGCCACTCCAGTGAATGGCGACATCAACATGTTCACTCTCGCCCTGCACATCCACAACCACACGGTCAACGAGATGGCGGATGATTGTCTGACGATCTGCAGCGGTGGTGCCGGTTGCATTCCACAGAACGGGCAGGTCGCTCGACAGCGTCTGGATCATGTCCAGCTCGTGCGGCTTCAGCTCAACGGGTTGCGCGTGTTCGAGACGACGCAGATCTTCTTCGATCTCTCGCTGCGCCTGCAGCGTCTCTTCCCAGAGTCGTTCCAGCTGGCGGGCGACCAAACGGTTCTCTGGCTCCACCGCGTGATATTGTCGAGCTGCCCGGTCCACTTCGAACTGTGAGCGCTCCAACCGGTGACTCCGCAGTTTCGTCAGCCGCCGCCGTTCCTGCTTCGTCTCCTCCACGGCCTGCAGGCTGAGTTCCACAGAGGCTGGCTTTAGCACCTGAAGGATTTGCTCGCGGATCAGATCGTCGAGAGGGCGAGCGGACAGGCTTTGGCACTTTTCCAATCCATATTGCTGATAGTTCCGCAAACATTTGTAACGCGGTCGTTGTCCTGAGCCGCTGTAACCGACCACCAGGCGACAACCACAACGCCGACAGAACAAGAGGCCTCCCAACAGAGCGTCGCCTTTTCGGGGTACGCCTTTCGACTTCACGAGGGTGCGGTTTTGCTTTAATTGCTCCTGATTGGCAGGAATCGTTCCCAGGTGATATAGCCAGGGAGTTCATCTCTCCGCAGCACCTCCCACGCCTCCATTGCCGGTGTTGTACGACCCGTGCTGCGTCGGCCGGGGACCTTGCGCCGGGCATCAGTTGGATGCCGGCCGTGACTGTAGGCGCCCGCATACATCGGATGGTGCAGCATGTTCAACAATGTGCCTTCGCCGGGGCGACGCCATTCCACCTGTCCTCGGGTAGGACCATCGTGTCGTCGGACACCCAGCCGAACTCCATTCGCCACCAGATAACGCAGCACGGATCCGGCGCTGCCCAGCTCATCGAACTTTTCAAACACCAGCCGCACCACTGCCTGGACTTCCGCGTCCGGATCCATGACCGCCTGACCGGACTCGCCACGCACATAACCGATTGGCACATTGGTGAAGAACTCACCGCGCCGTGCCTTGTTGCTTCGTCCCTGATGCATGCGTTGACACATCATGTGCAACTCGGCTTCGCTCATGGTTCCTTTGAGACCCAGCAACAAACGGTCGTTGTAGTCGGCCGGATCATACATACCGTCCAGATCGGTCAGCAACGTGCCAAACCTCGCGCACAATTCCAACAACTGATGCCAGTCTGTGCACGACCGCGCCAGGCGACTCATCTGAAAACCGAGGACCAGTCCCACGTGGTCCAGCGCCACTTCAGCCAGCAATCGTGGAAAGCCGTGCCGACTTGCAGCACTCGTTCCCGATTGTCCCTGGTCTTCGTCGATGATCAGCACTCGTTCCCGCGGCCAACCCAGCGACACAGCACGGTCGGCCAGGTTGTACTGCAATTCCTTTGACTCCCGATGCAGCAGCACTTGGTGCGGATCGGACTGTCGAACGTAAACAATCGCAAGGCGTTCCAGATGACGGCGATCGATCTTCGACGAGCCAAACGCGGGCAATGGTGACTGACGCGAACCGGAAGATGGGGTATCGAGTTCAGTGCATGGTGGCGAAGTGATTCTAATGGCGTTCATGCAGCACCTCCTGCCCCGTCGCGGGCGTCGGCAGCTGCTGAGCGATGATCCGGCTCAGTATTTGCAGGACGTTCCGACGCCTGGTCGGTGTGAGAACTGTCCAGAGTTCCGACAGCTCCACACACATCCCCTCCGCCGGCAGGCGCGGGGGGGAACTCGGTCTTCCGTGAGGTCGTACATGGCTCTCCTCCTGAGGGCAATTGGCGACGCTGTTGGCACCAATGTGCCAGCTTCAAAAGCGCCTCGGCACGTACCATAGGCCGATCGGCCTCACCGATGCAATCCGTATCATGGGGTGCAGTGCCCCCCGGGCTTCCCAAGTTCCTGGAGAATCCCAATTGTCTATCTGCACATGTCCAGTCGACTCCGGCAGGACTGCTGGCACCAGACCAATAAAGTGCCGCAGCATGGCCCCCGGGGTCGGAAAAACAGAGGCTCCCGCAATTGGTCTTTCGAAGCTCAATAGCATGGCTTTCAGACTGGCTGTCTACGCTTCGCCGGACGGGTTACCCGCGTACGACGCAAGACTCGCTTCCGGCCGCTGGTCAGGCTCTACCGGACGGGCTTTCCACCCGCAGGACTCCTACGAAAGGTTTCAGATTTGCATTCTACATTTCATCCCCCTTTCCCAAGCTTGCTTGGCGCAATCACATCGACCGACGCGTCGAAGTGGGTTTCATTTTCTCATTACGGTGCGACGTACCTCCGACGCACTGAAGTGTTGAGCCTATTGGGATTTTCGGAGCTTCGAAGGTATCAGCAAGTCTCTTGAACTCTGCGTGCTCGAAATTCAAGGTTTCTTTGCAATGCCAAGAGCCACCGCTTCTTTGTGCGGCGGGACCCAGCGGAAGTGGTCGCCGCAGGTGCTGTGGAATTCGCCGCGAAATTGGCCGTCAGCGCGGACACTGTTGGCGGTGCATGCGGAGAGAGGTTTTCCGTTTAATACGGTCTCAGATTTTCCCGGCTGAAACATTCGCGGTTTGCCGTGGGGGCAGCCTGTGCAACGACCGTCGATCGGGGAATTTGTGGGCGGTGTACCTTCTTTGCGAGGTTCCATAAACTTGAGGGCGTCTTTGAGAGCAAGCTCATAGGTTGCCCGTCGCGTTTTGTTGTTTGGAATGATGACGCAGTCGCTGGTGCCTGCAAAGAGGATGACGCCGAATGGTGCGTCACCGCCAGTGCATTTCTCGATGAGATCGCAGTAGGCCGAGAGGCGAACTTCATGCTGGGTCCCCCATTCTGAGCTACCTTGCCGTCGTCGAATGACCGGGATCATCAGGCTGCCCTTTCTGAGCAGTCGCCATGGTTTACCCGCTAAGTCGCCTGCTGGGCTGTCGAAGCGTTCTGGCGGTTTGTTGCAGTCGAATCCCGCCTTCCGCAGTGACCACCAACTCATGCGTTTGACCTCAGTCGGTTCAAGGTCGATCACCAATTCCGGAGCCGCTCGATACAGAGCCTGCACACGCACCAACGCAATAATGTTCGCTAAAGTGTCCCAACACTTTGCGAGCAGGATAAAGACGGGTAGGCTCAGAATCACACCCGCCGTCAGCGAATGCAGGTAACCGGCCACCATGACAACCAGCACCGAGAGTGCCATCAGGGTCAGCCACAATCGCATTTCGTCCCACGACTGTTGCAGTGCTTCGATAAACCGGTGCTCGCTGTACTCGATGAAGAGATCCAGCCGTGGCCCAAGATTCGGTTCTTCATCTCCTTCATCACGCCCCGATTCTGAAGCGATCAACGCGGCTCGCGGGCAAAACAGAAACTCACTGAGCACGTGAACTCCGATGCCGCCCGTCCGGTTCGTCGGGAACTTGAAACGGGCGGTGTGGCTGAATTTAGAATCGTCGTCAGCGTTCATCGGGCCACCTTCTTTTGCCATGCGGTCAGTTCTTTCACCAACGGAGCCAATTCCGCCGGACGTTTGAGCGGGACAGGTTCGAGGCAAGCGATGAGGAGCTTGCTCAGTTGTTTCGGAATTCCTGCTCTACTGAAAACTTCCGGGACAGCATCATGATCCACCAGCTCACCAGCGGCGGCAGCTACCGCCACCTTGCCGAGGCTGTAGAGATCAGCCTGCCCCGTCGCACTTCCGCCATCCACTTCCGGTGCCCGATACGGATCTTCCGGCCATTCACTGGAAACGGACGGACTGTTATCCAGTAACTTCGCCAGTTCAAAATCCGTGAGGACAGCTCGACCATCCAGATCACTGATCAGCACTCGGGCCGGAGCCAGTTCACGAAATACGACGCCTGCTTTGTGCAGAGCCAGCAATCCTGTCGCCACGTCCAGCAGCAATCGCGCCAACTCAGCTGAAACCAATGCACCGGTCTGCAGTCGGTCGGCCAGTGTCTTCTCTCCAACCCAGTCGTCAATGACCCACCAGCCGGCATCGCCTATCGCTGGAGTTGATGTAAGGTTGCGAGCGACACGCTCACCCAATTCGACACGTGCACAGAC
>JANPHT010000355.1:0-15190 GCA_031424595.1 Planctomycetota bacterium
ACACCCACACCCACACCCACGACCTGAAACTCTGGCCCAACAGCGACAAGGCAACCGTATCCCTGTTCATCAGTGATCGGCAGTTTGTCGCCCACGAGCAGAGAACTCGCCGCGAACATAGTCAACGTCGGTACACGATTCTGAAACACCCCATGTCGCTCATAATGGCGGCGTAGCCTATTAAAATATTGCGTTCGACAACATAATCAACTTACCCCGAAGAAATAGGCGACGCCATGCCCGAACCGGCTCGGTCACTTGAACGCCTGACAAAACCCTGTTGACGAAGCGTGTCGAGTTGTACGGGGAGGGATTTTAGATCCTGAATGGTGAAGGAGGTATTCCGTGCCAACGTGCCCGATTTGCAGCAATAGCGTGTCCATTTTTCATTGGGACATATTTAGCGGAAGTTGTACAGCCTGCACGGGAATCGATCCTGATGCATTGGAGGATCTACTTTCGGAACCGTGTCCTCAATGCAACGGGGATGCCACATTTGGGACGACTGCGCCGGCGCTGGCGTACGTAAAGAAGAAGAACGGAGTCGTCCCTACGAAAGCCGCGGCGGGACTTTTTATAATTGGCTGCTCAGATTGCGGCCATGCATGGTTCAGGTTCAATAGCAAGGGTGCCGCAGCTTTAGCTGGCGCTCCGGGATGGATCGGGAAAGACCAGCTCAGCAAGCTTCGCGGGGTGCATTCGTTCAATTGTCCTGCTTGTGGCCAAGCAATCGATTTGAAAACGCCATCGGGGGTACGAATTTCAGACACAAAGCCTTGGCGCGTCTATTGCGAGCAGTGCAATGAGGAAATTCGCGAAGTCCTTCCGGAATAGTCGACCGATGCAAAACATATTTTGAATTCCATTCTGATTTTTTCCATACCACGAGTCGCGCACAGGGATTCGCGTCCCAGACGGTTGGATTTTTTGAGGCATGACTCGAGTGTTCGATGGGTTTGCAGTGAAATGGGTGTGGAAGTCTTTAACCGGAAAGTTGAAGACGGGGATACGGTTGAGTAACTCTTTGCGTATGGAGTGGACCAGAGTTTGGAATTCACTGTCGGGATCGGTCACGGTATGACTAATGACGAGAGATCCGGCGTCAACAAAGGCGTTAGTAGTCGCCGATCAGAAGGGATGCTCGTCGGTGGTGGACATTGCCGCAATAGACCCAGTAATACCTCGAACCTTTACTTGTGAAGAACAGACTTGACTCGATGGCGGTTTAAGTCGGTTTTCAAACAGCCTACTGATGGCGGTTGCCTGAGGTCTTGTGTACCCTGCCCTGCTGTTGCACGCAAAGCTCATTTCGCCACGACCTCAGCCTTCGACAACCGACACTATGCTGGAACTTCGTAACCCCCACAGTATTTTAGCCGCGTTGCAGGTTCGACCAAAGGCGGTGAAACTTGTTCGAGTGCATTCGGAACACCCGGGGGAGGCCTGGGATGCGGTGATCACCGAGGCTCAGCGGCACAAGGTTCCTGTTCGCGTGGGTGCGCCTGATCAGCGGAACGAGCGTGTTGGCGGCCGAGGCGGTCGCGAGACAGAACGCGTTGGAGCCGGCTCAGCCACGGTTGAGCCACCGTCGCCGTTGCCTCTGGAGATCCTCTGGAACGCAGGCGAAGGATCACATGGCTTGTGGCTGGCACTCGATCAGGTTCAGGATCCTCAGAATCTTGGAGCTCTTTTTCGCCTTGCCGGATTCTTCGGTGTCCGCGGAATCATTCTGACGAAAGACCGCAGTGCGTCCGTCAATGCAACGGTTTGCGATGTGTCGGCTGGCGGAGCTGAGCATGTTCCATTTGCGATGATCGCCAATCTGGCTCACGCCATCGAGAAAGCTCAGGAGAATCAGATCTGGGTTCTTGGGACCTGTGAGCGGGCCGAATCTTCCATCTATTCGATTCGACGTGATCGCAACTGGATGCTGGTGCTGGGCAATGAAGGGACAGGCCTTCGCAGATTAACTCGTGAGCGATGTGATCAACTGATTTCGATGCCACCACTTGGTCCGGTACCGTCCTTGAATGTTGCGACCGCTGCCGCCGCGTGTTTGGCCGTGATGACAGCCCCCATCGCGGCGAAGTAATTGTTTGTGGCGAACAATAACTTCGCATGGCATGCCATCTCTCCAGCGACGGATCCGAAGATTGCCAAAGTCGGGTACCGCGAGTTTTCCAGCGGGATCCATACGGAGATGAGCACTCCGGCATGGGGTCTTATCGCCCCAGTGACCGTGTTACCACCAGAACTCGGTCCGAAGGTAACGAATCCCTTTTGTGATCAGCATCATCCCGATCGTGTTCCAGCCTCTGGTCACTCGGCCGAATCCCGTCATTCCCGATTTCAGACGGCCGTCGGGGTTTTGAATCTGGCAATGGACGATGAGAAAATTCTGGCCCGTCGTGGCGACCTTTTGAGCGACTGGCGAAATGCCTTCGACCGTGGCTTCAAAGGTCTCAAACGGAATCGCTCGGGCCTTCAGAGTCACCGGTTGACCAGGTTTCAGGTGTGCGGCTTCGTCTTCACTGACCGAGATCTCGACGCGAGAGGTCTCAGGCTTTTCAATTGTGCAGAATAGTGAACCCTGCACCACGGCGAGGCCCACACGTTCCATCAATCGGGGAGCGGAAAAAATCCCCGATGTCGGTGCGATCAATTGGAGCTTTTCCCTTTGCGATATCCTGAACGCCAGGTCATGAGACACTCGTTCCTGTCGCGCTTCTTCCGCGGCAATGTCTTCCGAACGACTGCCCGCTTTGAGGAGTTCCAGGCTGCTCTTTGCATCCGCCAATTCCTGAGCGCGTCGGGAGATTTCGGCTTCTTTTGATTTCACTCCCACTGCCTTCGACGCGCTGGTTGCTGCCTGCACCTGAGCCAGGCGGGATTCAATCTGCAGAACTTCCAGACGTTGCTGTCGCAACTGCGCGCCGGCGAGTGCACCCTGACGGTAGAGGTTTTCAGAATGCTGAATGTCCTGTTTCGCGTTTTCCAGCGACGCGGTAATTTCACGAATGCGGTGTTCCTGAATCAACAGGTCCTGTTCGTGAGCAATCTTTGCCTGTTGCAGTTCGTCAGCCCCCAGCTCGTACCATTCGGTCAGGCGGCGTACACGATCGGTTGCTGCGACAAGTTCTTCCGGACGGGCTCCCGTTTTGAGTCGTCGAAGATTGGCTTCCACTTCTCGTAACATATCCTGCGTCTGGACAATTTCTGATTCCAACGTCGGTGATTTGAGTTGAGCAATCACCTGGCCTTCCTGCACCACACTGCCGTCTTCGACAAGGATTCTGTCGACGATGCCGGATACAGAAATATGAACCTGAGTAATATTCCCGGGCCGGACTTCGAAGTCGCCGCTCGTCGTGCTCTTGACAGGCACGAGGAACAGCAGCCCGGCAATGCTCAGCAGTCCAATCGCCCAGGTTGCGGTTCTTCCGGATCTTGATTTCAACATGGTTGCAAACTCACTCGCAAAAAAGCCCTTGAAAACCCGTCGAATCCCGAAACTCATGAGCAAAGCCACCAACACCAACCCCACCACTCCAAACTGGCCGCCCATGTACTCAAAGAACTGAACAACAATCAGATCCAGAAAACCGATCGCAAAGACCCAGCACATAAAACCATAGAAGAGCAGCACCCGTCGTTCCGGCAAGACCGGTGGCGGAGCTGCGCCCCAGAGAAACCACCGCACGTGGCTCATCCAGTAGTCCATCGCTCGCGGGCGCAGATTGGGAATCGCAAGCCAGTCGCTCAGAAGGTAATAACCATCCAGTCGAAGTAGCGGATTGAAATTCAGCAGACTTCTCCCCCCACAAATCGTTAACGCCAGAAACGCAACCTGGTTAATCGACGTCCCGATGACAGTAACCCGCCAGACGAAGACGGCGATCGCCCAGACGCACAAGTCGCAGAATCCTCCGGCTGCTGTGACAGCCAACCGCTTCCATTTGTCCGGTATCAACCATGCATCAGAAACATTGCAGTACATGCACGGTGTAAAGAACATAAACAGGAAACCGGAGTCATGCACTTCGCCGCCAAATCGCTTTAGAGTGGCTCCGTGGGCAATCTCATGGAACGCGGTGCAGGCGAGCATGACGCTGATGAAAAGAAGGGCATCATTCCAGCCGGGTGATTTTGGGATTCCAGCGGACAACAGATGACTACTGGAGATCATGACGCACAGTGCGATCAACATGACGCCACTGGCGAGGATCAGGAATCCGCGAGTCCAGATAAACGAGATCGACTTCACCAGACGACCGAGAAAGGCGTCCGGATCACACACGGGAACGCGAAAAAAAAGAGCCGATTGCCCGTTCAGTGGCGATCTCTTCCTCGGACGAGCGGGTTCTGGTTCGCTGGTCCGGGGCAGTGTCGATTTCGACTGACTTTTGCCGGGAGTCGCCGATTCAGCTGGGGAGTCTTTCGAACCGGATCGAGACTTCGATGAGGACTTCAGCAGACCCATCGGCTGGATGGCCTGCAGGAACTCATTCAGGTCCGCTTCGCTCAGCGCTTCGCCGAACCTTTTTGAGTACGCGTCCTGGATTTCAACGAAACTGTGCTTTCCGTTCAACAGTTCCAGCAGACAAGCTTCCTGAGGACCGACGCTGAAATACTCACGACTTTCGCGACGCTTAATGACGTACTCAGTCGGCGAGATCGCCTGAATTGTCAGGTCATCCCGGACTTGTGGCAAGCGCGGTGACGATGGGGAGAGAGTTACAGCAGACACACTTTAGTCGTCCTTACTCATTCGGTCATATACTTGCCCGTTTTTTCCGGCGCCGCGTTTCAGAATCTGTTCGCTTTCGTCTTCCGACAGCAGGTAGGCTCGAAACGGTAGACCATCGCGAAGGCATCGCGCGGCTCGATGATTACCGTCGATGAGAACGTGACCGTGCTCCCACGCCCCGGCTTCACCGGGGCCCCAAAGGTGGCCCAGGATCCCCGGATATTTTGTGTTGACGTGGTCGATGTGCTGCTTGTGAATTCGGCTATTGTCAACGCAGTAAGCGACATCGTCTCGTTCCAGTTCAACCGGCTCGCGGCCATCGGAAACAATCCGGCGGGCGAGATCGACGTCGTAGACATACGCGCGTTTCAGGTATCCGTAAGTCTCGGCTCCTGTCGCGCAGTGTGGGCACTCGTCCCGTTCCTTCTTCTTCGTCTGAAGAGGCTTCGACCGCTGCTTCATGGACTTCTGCCTGTTTTTTTTGCCCTTTGATGGCATGGGAGTGTTTCCTGACGAGTGGTACGATGCAGCGACGACCTTGGTTTCTGAACGAGGAGACTGTCAGGAAACGATACGTCGCCAATTCGCTCATGTGGCCCCTGGAAGCAATTCTTTCGTGAGCTGGCGCCGTCATGTTCGGCACGATTGGAATAACTGATCGATCGTTCCCGGATAGAAAATCACTGCTCGAGGGGCGCCATGCTGCGAAGCCGTCAATGGAATCTCGTGTTTTCAACGAAAAAAGCTGGAGAAGACTCCAGGGGAATCTTTCTCCAGCTTTTGAAAATCAAACTACGACGTGAAGTGTGTGAGTCTTTGCCTGAGTCAGGTTACTTGCACTTCTTGCCGCCAACCTTTTTGCCCGATCCACCCTTGCGTGATCCACCCTTTTTTGAGCCGTGCTTCTTAGATCCGCCCTTGTTTGAACCGTGCTTCTTAGATCCGCCTTTGCGTGAGCTTCCGCCCTTGCGAGATCCGTTATCACACTTGTTCGATCCGCCCTTGTTTGAACCGTGTTTGTTTGAGCCATTCTGGCTGCCGCCACGTGATGAGCCGTTGTTATCACAATCATTGCCGTAGTCCATCCAGGACATCATGCCAGGAACGATGCGGTCTTCAAGCCGTGTAATGCGAAACTTAGGTGTGTTGTTTTCGTTGACAGACATTGCGAAGTCTTTCTGGGCGATCTTTGGACGACTGAGCTTTGAAAGCCACTTTGGCTTTGCTTCTGTATTCCTGACATAACAATCCCCGTGCCAAAGGCTGTACTGGTTGCTGCAATTGATTGCTAAGTGCTTCTCCAGAAAGAGGTTGCATCCAAAGCGAATTCTTCGAAGTCTGCACTCGAAGGTGTTTTTGTGAGGTTTTTTCTCAACATCTGTGGACCTCCTTTGATGCCAGGACACAACCACTGACAAGCAGGAGCCGCTTAGAAACTTGCGGAACCGGCATAATCCGCCGTCGCAGTTAACAGACTGCAGTGGTGTGTTTACACATTCCAATTCGCGCGGTCACATCTGCTCTGATCGTATGGATGTGGTCTGATACATTCGCGGGGTTTAGTTTTGGCGAATTCCTTTCCTGGATCCGTCCCGGGTGTGGCTTGGCCTGGCAATTGTCTATCCTGAGTACAGTTTTGTGCTTTATCTCCGTTGGGGGGTGCAGCACGCTTTGCATGCTGCGCGGTGCTCAAGAGCAGGCGGTGATTCGAGGTCAGGATGCGGGTGACTACAGGCAGGCTCTGCCAAACGGCCATGCCATGCCGCAGTTCAGCAACCCAACTCAATATGTGGCTGATGGATCTTCCGCCGTCAGTCCTGTGACTGAACCGAATGTTTATTTGCCATTGACGTTGCACGACGCTATCGAATCGGCTCTCGCAGAGTCATCAATCGTTCGAACGCTGGAGGGGCGAGTCAACATCGCAGCGATCACTCCGGCGGACGTGGAGATTGCGGAGAAGCGAATTGACTCTCAACGTGGACAGTTCCAGCCGCGATTGTCGGCAAACTTTGATGGCAGCCAGATTGATCAGCCTCCCAATGCGTTCTTCGGACCCGGGATTGCCGCCAATACTCGACGAGACGTTACCAGTGCGAATGCGAGGATTACTCAGCCGCTTGAAACGGGTGGTACTCTGAGCGTCGGTATCGAACCGCCCACGGCGTATTTGTATTTTCCCGGCGGCGTCGGTGCTGGGCAGTTCAACCCAATTTACTCAACGGATTACGTCGTTCGAGTCAACCAGCCAGTGCTTCGCGGTGCAGGGAAAAAAATCGCTCTGGCACCGATCAGGATTGCTCAGATACAGGCGAATCAGGCCCGCTGGGAGTTGGAAGAGGTTTTGAACTCGCAGATCAGAAGTATTACCGAAGGCTACTGGCGACTTTATGCCGCTCACCTTCAGGTTTATGCTGTGAAGTCCGTCATTCCCTTGGCCGAGGAAAGCGTTCGCGTCGAGACGTTGAGACTAAAAGCCGATCGATCGATTCTGGCCGACGTGGCGCGAGCCCGCGTGCAACTGGACGGTTTTCGCCGGACAGAAACTACGATGCAGGGCGTCGTGCGGAAGCGAGTTCTGCAACTGAGGCAACTGATGGGTGGTCAGCCGATGGTTGATCCGTTGCTGCTTCCTTCGGAGAAGCCCGTTGATACCTTGCCGCCCGGGGATACTCAATCGCTGATTCAGGTGGCGATGCAAAGTCGCCCCACGCTTAATGTACTGCGGGAAAGAATCCGGGAGCGAAGCCTGAATCTTGGAATCGCGCAGAACAATGTGTTGCCGTCAGTAAACCTGCGAGGCGACTACTGGATGAATGGACTTTCCGACCGTCTGGATGACAGCTTCCGGCAGGCCGCAACCGCTGATTACACGGACTGGACGCTGGGGTTTGCTGTGGATGTTCCGCTTGGCAACAAGACCGCTCGCAGTCAGCGAAAAATCGCCGAGCTGAGTCTTGCGCGGGAACAAATGCGACTCCTGGCGACTGAACAAAATGTGGCCTTCGAAATTACGGAGCTGGTTTCTGATTTACAGGCTGCATGGCAGCGAATGGAAATTGCAAAACGGCAGACGTTGGAAACACAGGAATGGCTGCGTGTGTCTCGGATTCGCTATACACAGCCGCCGGCAGCAAGTTCGAGTCAGGATTGGCTCTTGCTGGCGTTGACGGACCTGCAGTCGGCCATGAGATCTTACGTGGATGCGATCAGCGATCTGAGCGAAGCGGTCGCGGCTTACAATACTCTGCTCGCCGAGCTGCAGCAGGCTCAGGGCCTGAGCACGTACGAATGGCGGAAGTGGGATGCATCACAGCAGGTGACAGGCATGCTTGGAGGACATTCTGGTCCGGGCTATGACGACTATCGACGTAATCCAGCGGCTGTTATTCATGCACGGCAGTCATCATCGACGTCCGAAACAGCAGCCATCCCCTATCCTCCGTTGACTGCTCCTGAGTTTTCACCTGGTCATTCTTTTCTCGGTCAGCCGCCCGAAATCACCGTGCAATAAACTGAGTGGCGTTCGACAGCTTCCAGTAAACTGCATTCGCGAGTTCCGCGTTGCTCGGAATACCACATCGGGGGACCGAAAAGTGACAGTGGACTTTCTTTTGGGATTCCATTCGCGTTTGTCGAATACTGTGGACCAGGAACGGCCAGACCTGGCCTCAAACATTAGACGTGTGTGCATCGCATCGTTGTTCGAGGAAGCGCAGACTAATTGCCGTCAGGCACGACAGCGTCCGTGGCAGGTGGAGTTCCAGGAATGCCTGGCTGTCCAGGAACTGGCTGCCCCGGTTGACCGGGCTGCTGTCCCTGCTGCGGTTGCGGAGTTTTCATGAGTTCTCGTAGCCGTTCCTGGATAAGAGCCAGGTCAACGCTTTTATCGACTCGTACAACTTGAACCACCGAAGAAGAATCCGCCGCCTTATCAAGGTCTTCAATGAGAACCGTGATGGTTTCCATCAGGCTTCCCGCAGAGGAAACAATCAAGGTATTGGATGAATCATCAATTCCAATGGAAAGCAGGCCCTTAAATCGAATGGGTTCATCTTCTTCCTGACCGTCTTTCTTTTCTCCCCCGGGAAGAAAAGTGACCAGCCCTCCACTACCTTGACGCTGTTGGCCCTTGTCATCTTTCTCCAGAGCCTTGTCGTTCGAACTCAGCAGATCTCGAAAAACATCTTTCACAGCGGCCGCCACGGAAGCGGCTTTCGCATTTTCGAGGCGAAAAATCGTGGTGACTCTCATCGACCGAGCATCGGACGGCTCGGGAATGTCGTAGATTGCGATCAGGTCTTCTATTGTCTGCAGTTGTTTTGTGTCGGCGTCGCGAACAAGAATCGTGCTGGTGAAATTGTCAGAGATGAATTGTGGCTGCCGACGTTTTGACAGCGTGCGATTTCCTTTGACTTTCTTTTGAGCCGGCATAATACCCCAATACGGGCTGTACTCCATAGTGCTCTTGGTTTCGTCTTCCGCCTTGAAGAAATCCTTCAGGTTGAGTGTCACCCAGGACGGAGTGGCATACTTCAGGTGAAAGACTTTAAAGCTGCGACGCGGTGCAACCACCTGCGAAATCAGCTCTTCCATTTCTGCGAGTGCCTGGGGATCGCTGCTGCTGACAATCAACTTGCCATCAGGGGTCAGTGCAATCTTCACTGGCGAGGTACTGTCTGACTCGTTTCGGGACGAATGTGGCTCCTTAGGAGTCTTCGCATTTGGCGCAGCGGATTCACCCAGTTTCGTTTGATTATCCACTTCGGAACCCAGCTGCTGACGCAGTTTTTCGATCAACTCACGCCGGATTTTTGGCAGCGGCTCTTCCGTCCCTTGTATTGTCCGATTGATTTCCCGAGAGCTTTCGGGAGATGTGGCGGGAAGTGATTTAGGTTGACCGTCGGCGTTGGTTGCCGTCTCATCGGTGAATGCCGTCAGGACAGGAGCGTGATCGGCAGGCGTCGGCTTTGATTCGGCATTGGCCGCTTCCAGCAACTCAGTCAGTGCATCACCCGGAGCCTTTCGCTTCTTTGCTGTCGGCATCGGCCAAATTCTGACTCGGGGATTTGAGGGATTCTCCTGTAACTGAGGGGCTGTTGTCGTCGCGTTCGATCGTGCCGCTTTGCTGTGGTCCTTGCCGTCGCCACCATTGTCCGGTTCTACTGGGGGAGGATCGGGAAGGTCAAATTCCAATTGATTGCCACGGCGCCAGAATCGCTCAAGCTGTTGTCGAAATTGCTGCATGTCTTCGTCAGGATTCATGTCGAAAACTCTCACGCCATCACTGGCGGCATTGGGGTCAGGCAACTCGCCCAGCTTGACCAGCAGATCGCGGATTTCCTCCATCTCAATCGTGTTTGCATTCACCAGCAGTCGGTTATTCTCCGTATCAGCTTCCACCTTAAATGAAGGCTCTTTCGCCGCGTTCTGCTGATTCATCATCCCGAAATCGAAATAGCCATATCGTTGGGGGAATGCATCTTCCTCCTTCTCTTCGTCTTTACCCATCAGCAGTCGAATAGTGCCGGCCACGTATTCCGCATCCAGTCGACGCAGCGCGACGACTTCGATCTTGCGAGACGACTGGTCGAGCTTTTCGACCAGCGTTGTGATGGTCAGGTGATCCGACAGAGTCGCCCAGGCAATAATCGAACGCTTCTTCTTGTCGACTTTCAGGACCGTGGCAGGATCAAGATCGCCAAGTTGCTGAAGCAGATCTGCCAGTGTCTGCGGATCCACGGATTCCAGGCGATAGACTTTCATGCGATTGATGTTCTGAAGCAAAGATCGTTCGTTGTCGCCTGCGACATCAATCTGCTCAATCGCTTTCGCAATCACGGCCATCTGATCGGGTGAGGCCTGCGCGAGGATCGTGTTTTCCTTTTGATTCAGCACGAGCCGTGTTTCAACTTTTGGACGTGCTCCCCCGGCACCAGGAGGTGCGATGGCAGCCGCCTGCTGCATTTGTTGCTGCATTTGTT
Source organism: Planctomycetota bacterium (assembly GCA_031424595.1). Lineage (GTDB taxonomy): Bacteria > Planctomycetota > Planctomycetia > Planctomycetales > Planctomycetaceae > SXXK01. The sequence continues at coordinate 10,732 of JANPHT010000355.1, forward strand.
GCATTTGCTGCATCATCTGCATTGCCATATTGGGGTCCATTGCTGCTGCATCACCGCCGCCACCTCCGCCTCCCGGGTCTTGCAGCTTAAGCAAGTCTCGCAGCATGCGAATCACGTCGTCCGCGCGACGATTCGTCAGCTTAAAGGCTCGAACGAGCTGCTCTTCACCATCGACTGATTGTTCCGATTCAATGAGTTCCCAAAGCTGACGCAGACTGATCGCCGTATCGATGACTTCCAGCCGATTCGTTCGACTGAGTTTGTGGATTTGTCCGGCTGAACTGAGCATCGGCTTAAGTTCTTCAACGGCCTCGTCTGCGATCAGCCAGTCGAGATCGAACGACACTTTGCAAATGGTGTGATCGGGAAGTGAGTCCAGCTTGTCCGGCGTCACTCGTTGAACCAAAGCGGGATTCAGATCTTTTGTTTTCATGATCGACATCACTTCACCATTAACGATCATTGTGAAGCCGCGGCTCAACAAATGGCGATTGATGAGATCGCGGGCTTCTTCCATCGCGTATTCACGACTGGTGATCAGGTTTAGCGAGTCGCCAGGAAGTTCCTGCCAGTCCAGGGACAAAGCCGACGCATCCGCCAGCCACTGCAGCACCGGTTCCCACGGCTGCCCCTTAATATTAAAGGCGACTTTGCCATCGGGGTTCTTTCGAATCTCCTGATCGATGGGTTGTGGGACATACTTGTCGGCAGGCGGTCGTTTGACGGAGTTTTGGGTTGCAGGATCCGGCTTTGCTTCCGCCGGCGGCTGTCCAGGCATGGGCATCGGTGTAGAGCCATCAGCAGTCGGCGTCGGCATTGGTATTTGTGGCGGCCCCGGCGTCACTTTCGACACATCGACGGCAACATCGATTGCTGGTGCCGTCAGTTTGAGTTCATCGGCCCCGGCGCTGCCCAGCGGGAAACTGGAGCTGACGGCGGCCAATACCAGGAGAATCGCTTGCCAACCGATGTTCTGGGATGTTGTTTGGCTTCGATGGTTCAACTGAAGACTCCCGATTTTTTTTTACTGATTGCCCAACGGTGGCGAAGAGAATCATTTCTTTCGCGAATTCCGAACTCTGACGGACAGAAAAGGCAATGGTACCGTAATCGCGTCCGCCGGGCGATTTGTCTGTCTATTGTCTGTATATTGTCCTTTGATGCCGTCCCAAAGCAACTTCTGTTGCGGGAATTCGGGTCTTTCGCCGGTCGGCACAAAGTAGGTCGATCTGTCCTCAGATCGACAAAATACTGCAGATTCTAAGTCCCCCGAAAATACTCAAACACGCCAGTTTTTTAGCAAAATGTTACCGTTGCTCCCGATAGACGATGTCCTTCCGCAGCTGAGCACAGCCCTGAAACGTGCTGACAGTCTTGTGTTGAAAGCACCAGCCGGTGCCGGAAAAACGACGCGTGTTCCGCCCGCATTGCTGGCTGCAGGGTTAGCTCCAGTCGGCCAAATCGTCATGCTCGAACCGCGGCGAATAGCGGCTCGAACAGCCGCAAGGCGTATGGCGTTTGAATGCCACGATCGCGTTGGCCAGAGTGTTGGCTACCGAGTCCGATTTGAAGAATCTGTCAGCCGCGACACAAAAGTCCTCGTCGTGACGGAAGGCATTCTATTACGGCGATTGCAGGACGATCCATTTCTGGAAGGCATCGACGTTGTCATCTTCGACGAGTTCCATGAACGACGGCTCGACAGTGATCTAGCTCTGGCGATGGTTCGACGAGTCCAGCAAACTGTGCGACCGGAATTGAAAATCGTGGTGATGTCGGCCACGCTCGATCCCGCCAGTATTGCAACGTACCTGGGTGATTGTCCGATCGTCGAAAGCGAAGGCCGTCTTCATCCCGTGCGGATTGATTATCTGAGACGAGTCGAGCGGCAACACATCTCCGAATTGACAATCAGCGGAATTGAAACCGTCCTGCAGCAGACCGATGGTGATGTGCTCGTCTTCCTTCCCGGCGTTGGCGAGATCATGAAGACCCGCAGCGAGCTCGAACCACTCGCGCGCCGTCACAACCTGGAAATCTTCACGCTGTTCGGTGACATGTCGCCGGAAGACCAGGACCGAGTCCTCGCGCCTTGCGGCAAGCGGAAAGTGGTGTTATCAACAAATGTCGCAGAAACGTCGGTGACTATCGAAGGTGTCACAGCGGTTGTGGACACGGGACTGGCTCGACAGATGCAGTTTGATGCTGACATTGGACTCGATCGACTGGAGTTAACGCCAGTTTCCAGGGCTTCATGCGATCAGCGAGCGGGCCGAGCCGGGCGAACCCAGCCAGGCATCTGCTTGCGTCTCTGGGAAGAAGCATCCCATCGACGCCGCCCGGATTTTGATGTGGCCGAATTGAATCGCGTCGATCTTTCGTCCGCTGTGCTGCGATTGTACGCCTGGGGCGAAGCTGACATTCGTGAGTTTCCGTGGTTCGAAAAACCGCCCGCGGCTTCGCTGGATCACGCTGTTAAACTTTTGCGTTTACTGGGCGCAATTGATGATTCGGGTGTCACGGGGCTTGGGAAAATCCTTGTTCGCTTTCCTGTTTCACCGAGAATCGGCCGGCTGTTGATCGAAGCCCATCGACTTGGTCAGCCCGAACGAGCGACGCTGATCGCGGCCATGCTCTCGGAGCGCGATCCCTTCTTGCGGGGACCTGTGGCGGATCGAGGTATTCGAAATACTCCCATCAAAACGACGTCGGCGCGTCGCTCGCGGTCCGATGTACTCGATCGCTTGTTTGCTGTGGAGGACTTTCTTCAGACGGGCCAAACGGAATCGCCTTTTGGGGAAATCAATCGCAACGCCGTTCGCACTCTGACTCAGGTTGCCAGGCAGCTTTTCGTAACACTGCGCGACGAGCTTGGGCCAAGCCGCGATGAATCGATCGATCCTGAAGAAGCGTTGCTTCGTTCACTCGTGGCCGGGTTTCCGGATCGAGTCGCCAGACGGCGCGATGCCACCAGCGACAAGGGATTGATGGTGGGTGGTCGAGGTGTTCGGCTGGGGCCAAAGTCGGCGGTGCAGAAATCACTGTTGTTTCTGTGCGTCGAAATCGACGGCGCTGGCACCGACGCGATGGTGCGTCAGGCATCCGAAGTGAATCGTGAATGGCTGCCGCAGACGTTGCTGCGAAGTGGTGATGAGTTGTTTTTTCATCCCACTCAGAAGCAAGTGGTGGCTCGTCGTCGAGTCGCCTTTGATGATCTGGTCCTTGAAGAGACTCCTGCGGCCATCACCGACCGAGATGCTGCCGCGGAAGTGCTGTTTGAGTCAGCTCGTGGTCAACTCGACATGGTGATGCCGTCCGACGACGCGTTCGCCAATTTTCTCGCGAGAGTCCGCTGTCTGAAGCAATGGATGCCCGAACTGCCGTTGCCCGCGCTGGATGAAGAGATGCTGCTGGATGTGCTGCAAGAACTCTGTCACGGTCGACGGTCGTTTGCCGAACTTAAGTCCGCTCCGTGGTTATCGACACTGCAGTCAAGAATGGGCTACGCCCTCGTGCAGACAATCGAACGTGAAGCGCCGGACCGTATCTCGGTGCCAACCGGCAGCCGCATGAAGCTAACGTACGAAGTAGGTCGGCCACCTGTTCTCGCCGTCCGCATTCAGGAAGTGTTTGGCATGCAGCAGACACCGCGCGTTGCCGGCGGTCGAGTTCCCGTACTTCTGCACCTGCTGGCCCCAAACATGAGGGCTCAACAGGTCACAGATGATCTCGCAAGTTTCTGGGCCAACACTTATGAAGACGTTCGCAAAGAGCTGAAACGACGTTATCCAAAACATTCCTGGCCGGAAGATCCGCTCACAGCACTGCCTGTAAAAAAGGGGCCGAGTTCGTAGTTTAGGGCTTTAGCTTCCACTGTTCGTCAAAGAAGTCGGCCTCCACGACTCTGCCGGGCCAGACGGGGTTGGGTGGCGTGGTCAGGTCGATGATGGCCCAGTCGGGAAGCATGGGAACCTGGCGAGCGTTGTTGAGGTACGCATAATCTCGGAAGGTGAAGCTGCTGTTGAGCACGACGTAGCGGTTCAGATTCAACGGGTTCGGATAGATCAGAATCGGAGCGTGGTTCTTCCCATCATAAGATTTTTCGCCGACCGTAACTTTGTCGGCCGTCCATTGGATCGGCAGCTTGTCAGCGATCTTCGCGAGGACGCTGTTCGACTTCGGATCGCCCCACAGCACGATGTTGGACGACTGAATCATCTCGTCGGTCAAATCCACATCGTTGACAACTCGCGCGTCACCTCGGAAATGCCGCCGCCAGTGTTCGATGGCTCGAGTCAACTCCGCATCGGCCCACTTGCCGACTGCTTCGTTCGCTGGCGTCCCGGTGGGGCGAACGAAGATGAAGGAGTCCATGAAGGCGTCGTCGATGGGGCCCTGGAGGTTGTGACGCTTGGCCAACGAAGCCGCAGCAGGTCCGTCCACCCACTTTCCATCCTCA
>JANPHT010000356.1:0-33086 GCA_031424595.1 Planctomycetota bacterium
TTGTGCGAATCCATGTTGTAGCTTCCGAGCCCTACAGAATCTTCCACGATCTTAATACGACGGCAATCGGCCTCCGTGACCACATAGTCGCTGACCATTCGCCGAGCTTCGCGGATGTACAACTGATGCGGCCAGTTCCCGTTATCGACGAATTCATCCGCAGGAAGCCCCCATTGAGCCATCTCTTTTCGAATAGACTCGGGCACTCGAGGATGATTCGCGAGGCTCCACATCAGCCCCTTTTGATAATCTTCATGATCGCGAATAATGGCTTCACGGTCCTGATAACTGGCGTCAGGATACTTGTAGTTGCCGCCCAGATAGTCGGTGGAAAATGCACAATTGTTGTTCGTGTCCGTCTTGCCATTCGGCATCATGTCTGGCTTCATTGGAAACCTCAGGTCTCCGGCTTCAAAGTTGCGAAGCAGCAACTCATATCGCTTTTCGTCGTAATTCTCCGGCTTTGGAAACGGCAGGCGATTCGCCGGGGCGTTGCTCATACACATGCGAAAGCAGTAGGCTTGAACACGATGATCGCCTGTGCCATCTTCACCAGGGCCGGTGCTTTCAATGCCGGAAATCAGGCCACTGGCCGGCACCCCCGGCCGAACATACGGATCGACGTTCATTGTGAAGCGATGATTATGAATGTTTGACTTCACCTGATTGCCATTGAGCGCTTCTCCGTAAACGGAATTGGCCTCACGTCCCACGGTGTATTTCACTCCGGCAGCAGCCATCAAATCCCCTTCGTAGGTGGCGTCAATAAACTGCTTTCCTGTAAACCTCCTTCCGGATTCCATGGTGATCGCCAAAACTCGCCCCTCGGCCAACTCGACGCCGCCGTCGCGGTTGAGTTGTTCCTGCGTCACGACATCGACATTTGCCTCTTTCAGCATGGTCCAAAAAATTGCCTCAGCAACCTTAGGTTCAAACGTCCACATGGCATCTTCGTTGGGGCGATACCGCGAGTAGTCGGCCGCCTTTTGCTGGGTCCATGAGGAAGGTAAGTCATAATGCCTGCGAATTCGTGCATAAAACTCCCTTGATATCCCACCGATGACTCGTTTGTCGCCGCTATCCGTAAAGCCCAGGCCACCGGAAGTCAGGCCTCCGATGTGTTTGCTGGGTTCAATCAACACCACCGAACTGCCCATACGAGAAACCTGAATCGCAGCCGCAACACCCGCAGATGTGCCGCCGTAGACGATAACGTCGGTATGCTCAACGCCTTTTGCGGCCAAGGCAGTGCCGTGATAACCGAATGGGATTGTGCAGGCCGCTATCACAAAGAATATGGATCCGCCTGTGATGTTCGCGACATTGAATGACGACAGCTTCATTAGATCAATTCCGATCAGTAAACCATTCGACGCTTGTAAATCTGAACAGGAAGTCACGGTCGATTGAACATCCCTTGCTGACGAAAACGTCTGCAACCCATTCGTTTTTTCGTCATTCCTTGAGAAATTTACTCAGCTTCAGCAGGTCGTCGGTTCCGATAAAGTCGACACCCGCGTTCCGCAGCTCCTGCCAGAGCTCTCGGCTTTCTGGAGTCGCCCAGAATCGCAGTCGTCGTCCTTTTGCATGAGCCTTCGTCACGATCTCAGTCAGCTTCGCTTTCTCGCTGGTCGGCATTTCTCCCTTGCCGCGGTATTTGAAGTGGTTTTCCCAGTTGTCGCTGATCAACGGAAGCAGTGAGACAGGCATATCTGAATCGAGATCACCCAAACGCCCGTCGATACCTGCGAAACGCGGCTTTGAAGCGGCGATGTCGGAAATGGGACGATCGCCGCTGATCACAACAGTCACTGCCTTTTCTACGAAAGTATCGCCATCCGTATGCGATACAACATCAGCGTAAGACGCCAACTGCTTTGACAACAATTCATAAGCGTCTTTTCCTTTTGTTTTGATGTCAACAAGAAGCATAACGGATCTGCCATCTCCATAGACGCTACCATTATTCTTTCTCGCAAGTTCACTCAGTGGTCTTAGATAAAGGCCTTCCAGAGTTTTTTGCTTTGAGATCTCCAAAAATGAATGAGCAATCAGTAATTCACCTTCGACAGGAAAGACGTCAGCTTCGATGCTGGTAAATCCGTGTTCAATTGCGTCCAGCAATGGTCTTTCATGAAGGTAGTCGTTGTGCGCATGAGCCTGTGTGACGGGCACTGCAGGGTCACTCTTGTTTTCGTCCGAGCAGCATACCGCTGGCCAACAAGTGATGAGCAGGTTAAGGCAGAATGCGAGTCTGAGGTAACCGGGCATATTATGATCTTTCGATGACTGAGCAGGAGACGTTACCCGCATCCCGGGAAATCCGTTGCCGATTATCAACACCTGTGAAGTACTGATACGAGTCGCAAAGATGGTAACAAATCTGATCCGAAAACACTTCCCCATCAGATCGAAAACTCTGGGCTTGTGTGAGTGCGGCACGAAAAGCCAAAGTGGAATGTGACGAGAACTCTGTGTATGAATAAGCCTGAAACTGTTTCCACTTCGTAAGCAACGAGCCGGTTATGAATCTGTTTTTCTGGAGACACCGCCCCGAAATTGTCACTCATCGATTTCGTGCTCAGTTGCATCAGGTGATGCGTGACCTGCGGTTTCAGCTCGTCGATGCGGCGGACGCGTTGCAACGTGAGAAGCTTCAGGCTGAATTGAGCGTCGTCGAATCAACCTATCTCGTTGAACTACAAAAGCACAAAACCGGATGACCGAAAAAACTCAGTCAGCCGGTTTCAGGATTTTGAATCTGGGCTTTGCTTCACGATCAGGATTCCTTATGAGCAGTGTGGATGGGAACCAGTCGACCGCTGAACCATCGTGGCTCAGGCATTGGTCGATTTATCGGAACAGTGTCGTGTGAGACTCACTTAGCGAACTGTCGATCCGAGGTGACTTGGGTCCACGATATTGCTCAGAGAAGAACTTCGTGAGGCCGTTGGTCGATTGCCTGGTCGGCAAGTTCCTGATGCTTTGGCCATGTCTTTCAGATTCTGGCTTCGAGCGATCCGAACGGCTTCGATCAGCACTTCATCACCATTCACAACTCCGTCTCGGTCATTGACTTCGACGTCAGGTGTCACGCCTTCGCCAGCCATTTTGCGGCCGGTCGGTGAGTAGAACAGTGCGGTTGTCAGTCGCAGGTCACCTCCGATAGCATTGAGCGGGAAATGTGTCTGAACCGAGCCCTTACCATACGACTTCGTACCGACCACAACTCCCCGATTGTTTTCCTGAATTGCAGCAGCAAAGATTTCACTTGCGGAAGCACTGTCACCGTCAACCAGAACCACAAGTGGCACATTCCAGGTCTTCGCATAGGTTGCCTGTTCCACCATGTTGTCACCACTCAATCGTCCCTTGGTGGAAACAATTGTTCCACAGGCCAAAAATCGGTCGCTGATCTCCACACAAGTTGTGAGCAAGCCACCCGGGTTTCCTCGAAGGTCCATCACCAGTGACTTCATTCCCTTGCTATAAAGACCATTCAGCGCCTGATCCAGTTCGGCGGTTGAATTCTGTGAAAAACGGCTGAGGCTGAAGTAACCAACGTCTGTTCCATTCAGGATCCTGGTGTCGTTCACTGTCCAGACGCGGACCTTGCGGCGAGTCAGTACAAAGTCCCGTTCACCTTTTCCATCTCGAAAGACTCGAATCTTCATCTGGCTTCCGCTGCTTCCCTTCATCAGATCCACGCTGGTTGCCATCTTCATTCCGGCGATCTCCCGATTATTAATGCTCAGGATGACATCACCTGTTTCAACGCCCGCTTCCGCTGCTGGTCCACCGCGGAGAGGCTTCACAATGACAAGGCCATCAGCGTGCTCACGAACTTCAACACCCACTCCAACAATCTCTTCTTCCAGAGCTGCACTCTTCATCCCTGACAACTCTGCACCATTCCGTGACGATGGATCTGCTGGCTCAAGACCAGAAAACTTATCCAGCGTATCGATGCTCGCATTCGCAAATTCGAAACCGACAACACTTGGTGTCAGGCCTTTGACTGAAGACGCCTGGCTCATCACAGTTTTCAGAATACTTGAAGCATCCTGATAGTTTCGCAACTGACCAGAACTCGCCAGCCGAGCCAGCGTATTGCGAAAACCGTCCATTTGAAACGAGTCTGCTGAGAGGCCAAGACCATTCACAAACGCTGAGTTATCCAAAGCAATCGTCAGATTTCGCAGGGCACGACGCACGCGGACATCGTAACTCGTCGGCTCAAGTGACCGCTCATCAATCTTTTGTGACACTTCTGAAAACAAGGCCACAGCCTGAGCATTGCTCATCGCACGAATCGCTCGGACGGTCACAGGATTCTGGTATCGAATCGTAATCAGTTCGTCGATCTTTGAGGCTTCATCGTCAAGTTGGCCTTCTGGCAGCGGAGCAGGTACGAATGGGTCACGATCAGTCAGTGGGTTGTACCGATCGTTGTTGGTCCTTCGGACCGGAATTCGCCCAAAATTGCGGCCGTTGCTCGGATCATTGAGCGGAGCATAGGATTGGTCCAATTGCTCTTCACGGGAGAAGTCGTCTCGAGGATAGAGATCTTCGGTTGTGTAGCGATCGCGACTGCGTGCATCGAATCGATCGACCGGCATCGAGTCGTAGTCGTTATCCACGGGTACGCGGTATCTTGTCTGCTCGCTGCTTTGTGATCGCAGGTTCGAGTTGACTCTGTTCGTACGGCGGAAGGGATCGGCTGGTGAGTTTGAAGTGGTCCGGCGTGTGGAGAACTCGGACCAACTCGCAGGAAGTTCCGGAAAGTCGCTGGCCGATGAACCAGCAGCGGGTCGTATGGATCGAGGTTGACGTGGGTCAATGCCTTCATCGGGAAACTGACCAAAGACTGAAGAAGTGGTTGCCATCGTCAGAATGGCCAGAGTCATCGTGAGTCGGGTCGAAGCGTTCATGTTTCTATCTCCTGTTTTGAATCCGTTCGAGTTGTGAGCAATACAGTTCATTAGGTTTGAGTTGAGGCGTCGTTGTCGGAATTTCAGTCCAGAGTCGTGGATCAGGCCACATGGGGATATTGATCTGAGACAACTCTAACCGCGGGGCCAAAAGCGGCCGGGATGACAGGTGCTGGGTTTTCGTCAGCCACAAGTTCGCCTCGCATAACGCGAACATTCGCAGGGGCTTCGATCCCGATCTTCACCGTCCCTTTTCCCGTCTTGATCACTTTGATGACAATGTCTTCGCCGATTCGGATGATTTCTGCCGGTTTTCGTGTAAGTACAAGCATGACTCGCTACCTCCTGTGTTATCCAGTTTTCCAGAATTCCAGTTCTGTCGACTTTGATCAGAAACTGTTGTTGTCATGTTGAATGTGACAATGCGAGAACTGTGCCAATTGTGATTTTGTTTTTTGTGATGTGTCTCAAAGTGTTGTAAGTATATGTATTTAAAGTAGTTATGTAGTTTTGTGTGTGTGGCATAATCTGCCGGTCCGCGAGTTCTGGTAATCTGCACGTGGAAAGGCTTTCAAACCGCTTTTGCGTAGGCCAACTTTGCATTGTCATTTCGACAAAGCGCGTGACCAAATGGAATAGGGCTCAAGTGGCGAGGTCGTAATGGCGACGAAGCTTCAGTCTAATGATGACCGGCTGCTGCATTGTTTCGGTCCGCAAGAAAGAATGTTCACAGCGCGGTAGGCGGATCAAAGATTCAATCCATCGCCTGGGATGACCTGACAACGCCGCTTGCTGAAAACTCCGGCGAGACGGCTCCATCGATCGCGCTTGCTCGAAGTCTTGGCGGAGAAAAACAAATCGATCTCGCCGACAGGGCGTGGGCGACGGCGTTTCAGGTGAAATCAACAAATCCTGAAATCCGGCTGGAGCATGCTCAGTTGTTACAGGGAAAGGTTCGTCCACAATCGGCGACCGCACTTCTCAAAAGAGTCACTGACTCGAATCGCAGCCACGATTCGTAGACACCGTTGAGCAGTCACGACAGTTACTCATTCAGCACGCAAAACCTTGAAGCAATCAGCGTGCAAGCGGTTTCGCCGGGGCGGTTCGACAGCTGAGTTCAGCCGGCCTGGCGACTGAAGATCAGGAATTCTTGAGAATCCTGCGTACAAACTTCCAGTTGGACTGATTGGCGCGTGATCGATCTTGACCGAATTCCGTAAAAAGTACAGAGTCCAGAGGTTCTGGAGGCTCAGCATCGGCGGGATTTGCGTCACTTGAAATGCATTTCGTGGGGATGCAGGCCTCTAAAATTGAACGGAATCTAGTTCACCCGCCACGGAAGGAAGGTGAAACATGCGACTTCGCCGATGGGTTTCTGGCCTCTTTATCTGTTCGTATCTTCTCTTCCTGACATGGGGCACCACTGCGCATGTGCTGAAAGTGGGACTTGTCGGCAACGCTGTCAGCTATTTCTGCGTCTGGGATATGTTTTGTGGCTGGCAGGCCTACGACAACCGGACTCGCATTGTTGGTGAAGACGCGAACGGGAACTACTTTGCCGTAGAAGAGCCCTGGGGCGCGTTCACGCCATTTGGAAATGTGCCTCGTATTCACTACGACGTCAGCAGCAATTTGATCTCGCGTCATATCAAGCATGTGCTGGACCATTCGGATCATCCAGGAATTGACCGCGTCTATGTGGTTCAGGAAATCTGGCCAAAGCAGTTCAATGCTCCAGACCATTTGTGGTCACGCTACTTTCACGAACCGAAAGAGAAGACCTCTTATTTCAACCTGCGAGCGATCTACGACAATCGCGGCATGATGATTGAGAGCTATCCGGATTGGTTCAATGCGCAGAATATTCAGGCCATCGCGGATAACCCTCGATTGCAGCGGGCCGCTCAGGAAACAACACCTTATTACAACACATTCTTCAACCCGAGCGCGATGAAGGCTCAGAAATCGACTTTCCTGAAATCCAGTGACGGCCTTAGCACGAACTAAACAGACTCCCTTTGCGAGAATACTGCTCTTCGTGTTTCGATCCGATGAAAGCTCAATGCCATGAAATCCGCGACGAACGATGTCTCCATGTTCGGTGGCCTCAGGAACTTTTTTTTTGAAGAGCAGTCGCCCTATGGAATGGCGCTGGTGCGAATGTTCCTGCCGGCGGTGGCCTTAGTGCCGATGATTCGCCGGTTTCCGCGAGTGCGTGAATTGTTCTCCTCCGACGGCGCTCCACAACAGCTGACCGAATTCTTTGGTCAGGGGACACCACTTCCGATGCTGCCAGCCTCCTTCGCGGCTGCGCTTTACGGTGTGATGATTTTTGCTCTGATCTGTGGTGTGTTTGGATTTCGAACACGCCTGGCATTCCTGATCGGCGGTCCACTTTATATCTACTTCAATCTCCTTGACGCTGTCAGCACGATGACGAAGTATTCGGTCATCGCAACTCACGTCCTGCTGATGCTGACTGTCTCGAATTGTGGATCAGTCTGGTCGATTGACGCAATCCTGAAGCGTTGGAAAGATGGCTCGGCAGCAAGCGCGATCCCACCGAGATCTCCCGTCTGGCCTGCGCGACTGGTGCAATTGCTGTTCTGTTTTGTCTATTTCGGAGCAGCGATCACTAAGATTCAGACTGCGGCATTCTTCAGCGGTGAGCAAATGCGATACTGGATGCTGAGTAACTGGAATTACTCAAATCCAGTGGGCGAAATACTGGCAATGTGGACTCCAATGCTGTTGGTTTGTGGCTATATCACAGTCGTGTGGGAGATTACTTTTCCGTTTCTTGCCTGGCGACCTGTTGGACGATTCTTCGCACTGGGCGTTGGCGTATGTTTTCACATCATGACATGGCTGACACTGGGGTTGTACATTTTTCCCGTCCTATGCATTAGCTGCTACCTGGCATTCCTGATGGAGAAAGACATCGTAGCGATTCGACGATTCATTCATCGTCTTCGTATTCCAACTGCATTGTTGGGAGCTCCGCGATTTGCGATCGCTCGTTTAATCGAAATGCGGCCTGCATCGATACCGGCTTCCATTTTGTGGGTCGCGTTCGCGGTGCTTGTGGCTGTCGCTTCGGCTGAAGCCGACTATCGAATCGATCTGTATGGCATTCTTGCCAACAAAGGTCCTCTGGCACTGCAACCGCTCAATCGAGAGGCCGCCCTGGCGATCATCAACAATCAGAAGCCGCTGCGAGAAAAAGACAAGTTCTTTTCATTCGATATCGGCAATATTCTGGTGGGAGGCCAACTGGGAAATCGATCTCAGGAGTTCAAATTTGGCGATACGATCATCGCTCAATGCAACATTAACCCTCCGCATGAAGATCTCTGGGTGCAATGTGCTGTTGAGGATCAGGACGGACGAACGGTGGACAGCTCTGGACAATTTGTCACGCGTGATTTACTGTTTGCGAACTTCACTTACGACGCGGGAAACAAGCTTGTTCCCGGGGACTATTGGATGGTTCTCAAGAGCTCTGGCAAGGAAGTGGCCCGTCGTCCGTTTAAGCTCACTGGCGATCCGGAATCATTGCCGCAGATGGGTGAACTTCTGTCGAACTGATCAACGGAGTTCCAAAACGACTCTGATGACGTATCATGCGGCTGTTCCGAATTATGGTCACAGCAGCGGATGATTTGTCGTGAACAACTATCGATTCCTTGCCAGTCTTGTATTCCTGGTGGCGTCTGGGTCACTTTGCAAAGCTGATCCACTTGAAGCGATCCGCGTGAGCGACGATGGGACTCACTTCGTTGCGGGCCCCATGGCCAGTCATTTTCGCCCCATGGGATTCAACTATGATCATGATGCCAGCGGTCGATTGATTGAAGACTATTGGCATGCGGAGTGGGATCGAGTTGAGAATGACTTCCGCGATATGCGGAAGCTGGGTGCAAATGTTGTTCGCGTGCATTTGCAGTTCGGCCGATTCATGAAGTCTGCGACTGAGCCCAATGAAGCTGAACTAAAGCAACTGACAAGACTACTTGAGCTCGCGGAAGACACGCGACTGTATCTCGATCTGACGGGGCTCGGTTGCTACCACAAGAAGGATGTTCCTGAGTGGTATGATTTGCTGGGCGAGCAGTCTCGGTGGAACGCACAGCAGGTCTTTTGGGAATCGATTGCCGCTGTCTGCAAGAACAGCTCGGCAGTGTTCTGCTATGACCTGATGAACGAGCCCGTTATTGGCGGCGAGGTGCCTGCCAAAGAATGGTTGGGTCCCGCGTTTGGTGACAAGCATTTCGTGCAGTTTGTAGCGCGATCGACCAACGGAAGAACTCGCCCTCAGGCGGCTAAACAGTGGATTGACCAACTGGTGAAGGCCGTTCGAAAGCACGATGAAACTCATCTGATTACTATTGGTTTCGTCGATTGGAGTTTAGAGCGGCCAGGACTGACATCCGGATTTGTTCCCCATCAGGTGGCCGAAAATCTGGATTTCCTCGCCGTGCACATCTACCCTAAAGCTGGAAAAGTCACTGAGGCACTCGAAACGCTAAAGGGCTTTCAGATTGGCAAGCCCGTGATTATTGAGGAAACATTTCCGCTGGGTTGTTCAATGGAGGAGTTGGAGTCTTTCATGAACGAGAGTGGAGATGCTGCTGACGGCTTTGTCAGTTTTTTCTGGGGCAAACTGCCGGACGAGTATGAACCCTCGACGACCATTGCCGATGCGGTGACCTCCAGGTGGCTGCAGCAGTTTTCATCTCGTATGAAGGCAACTCCTGCCGTCGCCGTTGCCCAAAAAAAGCCGGCCGAAGTCGTATCAGGAGTCGTAAAGGAATTCGTCCAGCATTCGAAAGTCCATGCTGATGGCCACGCAGCCTTTTCGATTGATCTATCGGCATGGTCGGTCGAAACCAGAAACTTGCCGATTGGAGTATTTGATTCCGGCATTGGCGGCCTGACTGTTCAGGACGCCATCTACTCGCTGGATGCGTTCAACAACGATGATTTCTCGCCAGAATCCGATGGGCGAAAAGATTTTCAGCACGAGAGGTTTATCTACTTTGGAGATCAGGCCAATATGCCATATGGAAACTACCCGGCTTCAAAGCGCGAGGAATTCCTGAAAGAGTTGATTCTGAAGGATGCCGCATTCCTTCTCGGAAGACGATATTGGCCAAAGTCTGATGCTTCGGAACCAAAGTTTGACAAGCCGCCGGTGAAGGCGATCGTGATTGCATGCAATACCGCCACAGCCTGGGGGCTTGAAGAAATTCGGCAGGCGATTGGAGCCTGGCAGATTCCTGTGTTTGTCATCGGAGTCGTTGAAGCCGGGGCACGCGGCGTGACTGACACCATCGAAGTCAAACCTGCCGATGGACAGCGTCGAACGGTGGCAGTGTTGGCCACAGTGGGCACATGTGGAAGTAATGCCTATCCCAAGGCCATTGGGAAAGCGACGGGACTTGCTGGAAAGCAAGTTCCCCATGTAGTCCAGCAAGGTTCTGTCGGACTCGCGGGAGCTATCGAAGGCGACCCGGGATTCATAGTCGGCGACTCTGCAAATGTGAATTCGGACCGGGTGTACCTCGGCCCATCGGTTGAACACAAGACTGCGAAACTGGAGATCGACTGGTTATCCGCCTACGGCTTTGATCAGAAAGGCCTGCTCAACCACAGCGACTCCAAATCGCTACGATTGAACTCCGTGTCGAACTACGTTCGCTATGATGTGACGACGCTGGTGAAGAACTACAAAGATTCAGGGAAAACGGCAGCCATTGATACTGTTGTGCTGGGTTGCACGCATTTTCCACTGGTGCGACAGGAGATCCTTGCAGAGTTTGCTCGGCTACGGGAGTTCCAGGAAGACGGCCAGCATCCGTTTCGAGAGTTGATTGCGGAATCAATCACTGTTGTGGACCCGGCGGAGTTGACTGCGAAAGAGCTTTTTCGCGAAATTGCTCGTCGAAAGCTGTTTCGCAAAGCAGACGAAAACAGTGCGTCAATTCGTGACCAGTACTTTATCTCTGTCGCCAACCCGCACTGCACAGAAGCAAAACGTCTTGCCGATGGCTCACTGGATCGTGACTATAAATACGGACGGCATCCAGGGCGATTGAGCCTTGAAGACACGATTTGTGTACCAATGGAAACTCCTCTTCTGCCGCGATCAACCATCCATTTGATTCAAACGAAACTGCCGGAGGTTTGGAATCGCCTGAGTTCCACCTCGGCCCGGTGAAGTGACGGAGTGGATTTTGTCCCCGGCATGTCGTTGTCAGCCATGCTCTCCGATCTGCGAGTTCAAAGATTTCTTTCCGAACGCATGACTTGTCCACCGAGCTTTCCAGGTCCAGGTCCCATTTCGATCTGCCAGTCAGCCTGCGATATCAGAAAATTATCATGGTCAACTACGATAACGGAATGCCCGGTCTGCAGAAGGAAGTCGATGCAATTGAGAAGTCGATCGATATCCTGCATATGAAGTCCGCTGGATGGCTCGTCGAGCAGAAAAAGGGTACGCCCGGAACTAGTGAGCGTGGCTGCCTTCCGATTCTCAGCCGACGTGTCGCCTTCGGACAATGGAATCCCTGCCAGCATGGCGGCCACTCGCAATCGCTGCGCTTCGCCGCCAGAGATCGTGTTTAGTGACTGGCCCAGTCGAAGATACCCAAGACCAGTTTGTCGAACTGCGTTCAATCGCTGCTGGATGCGATGATGTCCGTTGAAGAAAGAAAACGCTTCGTCCGCTGTCATGTTCAGAATGTCGAAAACCGATCGATCGCGGTATCGGATTTCAATGACATCCGGACGAAACCTTCGACCACCACATTCTTCACAGCGCGTTTCGATATCGGCAAGGAACTGCATCGCCACGGTCATGACACCGCGACCCTCGCAAACAGGGCAGCGTCCTCCCGAAGACGCATTAAAGCTGAACATCGCGCGAGAATAGTTACGCTTCTTCGCCTCGTGAGTTTCTGACAGTAAAATACGAATGTCGTCAAAAACACCTATCCAGGTTGCAGGAATACTTCGTCGGGATCGCTGCACTGGACTTTGATCCAGAAGCAACACGTTTTCAATGTGCGAGAGTCCTTCGATCTGCTCAACAGAGCCACTCGCCTGGCCGGAATACGGAATCTGCAGCCGTTGGCAGAGTGACGGAAAAAGCGAATCGGCAATCAATGAACTCTTGCCGCTTCCACTCACACCCGTCACAGCACAGAAAACTCCCAGCGGGAGGCGTACAACCAGATTGTGAATGTTATGACAGCAGATACCCTTGAGTTCGAGCCAACACTCCGGTGCGAGTCGTTTTCGCGCCGCCGCATTTGACTCCGGAGTCTCGTTAACTGACGCCTTTGAGATTCCTGCGATCGCCGTTCGCAATGATTTGCCTTCTGGCGCTTTCAAATCAGGGGCAGGCTCTGGCAATCTCGTTCGTGATTGGTTCTGCCTGAGTTTCTCTCCGGTCAGTGTCGCGGCCTGCAATAGTTCCCGTGGCGTTCCCTCAAACACAACTCGGCCACCGTCATCTCCTGCTCCCGGGCCGATTTCAATCACATGATCGGCTGAAAGTATGAACGAAGGATCGTGCTCCACAACGACGAGCGTGTTTCCGCTCTTTTGCAGATGCCGAATCGTCTTAATGATGCGATCAGTATCGCTGGTATGCAGCCCTGTCGTTGGTTCATCCAGAACGTAGAGCGTATTGATAAGGCCTGATCCCAGTGCTGAAGTCAGCATCACTCGTTGAGCTTCGCCGCCCGACAGAGATTTCATACTGCGGTCGAGAGACAGATAGCTAAGTCCACTGTCGATCAGGAACTTCAGTCTTCTATCTGCATGTTCAAAGGCAGGTTGCAGTGCCAACCGAAGCGGGATGGTAAGTTCCGCAAAGCGATCCGAGAGCCAGTCGACCAGTTCGCCGAGTTCCATAGCAGCAACTTTGGGCAAGGATTGATTGCCCCATTGCACTGATGCAGAGTCGGCATTCAGACGATTTCCGCTACACTCAGAGCAGATCTGCGAGCCAATGGCCGACTTACTGCCCCGACTTTTTTGCGAGGGCTTTTCCTCGATCGATCCAGTGCCTTCACAGGCATTGCATGCACCCAGTGGCGACGAGAAGCTGAACAGTTCGGTAGTCAACGCAGGAAAACTACGATTGCACGACGCGCACACTTGCCTTGAAGAGAACTTCAGTACATACCAGCTCGATCCATCCAACTCCTGTAATTCAGGGGATGGCTCCGAATCCATCTCAGCGAGGACCGTGCAAGCACCGTCAGAGAGTCTCATGGCAGTGACTATCGCTTCAGAGATGCGGGACAATGAAGCTTCATCAGCCTTCAACCTGTCAACAACAACTGCCAATGGATTGTTTGCAGACCATGAAGTCATTGTTTCCAGTCGAATCGTCTTTCCCTGCTCGATGGTGCGGGTAAAACCCTGACGAATGAGCGTCGCGACGATCTCTGTCTGAGTTTCGGTCCACGGCAAAAGTGCCACGATCATAATGCGGCTGCCACGGCATCGTTCAACTGTGACGGATGCCGCGGCTTCTGCGGAAATCGCATTGACGAGCTGCGAGCAGTTCGGACAAAACTGCCGACCAACTCGCGAAAACAGGATTCGAAGGGAATCCAGAACCTCGGATCGAGTGCCAAGCGTGTTCCTTGGACCATCGGCGCGCATCTGTTGACGAATTGCGATGGCTGGCGGAAGTCCAACAATCCGGTCGGCAGCGGGACGTTCAATTCGATCGAGAAATTGACGAGCAGACGGAGAAAATGTCTCGACGTAACGCCGCTGGCCTTCTGAATACAAGGTGTCGAATGCCAGGCTACTTTTCCCCGAACCACTCACCCCGCAAATCACGGTCAGCGAATTGTGGCGGATCTTCAGGTTGATATTTCGCAGGTTGTGAACCCGAACGCCTTCGAGTTCAATAAATCGCTGCCCCGACACTTTCCGCCTCCCGGAGACCATTGACGCACGACAGGATTTAGCCTCACGTCATTCCTGAAATCATAGCGGAACTATTCGCCTTGACGATGCAATTTGCGATTCTCACGGCGATGCCGTTTCAGATTCGCTGTGTGCTCGTCAGCATTTAGGGAGAGCGGTCGGCGCTGGGTCAATGTTACTCAATTTGTAGAGCAAAGCGCAAGGCGTTTCGGCGCGGAGAGGCCTGAAGAAACTGCATACCGAAAGCATTGGAGGCTTCCGCCCCAATGAAAACACCCGACACAAAAATGCCGGGTGTCAGTGAATGACGGATGCTGTCTGGCGGCTTAAAAACTAAGCAGCCCTTTCCAATGAATCATTGGACGACTCATCTTCTTCGTAAACGAGGTAGTAAATATTGCTGGCGGCTTCTTCCAGGTAATGCTTGATGTTTTCGCTTTGCACGCCTTCGATCAGTCGATCCAGAGCCTCTACGACTCGATCAACTTCTTCGCTGCTGATTTCTTCGTACTCTTCAGAATGAGTTAGGCGATACTGTGCGTCGTCAGACATGCTACTTTCCTCAATCAAGGGGGCCTTTGATTCAGGCTTGTGCCAAACGCCCGAACCTCATGCTCATTAGATCGACTATTGCCGTCCTCGCACAGAACGCTTTGCCAGAATTTTCCGGGCGACTCGATCGTATCAATTGCAAAGTCGGTGCGCGTAATTTATCGGTTTACCCCAGACTTCCTATTTGCCGGTGTTTCTGATGTTGGCGTAAAAGCAAAGAGCCTTGGTGGCACCAAGGCTCCAGAATAATCTGTTAAAACAGGGTGTTTGGGGGTTTTTAATCGTTTAGTCCCCACGTTCCGTCCCAGCGGACGAAACCTTCGATCGCCTCGTATTCTGCAAGGCCGAGTTTGTCATACCGGCGTGCCGTATCCGCGTTTCGAGCTTCGGCTCGCTGCCAAAACTCGCGCATATCTGCCCCGGGAAACAATGCGCGATCCTTTTGCGACTCGTGCTTAAAGATGGCGTTACGTTTTTGCTTCACTTCCTGAGGGCTTAGTGGAACCGCCATTTCCACCTGGTAAACAGGCCATTCCTGCCATGCTCCTCGGTAGAGCCAAACTTCACAGTCGTTAAACCAGTCGTCATTTCGGCAAACGTCACAGGCCTGAATGATCGCTTTCAGGCACGTTCGGTGAGTTCCGTGCGGGTCCGTCAGGTCGCCTGCCGCATAAATCTGATGCGGCTTCAGCTTGCGAAGCAGATCAACAATGATTTCGATGTCCTCAACTCCCAAGGGCTTCTTTTTTACGCCACCGGTTTCATAAAACGGCATGTTGAGGAAGTGAAGTCGCTCGTTGGGAATTCCACAGCACCGCGCGCCGGCCCGAGCTTCGCCCTGCCGGATAAGGCCTTTAATCTGTTGGATTTCTTTGCTATCCACCTGCCCAGGCTGCTTCTGCCGCAGAAACTCTTCGACATGCTGTTCCAGCTTGGTGATCCGATCTGACATGAGTCCGAAAGCAGCACAGTAATCGGATACAAACTCGGTGAAACGCAATGTATCGTCATCGAAGACGGCAATGTTGCCGGAAGTCTGATAGGCGATATGAACTTCATGCTGCTGATTGGCCAGTCGAATCAGTGTTCCGCCCATGGAGATGACATCATCGTCAGGGTGGGGTGAAAAACACAGGACTCGTTTTGGGAAGATATGATCGAATGGCTGGGGTCGGTCGCCCGGTCGTTTGGCATGAGCTGGTTTGCCAGCCGGCCAGCCCACGATTGTGCTCTGCAAATGGCGAAATACATTCAGGTTGATTTCATACGCCGAACCATATTCTGCGAGCAGATCCTGAAGACCTTCTTCGTTGTAGTCTGAATCCGTTAGTTTCAGGATTGCCTTATTCATCTTCTCAGACAGCCAAATCACCGCGCGGCGGATGAGAGTTGGCTCCCAGACGATGTTGCCTACAAGCCATGGCAATCGAACCCGTGTGAGGTTCGCCGTGGCCGCCTGATCCAGCAGCATTTCCACGTTGGGATGACGTTGCAGATAGGTGGCAGGTATCGAAGGAGTCATTTCACCTTCAACGGTCTTCGCAACAATTCCCGCTTTGTTTTCACCAAAAGCGAGTATGAAGATACGCTTAGCTTCCAGAATCGTACCAACACCCATGGTGATAGCGCGACGAGGGACGTTTTCAGTACCGAAAAAATCGCTGGCGGCATCGATGCGAGTGACTGAGTCCAGCGTGATCATTCGAGTCCGAGTTGTCTGATCGGAACCTGGTTCGTTAAATCCAATGTGTCCCGTTCGTCCGATACCCAGAATCTGAATATCGATTCCACCCAGTGACGCGATTCGGTTCTCATAGTCGCGACAATAATCGGCAACTTTATCAATTGGAAACGTGCCGTCCGGAACATTGGCATTCTCCGGCTTGATGTCAATGTGATTGAACAGATGCTCGCGCATGAACCGCACGTAGCTTTGCAGGTCCTCCGGCTGCATCGGATAGTATTCGTCCAGATTGAAAGTGACGACGTTGCCGAAAGACAGCCCTTCTTCTCTGTGCATCCGGACGAGTTCCGCATAGATACCCGTTGGAGTCGAACCGGTCGCGAGTCCCAAAACACACTTTCGACCCTCTGCACTGCGGATGCGGATAAGCGAAGCGATTTCCGTCGCAACTTTGCGAGCCGCCTCTTTTGCATTTCCGAAAACTGAGCAACGCAATCGTTCGAGTTGGCGAGGGTCCTGCTTGGGGTTCATTTCAGTGGTAGTCCGTGAGTTTTTCAGAGAATGAATTGAGCGGGTGAAAGTCTAGCGGTTCTGGTTAACATTTCATGCGTTCCGTGATGACTTTAATCAGGAATGAAACCGCAGTAGCAGAGTTCTGGGCAATCAGTTGTCAGTCATGGGCGCCATAGAAAGCCAACGTGACGCGGAACCTTCAAGCAAGGACATTGCCGGCATCTTGAATAAAATGAGTGGAACCACATGTTGACAGACGTGTGCAAGTTCTCGGCTGGGATTGACCAAACTGTCGGTTTCCAGCAAGATTCGCCGGTTCTTCCTCAAGGGTAATCACTGGTTACCCTATTCTCGTCGTCTCTCATCACTCAAGAATTCGTGCGAGCCGCCTGTTTTGTGCGGTTTTGTCACTCTTTGGCTAACGTGCGTTCATGACCGCAGGCTCACAACCGGATCGCTTTGAACTGGCTCGACTGGAAAAACTGGAGAAAATTCAGTCGTTAGGGCATGATCCCTGGGGTCAGCGATTCGACAATCACGAGGGAATTGCCAGTGTGCGGGAACGCTGCCCTGGTGAATCGGGTGTCGACGGAGAGACCGTCCGCGTCGCTGGCCGAATTCGAGGTCGTCGCAAGGCTGGAAAACTTCGTTTTATCGATCTTCAGGACCAAACTGGGCGGATTCAGCTCTTGTTCTCCAGGGGCGACATGACGGAGCCGCAGTGGGAGCTGATGAGTGCGCTGGATGACGGTGACTTGATTGGTGCAGACGGTCCGCTACGCTTGACAAACACCGGTGAAAAATCCATCTTCGTCAAAGAACTGACAGTACTTTGCAAATCGCTGACTCAGCCACCGGAAAAATTCCATGGCCTGAAGGACGAAGAGATCCTCGTTCGGCAACGCTATCTGGATCTGATTTATACGGATGGTGTCCTGGAACGCATGCTTAAGCGTTCGACCATTATTGACTCGGTGCGGCAAACATTGCGGTCGAATCGATTTTATGAAGTGGAAACTCCTGTCTTACATGCGGTGGCCGGAGGAGCGGCCGCGCGTCCGTTTGTGACACATCACAATGCGATGGACATGGAGTTGTATCTCAGAATCGCATTAGAGCTGCACCTGAAGCGGTTGATGGTCGGCGGCATTGAACGGGTTTATGAGATTGGCCGCGTCTTCCGCAATGAAGGCGTTGATGCGACTCACAATCCCGAATTTACAATGATTGAGATCTATCAGGCGTACGGCAACTACGAATCAATGATGGATCTGACCGAGCAAATTGTTGCCAGCGCTGTCAGGGCCATTGGTGACAGCCTTGTGATTCAGTGGGGCGAAGCTGGCGACATGATTGACCTTACACCGCCCTGGCCGCGCTGCAAGTATGCCGAGTTGTTCAAAGAACATGCGGGCTGCGACATGAATGACACGGACGCTGTTGCCTCTGTTGCGAAGAAATTTGGCATTGAGACCGCCGGTGTTCATCCGGACGTAGTGGTTAATGAGGTCTTCGAAAAGACAGTGGAAGATCATCTCAGTGGACCCGTATTTGTGATCGACTATCCCGCATCCATCTGTCCTCTGACAAAGCGAAAGCAGAGTGATCCGGCGATCGCGGAACGCTTTGAACTTTACATTCGCGGAATGGAATTGGCGAATGCCTACACTGAGCTGAATGACCCACGTCTTCAGGAAGAACTCTTTCGGACTCAGTTGGCTGGACTGGCGGCGGACGATTCGATGGCAAAAATGGATCATGACTTTGTCAAGGCCCTCAAAGTTGGAATGCCACCAGCCGGAGGCCTTGGCATCGGAATTGATCGCCTTGTGATGCTTCTGACAAACAGCCATGCGATCAAAGACGTGATTTTCTTCCCGCTGACGCGGCATGACGATCAAGTACCAACAGAAAAAAAGAAGACGGAATCTGCTGAGCGTCAGAGAACAGAGTAAGTCTACTCCCCTTCTGATTCCTCTCGACAAATCATTCGCAACGGAGTGCGGTCGATGTACAAGCTGCTGCTTTGTGTTCGTTATTTGCGGACCCGATATATCGCTCTGGCCTGCATCATCAGCGTGATGCTGGGTGTGGCGACAATGATCGTCGTGAACAGCGTGATGGCTGGTTTCACGACGGAGATGCGTGATCGGCTGCACAATTTTATTTCAGATATTGTGATTGAATCTCGCAGTATGTCGGGCGTGGAAGACGCTAATCGACAGATGGAAACTGTCAACTCAGCAGCCGGACAGTACATCGCCGCCATGACTCCGGTAATTGACATACCCGGAATGATTACCTTCACGGACCCTTACACCGGGGAGAGCTACACATCCGCAGTTCAGATTCAGGGGATCGATCCGGAAGGAAAGGCGCAGGTTGGGCCGCTTCAGGATTATCTGGATAGCTACAACGACATCGTGGAAGACGGTGTGGTCGTACGTGAGGCTTTGCGAAAGCGTGACGAGGCGATCAGCTGGAATCTGACCGAAGAAGCCACGGAGCATCGAAAGCTGGTGAAAGAGCGTGAGTCCCTCTATCTCGAGGACTTGACAACTTCCGGCGCTTCGCCTGAAGAATCGAAACCGGATTTTGACGCCATACCAGACGATAAGAAATCAGAAATTGCCAACGGTACGGAAAATGATAAACCCACGGAATCGCCCGAACTCGTTCAGGATGACTTCATGACCGATCCGGTGATTGCAAACCAGCCATCGTCTGTGAAGTCTCGCCCGTTAGCGGCGAGGATCTTTCTTGGTGAAGGCCTGGTGAGTTTTCAAGCGAAGAATCCTGAGACGGACAAGCTTCAGAAGATCATGATGGTTGAGCCAGGCGATGACGTCATCATCAGCACAATTTCGGCTGGACGTCCACCAGAGCCTGTCCGCATTAACGCCACCGTCGTTGATTCTTTCCGCAGCGGAATGAATGAATACGACACGAGTATCGTGTTGATGAATATCAATGAATTGCAGAAGAGCCGAGGAATGCAGTTGGATAATTCCATCACCTCCATTCACATCCGCCTTAAAAACTATGACGACGCGCCGAAAGCGATGGCCGCCCTGGAGCGAGCCTTTCCGCCCGGCATGGTGACGATCAAGACCTGGGAAGACAAGCAAGGGCTTCTGTTGTCTGCAGTAGAAGTAGAAACGGCGATCCTGAATGTTTTGTTGTTCCTGATTATCGCAGTGGCGGGGTTTGGGATCCTGGCAATTTTCTACATGATCGTGGTCGAGAAAACTCGTGATATTGGAATTCTGAAGTCACTCGGAGCCAGCTCGAACGGTGTCATGTCCATCTTTCTGTCGTACGGGTTGGGGCTTGGAATCGTTGGCAGTACGGCCGGAGTGGTGATTGGACTTCTGTTCGTTCGATACATTAACCAGATTGAAGATGGTTTGAGCTGGATTACGGGACGTAAGGTCTTTGATGAAAAGATTTATTACTTCTTTGAGATACCAACCAGTGTCAGTCCCTGGATGGTGTTTTCCGTGGCGTTCGGCGCAATCAGTATCGCCGTGCTTGCCAGTATTCTGCCTGCACGTCGAGCGGCCAGACTGCATCCGGTAAGGGCTTTGCGGTTTGAATAATCCGGTCTGGCGGTCCGCGGGCGGAGGGTTCCGTTCCGATAAGTTGAGGCAAAAGTGCGAAGGGCATTTTCCAGTTGAGTGTCTTTAGATGTTGACTCTGGATTCCACTTCAATTTCCTGATTCAAAGTTAAACGCCATGGTCGAGACTCTGAAAATGAACAAACCGCTGATTTCTGCTGAGGCGATTACAAAATCCTATTTCAAAGGGTCGCATAAAGTTCCCGTCCTGCAGGGCGCGGGGCTGAAAGCTCATCGCGGCGAGTTTATTTCAGTAATCGGTCAAAGCGGATCGGGTAAGAGCACTCTGCTGCATGTGATGGGTTTGCTGGATTCGCCAGATGTCGGGGAAGTGATTCTCGATGGCAATCGCATCGACAATCTGAATCAGGCGGCTCGTGACCAACTCCGAAACCATGTGTTCGGTTTTATTTTTCAGTTCTATCACCTGCTGCCAGAACTGTCGCTGCTTGAGAATGTGATGTCGCCGTTAATGATCCGCCACTCCATTCTCGGCTATTGGCGACATCGCCGAGAAATTCGCGACGCAGCGATGGACATTATTCAGCAGGTTGGACTTGAACATCGTATCAAGCACCGGCCATCAGAGCTTTCCGGTGGCGAAATGCAGCGAGGCGCTATCGCACGAGCTTTGGTCGGAAAACCGGAGATCCTGCTGGCAGATGAACCAACCGGGAATCTGGATGCCAGCACCGGTGGTGGAATCATAGATCTTCTGAAGTCACTCAACGAGACACAACAGTTAACGATTGTCATGGTCACCCATGACGAATCCATTGCTGCCCAGGCACATCGAACTGTGAGGTTGTCGCAGGGCCGAATTCAGACCGTCGGCCGAGTCGATGCCGCCTGACTAATTGCAGGCCTCTGCGACTGGGACCGCTACCCAACAAAAAAAACTTCCGCATGACGATGCTTAAGCTCGTCGTATTCTGTCGCAGCTTACTGTGGCAGTCGGCAACAATGAGGGCTGCATGGGCCAGCCTCTGGAGGCGGACAGGAGTTCGCCATCGGCAGACTTCCGCTCGAAACACGGCCGGCAGAAGCACTCATCAGCTTCTCCATTTTTCTTGATCCGCATTTTGGGCAAGGCGGCTTTTCCGCGCGGGCGATCAGCAGTTCCACACTCGCGTCACATTCTTCGCAGTAGAATTCAAACAGCGGCATTGAAACGTTCCTGAGCAACCTGAAAAAACATGGACACTACGTATGTGCGATCTACTTAGCCGGCGTTGAGCCTGTGACTGCAAAGGAGATGTTCTGAAACCTCAGCGACTGGCACAAATCATACACGCTGATGAACTGCTGGACCTCAATCTCATCGTGAATGTTGAGGATGATTCTGGATTCTGAGTCTACCTGCGCCAGCCTCGTGAGTCGATCGGTCAACTCATCGGGCCCATCCAGCAGGACGTCGTCGAGAAATACGTGTATTCCGCCTGCTGCCGGTTCAATCCTGATCTGAATTGCTGGATGATTCCATTGCTCGGGCTCCTCGCTGGGGGCATTCATCGTCGTGGATTCGGTTGTTCCTTTCAATTCGGCTGGCAGTAGTTGGTCGGCAGTTCCGCCCACTGAAGCACAGATGAAGAAAACGAGTAAAAGAAACACGACATCAATCATGGGGGTCATTGTGTCGCTATCCTGAGTGGCCAGATGCCTGCGGCAGCGAGGAATCCTCATAAAACGACTTTCTGCGACACGAATGAAATCGGCCTGACGAAATGACCGTCACGCTATTTGTTTGTTGTGGCAACGGCGAAACGAATGCTGCGAATATTGTTCGATGCGCATTGTTCGATCAGCTGGCGAATCTCTGAAAATCTCGCTTCGCGATCCGAGCGAATTCGCACTTCAGCTCCCTCCGCGGTACCGGCGCGATCCCCGTCCTTCGACTGCAATTCTTCAATTCGTTTCAGAACTGCCGCCTCCGATAAGAGCTGTCCAGCGACCGAAAGTCGACCGTCTTTTTCGACGGTAATCGTCAATCGATTTTGTGAAGACTGATCATCGGGTTTGCCACGCGTTGCATCCGGCAAGGTGACGGAACGAGATTGCTCACTACGAACAAAATAACTCGCCACCAGAAAGAAGATAATGAGCAAGAAAACCACATCAATCATGGGCGTGATATTAAATCGAAACGGCGCTCGCTGACTGAATGTGTCGGGAAGTCGCATCAGCATACGTCCTGATCGTAAGAACAAACACGTTGGGCATTGGACAACTCGAATGATAGCGATCGTCTTTCAAAGCGAACATACCAGCGACAGGATCGCTGAGTTGGCCATCTTGATTTCGATGAACGGTTTGATCTTTCTTCTCGTCCAGTAGATTATGGCGATTAATGCCAGTTTCAGGAGGTCGGTACTATATGGCCGTTGCAGCCTTTGTTCGAATTTTGCGGACCACTGTGAAAAGGTTATCCTTCATCGTGCGAGGAATCCGGCCCCGCGATTGGCCTCGCTTTTTTTGCAACCAAGTGGTCACCGTGACATCCTTGACTGGGAAAAATGCTTCAGAATATCTATGAATTCCTCCATGTCATTGAAAAACCGTTTCGAAACTGAAACTCTCATCATTGTGCAGCGGCCCCAAAAACAGGACTGCCGCAAAACCAATGAGACGCGGACGAAATTAGTATCATCCCTCGCAACGGTCCAACTCGTGGATCTCGTTGAGTAATTCAGAAAACAATGAAAGACCGTTTCTAAACAAGTTCGCAAGGTCGATACACTTTTCGAGCCATCGACGATACGACATCAGTGATCTGTGAAAGTTGGTACAATGCCCCACCTGAAGAGAATGAGCAGCGGCCAGTTCGAAATGATTCCACTTCCTT
Source organism: Planctomycetota bacterium (assembly GCA_031424595.1). Classification (GTDB taxonomy): domain Bacteria; phylum Planctomycetota; class Planctomycetia; order Planctomycetales; family Planctomycetaceae; genus SXXK01. The sequence continues at coordinate 23,096 of JANPHT010000356.1, forward strand.
TCGGCATCACCACCATAGGTCGTTCTCGACAGAGTAGTGTCGTCCTGAGTTCACCCGTTGTTAGTAAGCATCACGCGGCAATTGAGTGTACTGAGAGTGGATGTCGATTGAAGAACGAAAGTTCCAAGGGGACAGCGGTCAATGGCCAGAAGGTTCTGGATGTTATAAGTCTGCAGCATGGAGATCAAATTCAAATTGGGCTGGAAGTTTTGTTTTTTCTCCGGTCTGACGCCGCGTCCGTGAAGTCCGACTCCGGTCGCTTGAAGGTCTCAAAAATTGCTTCAGACTCTTCAGAAGAGTCGATACGTCACCTGCTGGGGAATGCGGGTAAAATAATTCCACATGAGGCGACGTTCTCAAACGTCACGGAAAAAATCTGTGCTCGAATCTCACTTTGTGAACGGTCCATCGCCAGCCTGTCGACGACAGATTCTGTGCGAAAACTATCTCAGGTCTTGCGTTTGATTGAAGTCGTCAGGGACTGTCCGTTCTCAAATAGGACTCGGGCGATTTTTGATGCTCTCTATCAATTCTTTCCGCAAACAATGCAGATCGTAATTGCCGAAGTTGTTGCCGGACGAGCGTCCGAGTTTCGGATTTCCGCAACGGATGTGCGCGATGAACAACAGTCGGCATTTGTTTGCGAAGGCGTAATTCAGCACGCGGCCAGGAACAATGAGTGCCTATTGCTGGCGGATCAATGGAGAGAAGCCCCTCAGCAGAAACCAAAGCTCTCAACAATGGGACGTATTTCCATGATGTGTGTCCCAACCGGCCGCGGTGAGCACGAACTCTGGGGCGTTGTGCAGTTGATTGGCGGCGTCAATGGGCCTGAGTTTGATATGGGAGATCTGGAAAGACTTGCAATTCTGGCACAACTGCTCACGATTGTGCTGCCGCTGCGATCCTTTCCATAGACTATCGCGATCCGTTCGACGGCATTCTGAAGCAATGTCTCGTAATTTCGCTGTATTCTGATTTGCCTCTCTGGCGTGCAGCCGAATTCTTAGAATTCGGGCACACGGGGATTCTGACGAATTCCGCTACGGCAGAATTCAATCACAGGCTGAGACACTGCACTCCTTTGTATATTCCTGTTGTTCGTCCATTGTGGGAGCCTCCATGAATTCGCACGTCCATTCTGTTGCCGACGTGCTTGGGCCAGACGGAGTGATCGCTCGCAGATTGCAGGGGTATGAGCCCCGGCCTGAGCAGCTTGCGATGGCGGAAGCTGTTGAAATGGCTTTAGCTAATAAGAAGCATTTGATTGCCGAAGCCGGAACCGGTGTCGGAAAAAGCTTTGCTTATTTGATCCCCGCCATTCTGTCCGCACAGGGCAATCAAGGTGAGGAACAGAAGAAGAAACGCATCATCGTTTCGACGCATACGATTAGCCTGCAGGAACAGTTGATCAAGCACGACATCCCCTTCCTTCAGGCCGTACTTCCCGTGGAGTTTTCTGCGGTACTCGTAAAAGGCCGAGGCAACTATATCAGTCTGAGGAGGCTCGATAAGGCGATTCAGCGGACCTCGCAAAAGTCCCTGTTTGAGCCGGAAGGACAGAGGCAGCTGGCGATGATTCGACAATGGGCTCACACAACCAAAGATGGCAGCCGGTCGGATCTTTCATTTCAACCACGATCGGAAGTCTGGGACGAAGTCCTCAGTGACCATGGCGACTGCCTGCGAAAGAAATGTCCCCATCATGAACAGTGTTTTTATTACGCCGCGCGAAGGCGTGTGTGGAATGCGGATCTGCTGATCGTTAATCATGCGTTGTTCTTTTCAGACCTCGCCCTGCGCCGTGACGACGCCAGCATTCTTCCGGAATACGACACGGTCATCTTTGACGAAGCACATACGGTCGAATCCGTGGCAGCTGATCATCTTGGCCTCTCGGTGTCTGTGGGACAGGTCGACTACCTGTTGAATCGACTTTACAACGATCAGGCCCAGCGAGGGCTGTTGGTGACTCACAGTTTGGTCGAATGCCAGAAGCAGGTACAGAAGATTAGATCTGTGTCGATGAAATTCTTTGACGATGTTGCCGACTGGGCGGCGAGATTCTGTAAATCAAACGGCCGCTTGCCCGGGCCTATGGAGATTGATAATCAGCTGTCTCCCGAGCTTTTCCGGCTGACAATCATGATTGCTGAAGCCGCCGCCAATGCGAATACAGAAGCCAATAAAGTTGAACTGCAGTCTGCAGCTGACCGCTGCAGGATTCTGGGCGACAATCTTCTCTCCTGGACCCGACAAAGCGTTGCAAACTCTGTGTTTTGGATAGAACGCACTGGCTCACAAAGGGAACGCATCTCTCTGATGAGCGCACCAGTTGAGGTGGGGCCGATACTTCGTGAATATCTCTATAACAATGTTCCGTCGGTGATTATGGCCAGCGCGACTTTGGCGACGGGCGCCAAGGATTTTGGCTTCTTTCGTTCTCGCGTGGGTTTAACTGAGGGCAACGAAACCAGGCAGGGGAGTCCGTTCAATTATCAGCAACAGGCGCGACTGATTCTGTCGACAAACATGGCAGATCCTGCCACCGACTCACGTCGATTCGAGCAACAGTGTTGCGAACGAATTCAGCGGCATCTCCTGGAGACAGAGGGCCGAGCCTTCGTGCTCTTCACCAGCTATGCGATGATGCAGTTCTGTGCAGAACGCCTGACCGGTTGGTTGGCTCAGAATAATCTTTCCCTGTACTGCCAGGGGAAGGGGCTTCCGCGGACCGCCATGCTTGAGCGGTTTCGTGCCGATGAACGAGCTGTTTTGTTTGGGACTGATAGTTTCTGGCAAGGAGTCAATGTGCCCGGAGACGCCTTGCAGAACGTGATCATCCCGCGTTTGCCGTTCAGTGTGCCCGACCATCCGTTGTTGGAGGCTCGCCTGGAGGCCATCAAGTCCCGAGGCGGGAACCCTTTTCGTGATTATCAAACTCCTGAGGCTATTATTAAACTGAAACAGGGCTTTGGGCGATTGATTCGACACCGTAATGATACCGGCCGTGTTGTCATCCTGGATCCTCGTGTACTTACAAAACCGTATGGTCGGCTGTTTCTCGAGAGTCTGCCGAAATGTCGTCTTGAAATCGACAACGGTGAAACGATCGAGCCGGTGGAATCGGACGACTGAAATCAAACGGATGGAGATCGGCATGCAATTCGGACCCACTTCGGCGCGGACATCGGACCCACCTGAGAAACGAATTGACAACGAGTGTGTATTGGTTCAGCGTAAGTCGAGTAAACGGGTGAAGCAAATAGCTGAGAAGTGAAGCGGACAGAGAACTGGATTGGACGTTGGTTTGGCGGGGGCTTGGGGCCAACCCCTAAACCCCCGGGATTTATCGCATGAAGCCTTTAACGGAATTTGCTTTGGAAGGATCCTGAGCTGGTCCGATCTGACCAGCTCAGGCTTCCGTCATTGGCATCGCAGCGACGCTCGGGCGGCCTCCCGGCAGAGCCCTGTCTTCCGCGACGAGAGGAACAAGATACGCTTTACGTTCCTGATTGCGGAAGGAATCTTTAGGCTTCCCGGTAGATTTGGCGGCACGCGTTTTGGCTCTGAGTTCTCAAGCTTCTTCGATTTTGCGATCACGTTCGTCGAAGATCGCCTGCTGCCTGCCCTCGAGCATCGCCAGAAGCGTCACATAGCCGATGGCGCTATGAAAGCGAATGGTGTTGTATTCGAGTACCTATTTTCCCACGCCGCTTTTCCCATCGTTCAGGGTGAGCGGCGACAAACGTCGAATGCAGTCGCTCATATCGTGCTATGGTAACGTTCGATTTTGCCATTGCTCTGTGGATAGTTCGGACTGGTGCGAACGTGTTTCATCCCACACAGGCGAATGAAGTGCTTGAAGTCTTTGGCGATGCACTGAGGTCCGTTGTCAGAAATGATTCTGGGTATCGCGGCGGGTGTTTATACGCAGACGACAGAAGTTAAGATCGTTGTCAACGGCCTGATGACGTACGACAGAAAAGTGTTTTGACGGCTTGCAGGACGTCGCACGCTGCGCAGGCTTCCCGTAGGGGCTTGCGACGATTAACATACTCGCGGGCCTGAGTGAGACATTTTCTCGTCGCCGAAATCGTGAGCGTCCGGGTTGAATCGCCCCCGTCCGAATTCTGACGAATCCGGCTACACCTCATTCAGTCCGAATTCTGACTACACCTCATTCAGGGCCGCGTGAGGTATAAGTGCAACGACCGAACGTCTGTGCGATGCAATTCAATGAATTCCACCTCGGTTAACCTGCTCAAACGGCTGCGCGACCCTAAAGCGGATTTCGCATGGCAGCAATTTGTCGAACTTTATGCACCCCTGATCTTTCACTGGGCACGCCGCAAGGGACTGAGCGCTGAGGATTCTGCGGATCTGGTACAGGACGTACTGACAACTCTGGTCATGAAACTTCCCGAGTTTCAGTACACCCGACGCGGCGATTTCGCGGCTGGTTGCGAACGATCACCGTTAACCGCGTGGCCGACCTGCACCGGCGAAATGCATTGCGGTCGGTTCGCGCGGACAGCGAAATGCCACGCCACCTGATAATCGTCGATGACACCGATCTCTTTGTCGAATCGGAATACCGCAGCGTGATTATCCACCGAGCACTGGAACGGCTGCGTTCCGAGTTTCAGACGTCCACGTGGCAGGCCTGCTGGATGCAGGTTGTGGAAGAACAAAAAGCACCCGACGTCGCTAAACAGCTGGATATGCCGTTGAACGCGGTTTATCTCGCAAAATCCCGGGTTCTCGCGAGACTCCGCCAGGAGCTCGAGGGGCTCCTGGACTGACCATTTTTACAAAAATTGAAAAAGTGAAGACAGGATTTCAGGCCTCGTGCGTAGAGCTGTTTGAGACATCGTAATCCGGACCGCAAGACGTATGACTGTCGCAATTCGTCGCACCACAGCGCCCTGTACGGACTTCCCTGTATGAAAATCGATGCGTGCCCTGACCAGCTGACACTGGAAAAACTCCTTTTGGGAAAGCTTTCTGGCACAGAGCAGGAGTCCCTCAGTCTGCATCTGCAGAATTGTCAGACCTGCGCATCCGTTGCCGATACTTTGATGCCCAGGGATGAAGTGACCGACGCACTCCGATCCCACAAAGTCCTCAAGGGCGATGAGGAGATTCTGGCCGCAGCCATTGAACGTGGGAAGAAACTCAGCAGTCGGCTGCAGACCGTCCAGCCGGCTGAGACGGTGATCCGAGCCGGTGCCAGTTCGCAGCCGAAACCTGCCGACGAGGCGGACACTGGCCGCGACTTCAGCTTTCTCGCCCTGGCCCAGCAGCCTGACGAACTCGGTCGGCTCGGAGACTACCGCATCCTGCAGGTGCTGGGCATGGGTGGGATGGGCGTGGTGTTTCGGGCCGAGGACACCAAACTGAAGCGTCTTGTCGCGCTGAAAGTCATGAAGCCGTCGGTTGCGGCGACTCGATCGGCCAAAGACCGGTTTCTGCGAGAGGCCCAGTTCACGGCGGCGATCGAACACGACAACATCGTCCAGATCTATCAGGTGGGTGAAGATCGAGGCGTGCCGTTCATTGCCATGCAATTTCTGAAGGGCGAATCCCTGAAGTCACGGCTGGAACGGGACGGCATTCTGTCACAAACGGACGTTGTGAAAATCGGTGTGCAGGTGGCTGCAGGAATGGCTGCCGCTCACGAACGCAATCTGATTCATCGGGATATCAAGCCCGACAACATCTGGCTGGAACAAAAGACCGGCCGAGCCAAAATTCTGGACTTTGGCCTGGTGCGGGCTTCTTCGGACGACGCCGGGCTCACGCAGTCCGGCATGGTCATGGGAACGCCCCGTTACATGGCTCCTGAGCAGGCTCTTGGACAGGACGTCGACTATCGCTGCGATCTGTTCAGTCTGGGCAGCATGCTGTACCACATGGCGACGGGAAAGCTTCCGTTCGAAGGCAGCAATGTCACCGCCACGTTGATGGCCGTGGTTCAACAGGAAGCGAAGCCGATCGACAAGATCGTTCCGGGTCTGCATCCGAGCCTCGGCCAGCTGATCCAAAAGCTAATGGCCAAAGATCGTGACAAACGTCCGAAGAGTGCATCCGAAGTCGCCAAATCCCTGATTGCGATTCATCAGAAACTCAAGCAGGCTGCGAATACTTCCGTCACCGGCAGCCACCCCGGTCCGGCCAGACCCGAGGATGCTCCGAAACCCGTGGCGTCGGCTCCGTCGCCAGTCTTGTCGGAAACTCCCGCCGTGCCACAGCAGACTTCTTTCCCCGCAGCGCCGGCCGACGCACCGCTGGAATTTCTTCCGGTGATCAAGACAGAGCCAACGTCAGCACTGGCTCGCCATAAACCCGCACCCACGAAAACCAGTCCTCAGCCGCTGCCCAGTCAGAAGCCACCTGCCAAACCGCCGCTGAAAAAGATCATGGCCGCCTGTGGAGCCGGAGGAATCCTGCTGGTCCTTCTGGGCATCATTGTCATTAAGATCCGTGATAAGGACGGCAAGGAAAGCACAATCAGAGTGTCCTCCGGCACAGAAATCGACGTCGATGCCGCACCGGGCTCGAAAGTCACAATCCGCGAAGAAGAAACATCAGGCCAAGCCAGTAGCCAAGCCAGTAGCCGAACTCGTGAGAGTTCGGATTCTCAAGCCAGTACTCGAATGCGTGAGAGTTCGGATTCTTCCATCGCGACGTCCGACCGAAGTCTCACGACTCCGGCTACAAAAGCCGGGCTGGCGGTCGCCCCGCAACTCGACCTCACGCCGCCGCAGCCGCTGGGTACGTGGGAGATGGGCCCGGAGCCGCCGTGGTTCAAGGTCGGCTCCAACGTGAGGTATGACCAGAGCCCTTATTCGTTGAAGGACAGCCCGGTCCTGCCAGGCCTCATCGAACGGCCGCGCCTTCTTCCCGGGGTTAAACGCTGGAACGTCGATACCGGCTGGCCGCGTTCGTGGATCAGCGTCGTCCGCTGGAGTCCTGACGGGGAATGGATCGCCGCCGCCATGACCGATGGCCATGTGCGAATCTACGACGCGAAGTCGCTGAAATTCGTGCGGCTGCTTCCAGGGGCCTCGCTTGGAGGCGGGGTCGCCGATGTCTCCTGGAATCCGGACAGTCAGCAGATCGCCATCATCACGGACAACACCTGGTCGTACCGAGTGCTGTCTCTGGACGGGCAGGTCGTGTCGGATCCGCCACATTCCCACGCTCACGCTTGGTCCGCGATTGCGTGGGACCATAAGGGCAGCCGAATTGCCGTGGCGGCATCGGGCCCTCATCCAATTGACAATCTTCTCATCGAGATTCGAGATGCCGACGGCAAGGTCCTGAAGAAGATTCCGGGCTTGGCGGAAGGGGGCATTCTCACCGGATGCCTTGCCTGGAGCCCGGATGACACTCTCCTCGCGGCCCGACACCACGACGGAAAGCTGCGACTCTGGAATGTGGAAACGGGTGCGGCGGAGGTCATCGACAGCGCCGATCCCGCCTCCGTGTTCGGGCACAGCCTTGCGTGGAGTCCCGAAGGCTGGCTCGCGATCACCACGGGCAAGGAGGTTCGGCTGTTTGGCCCGGATCATCGTCTGGCGCGGAAGTTCGACAGCCCTGCCGTCAAGCTGGGCTGGCACCCGGACGGAAAACAACTCATTTGCGGCGAGTTCTATCGTTCTTCAATCCGGGATCGCGACACCGGTGCCGAAGTCGGAGCCCTCGAATCGTCGATCGTGGCGGTCAGCCCCGATGGCAACGGCTTTATCGCGTCCGAGGGCTCGTACGATAACTATCGGTTCGGAATGCTCCAGCTGTTGGACGGGAACCGGAAGACCGTGGTCGTCAAATCGCCGCAGTTCATGCCCTATATCACATCGCTCGCATGGTCGCCCGAAGGATCGCAATTAGCCATTGCCAACTGGAATCGGACGCAATTGTTAAGCGCCAACGGCAAGCAGGAACGCATGTTGGGGGGCACATCGGACGCATATGGCTTCTCTCATGCGTGGCGCCCGGACGGCCTGGAACTTTTTGGCGGACCGGCAAACCTGGAAGGATCACCGGCACCTTCCCTCTGGGCCGCGGCGCATCCGCAAACCGCCAAGCCGCGCCGGTTCTACTCGTCCGACAAGCTTCATCGCTGGAGCGCCACCGCATGGAGTTCCGATTCTCGATTCGCGGCGATCGGTCTCAACGAGGGACAGGTCCAGATCATCGATCAGGCGGGAAAACAAATTGCCCTAATGGATACAGGCGGAAAATTTCCCGTGTATGTCGCCGTCAACCCCGTGACGCATGCGATCGCCGTCACGGAGCCCGACCAGCCGTTGAAATTCTGTGATCCCAGTAAGGGCTGGACGCTGCAAACCGTAGGAGCAAAGCCGCTGGTTGCTGTACAGTCGGCCCCGGTTTGGAGTCCGGACGGCAAGTTGTTGTCCGTGAATATGAATGGCTGGTATGACGCCGAGGGAAAGCAAGTCGCCGACCAGTCGAGACCGCTGACCTTCGCGTGGCGGCCCGGAACGTGTGGGCCATCTCATTAACGGTTACAACAGTTGCTTTGATTGGCATCCGAGAGGGAATCTGATCGTCGCCGGGACCGGCCAATCCACGGTCACCGCCTGGCGCGAGGCCGACCTGCAGCCGCACTGGCATGCGGTGCTGCTGCCGGACGGCAAGGCGGCCACGTTTTCCGCCGCGGGTGAGCTGCTGGACGGCAAGCCGGAAGAGGTGGACCAGTACCTGGTCTACTACGTCGAGCGCGAGGCGGGAAAGATCGAAACCCTCACCCCGGCCGAGTTCCGCAAACTGTTACCGGCCGAGGCTGCCAACGCCCCTGAAGCCCCGATAGTCTTCGCTGCCGAACGCGAGGCGGCCGAGTGAGTGCTGAAGGTGATGAGCATTCACCTGGGAACCACCGATCTGGTCGTCGAGCGACTGGCCGTACTCCGCGGAAAACACCATCCCGCGAAGGAGTAGCCCGTAGCCGAAGCCCGTAGCCGAAGTCGTGAGACTTCGGGCGATCGGGAATCACGCTCCCAACCGAATCGGAACGACATTCTCACGAGTTCCACTACGAAGAAAAAATGCGAGGACATTCACCATGACGTCACATGCGTACGACGGTGAGTATCTCAAGCGTTTACCACCAGAGTTCTATCGCGGTCCGGCATGCGTGCATTGGTCGCTCACCATCGAGAATCGCAAGACCGGCTGGCTCGACCCGATCTTTGACTACCAGTTCCGCGAGCTGCTGACTCACACCATGTTTCGCTACGGCATCTGCTGCCGGATTTATTGTCTGATGCCCGACCACATGCACTTACCGTGGCTCGGCATTCTCGACAGTGCCGACCAGCGTCTGGCGATGAAGTTCTTGCGGGGTCAACTCAACAGGGTATTGGGAAAGCAGCATGTGCGCCTTCAGCAACAGCCCTATGACCATGTGCTTCGCGACGATGAACGTCAGCCCGTCGCTCTGTAAAATGTCGTGGAATACATCGCGAGGAATCCAGAACGGAAAGAGCTTGTTCTCCACGATGCGTTTCGCGAATACGCCTATACCGGCTGCCTTGTCCCCGGCTATCCCGACCTGAACCCGTTCCAGCCCAACTTTTGGAACTTATTTGATCGCATCTATTCCAAACTCCGCCATCAAGGTTTGTTGCAAGCGCATCGCGACGATCCAGAGGGATAACATACGTCGTAGCCGTAGTAGCCGAAGTCGTCAGACTTCGGAAGAGCCTACGTAGCCGGAGTCGTGAGACTTCGGAAAAGCCTACGTAGCCGAAGTCGTGAGACTTCAGAAGAGCCGGAGTCACGCTCGCACGGGAAGCAAACCGCACCGCACAAACCGCACCGAACTCTCACGAGTTCGGCTACGTGACTCTCTCCTGTTCGGGACCATGTGGGCCAGACTCCTGCTGCCCAGATCAGTCATTTGCTCGGGGATTGGCGAATCATTGTCATGTCGGCCTGGCCCGTTCAGAAAGTGTTGCGATTC
>JANPHT010000357.1:0-7743 GCA_031424595.1 Planctomycetota bacterium
GGCGGCGTGTTGCTCTGCCAGTTGGCGGCGGTGCTCCAGGTGCTGTCCGCCCCGAGGCCGGTCCAGATTGACGCGGCAAGCACCAAGCGTTCTTCCAAGGCTTCGAATCGCGGACGGAAGTCGGCACGGCGACGCTGCTGCTCGCACGTCTGCTTGAACTGCTTACCCTTCGGAGACCACCAGGAAGAGCTTGCCAAACGCCACCAATTTTTACGGATCATTACTAATTCCCTTGCATGAAAAATTTGGCTTGAAAAACTTCAAAAACTTATGACTGTAAGCCATTCCGCCTGAGTGTTACTCCAGTTTCGGTGTCTTTAGTTGATTCACATTGAGATAGAAATCTGCTCCAGGATCTGGCATTCGTGGATCCTCCAAACAAACATTGCCCCGCATAAATGCGCGGCGGGACGAAACGAAGTGACGTATTCAGCGCCGGGGATTGGATCAGCGTCTTGATTACAGTGTCGTTCGCAGTAGCTCCAGAACGACGGGTCTTCATCGACATGCGAAAACCAGCGACGATCCGTCCCCGGAATTCTGAAGAGTTTTCAGGAATTGTTTCAAATCCATTCGCCATCCTGTGGTTCTCCAAACATTGCTGTCTGGAAACCGTTGGCTCGTTCAGTTTTTTTTGACAGGACGGGCACTCAAGTAGATTGCGTCTCGCTATCCCGCGATCAGCGCCCGGGCTTCCCGCTCCAGCACCTGATGCTGCAAGGTGGTTCGCCAGGATGGGGAAAGGAGCTGCTCCGCAATTTTCGTCGCCTCGTCCAGACAGCGCCGCGCCAGGAAGGCGTGACCGAGCTGATGACGCGCCATCGCCAGAAAGTAAAGAGCATCGGCCTGAACCGACCGCTGCGTCGGGTCGCTCGCCCGTTCCACCCGCTCCACAACTGCGGTAAGCAGATCAGCTGCTTCTTGATAGCGGCCATGTCGATGAAGGGCGGCACCGAGCTGCAGCATGGCGAGAATATGTCCGTCATCGGCATTGCGAGTGACGTTCGCACGCGCCAGGCGTACCAGCGTTTCCGTGTCGAGATTCTGGATGGGTGCCAGCGCACATAGCCAGGCAATATGCCCGCCGCTGGAGGGAACCTGCGTGTCGGAAAATTCGTTGAGCATCGACACGCAATGCTCACGGTACGCATCCATGCGCCCGGTCCCTAACACGGAAAGGCCATAGGCGCGGGCCGCATCGAACGATCGCCGCATTCCAGGCGACATGGCTTTGGCGAGCTCCTCGGTGGCTCCTTGAAAATCGCCGAGTGCGGCGCGGACTTCGCCGCAAGCTTCCCAAAATTCGAGTGTGTCCGGTGCGAGACGCAGCATTTGGCGCAGTCTCGCTTCACGCTCCCACGGCGACTCTTGCGGCCGGGCGCGGTAGTAAGCCCACGCCAACTCGCCTCGCTGGTCTCCCTGCTCGGACAACCCATCAGCCCGCGCCGCGTCCCACACGTGGACCTGGCCACGGTCTGTGGCGGCCGCCAGTCGATTTCCTTCGGGACTCCAGGCCACGTGCATCGCTTTGTCGTCGAGCGAAAAAGTTAACAAATCCCCTCCGCTGTCGGAAGCCAACAGTTTGATCGATCCGTCATCCGCCGCCGAGACAACCCTCCTACCATCGGGGCTCCACGCCAGTGAGTTCACCCGCGTACTATGAAGTTGCGTAGAAAACAGCGTCCGTCCCGACTCCACATCGACGGCCTCGATCAGACCGTCCTGGGTGCCCGCGACGAATGCCCGACCGTCCGGCTTCCAGACAACCGCGCTCACATCGGCACGGTGCGGCATCGTGTGCTTCAGGACGGTATTACCCGCCACCACATTAACCACATAGACATGCCCGTACCAAAGCTCCGTGCCGTTATCACCAGTTTCCCCGAGGGCAGTGATCGCCACGTGAGTTGCCTCCGGTGACCAAGCGACTTGCATGTTCTGAACCCCTGGCCCATGGTGCAACCAGGTTGAAACAAACTGTTCCTGATCGACATCCCAGAGGGCCACGCATTTCTCCCTTTCCAAAAACTTGCCGATGGCCAGCATCCTGCCATCAGGCGACCAAGCCACCTTTGCGATTTTCTCACCTGGGACTCCACGCCAGACCGCGTGGACTTCGCCGTGGTCTGCATCGACCACGCGAATTTCTGCAGGCCCGCCGTCTCTGTAACAGGCGACGCGTTGCCGGTCGGGGCTCCACAAGACCTGGCCTTCCGAAATCGGTGGTTTGACGCTCAGTTTATTTCCGCTGAGGGCATTCCAGAACGAGATCGCTCGATCCGTTTCATGCACGACGGCCAGCGTTTGGTTGTCCTCCCGCCAGGACAGCGCCTGCACAGCGCCGTCGATTGTGAACCCGGGGGAACTGAACGGGACGGTCAAGTCCCAGATTTTGACACGCCCTGCATCGTCCGAACTGACCAATTGCTGTCCATCAGGACTCCAATCGACCTCGAGGATGCGGCCGGAGTGTCCGCGCAGCGTTCGCTCCGGTTGCTCCTTTGACGGATTCCACAGCACCACCATCTCACCGTCAGCGAGCGCCAGCGTTTCGCCGTCGGGGCTCCAGGCGACATCCTTGCCACGGCCGAATTCGAGGTCGTGCTGCCGAGTCGTGGTCCAATCACTTCGCCTGATCAGGCACCATGCTTTCGTAGCGCAGACGGCCAATTGGTCGCCGTCTGGATGCCAGGAAAGCTGCGCGGAGGTCCCATCGTCACCCGAGATGCTCAACTTCATCCGCACAACCGGTTTGCCGTCTGCGGAGTTCCAGACCCTGAGATGCTTGTCCATAAGAAAAGCCGCAACCAGTTCTCCGTCCGGACTCCAGGCGACACTTCTGGAGGAAGCCTCCGCCTCATACGTTCGCACTACCTCCCCGGTCGCGACGTCCCAGATGAGGATTTTTCCGCCGATTCCGCCGGACGCAAACTGCTTGCTATCGGGACTCCAGGCAACGCTCCAAACGCTCGACGTGTGGCCGCGCAGTTCTCGAATTTCGTCCGTTTCACGATCCCAGACGTAGACGCCATTGTCGTCCGCTGCCATGCCCCAGGCGAACATCCGACTGTCGGGACTCCACGCGCTGCGATATCGAAGGATGCTCGACATCGAAAGACGGCGAACGATCTCCCCGGTTTCAGCTCGCCAGATATCACCGGACGCGGCCACGTACTCGCCGTCCGGACTCCAGGCGGCGTACGACAGGCTGGCCGCACTGTGCAGCGTGCGGACTTCGGGATGACACAGCGACCACAGATATCGCCACTCCCAGCCCCTGCGATCCGGCTGACCGTCCAGCGGCAGGTGGCCCATCAGTTTGCTGTTCAGACGCTGCAGGTAACCCCGTTCCCAATCCGCCTGGCCTGAGACGATCTCCGCATGGTCTTGGCTCTGTAAAGCCTGATTGCGCTGATCGACCGCCTCGGATTCGTTCCGCCTCGCTATTTCCTGCTGGGCTACTGCGATCTGGCGCTGATCTTGTTCCCCAGCCAGTGCCGCGAATGTGCGACTGCGTTCTCTCCATAGGAACCCGCTGGCGACAAGCATTCCCAGCGTCAGCAGGCATCCGGTGGTGACCAGTCCACGGTACCGCCGGGCAATTTTCCGTAGCCGATAGAGGGTTGACGGCGGACACGCCATCACAGGCTCGTCCTCCAGGTACCGCTGGACATCCTGCCCCAGTGCGCTGGCCGACTCGTAGCGGCGGTTGCGGTCTTTTTCCAACGCCCGCATCACGATCCAGTCCAGTTCACGCTGCAGCGACAGGGAAAGACGCCGCGGATCTGCCTGCCGGTGATGGGAGACCGTCGACAGCAATTGGGCCTCCAGCGTGCTGATCCGGTGGCTGGGCCGCGGAGGCTCCTGCTCGCGAATGATCCGCCGCATGCCGTCGAAGCCAGCCTTGGACAGCATTGCTCTATCAAACGGCGTCGTCCCGGTCAGCAGTTCGTACAACAACACGCCCAGCGAGTAGACATCGCTGCGGGTATCGATGCTCAAGCCGCTCAGCTCTGCCTGCTCGGGACTCATGTACAGCGGCGTGCCGACCATCTGCGAGAAGTGGGTGAATAGCGTCCGCTCAGTGAGTTCCTGGTTGAGTGCCTTGGCGACGCCGAAATCGATTACCTTCACGACAGGCTCGCCATCGTGCAGCGTCACCAATACATTGCTCGGCTTCAAATCACGGTGGATGATCCCTTTTTGATGGGCGTGCTGGACCGCGCGGCAGACATCCATGAACAGCCGTAGCCGATCATCGATCGAGAGAGATGCCTGGTCGCAGTAGTCGGTGACTGAATGACCGCGGACCAGTTCCATCACGAAATACGGCCGGCCCTCTGCAGTCGTTCCCGCGTCCAGGACATGGGCAATATTGGGATGGTCCATCATCGCCAACGCCTGCCGCTCGGCCTCGAAGCGAGCGATGACTTCATGGGAGTCCATCCCGGGCTTGATCAGCTTGAGCGCCACCATCCGCTTGACCGGCTCGGTTTGCTGAGCCATGAAGACCGTCCCCATCCCCCCTTCGCCGATTTGCTCCAGCAATTTGTAGCGATCGATGGTCGGATGGGCAGAGATATCAAAAACGAACGACGCGTTGGCACAGAAGGCTTTCGTAGCCTGCGGATCGAGTTCCTCAATGGCTTGATCCAGCGGGCTGTCGCCCTCATCGTCGGCCAGCGCCAGCAGACATTCGACTTGGCGGCAACGCTCGGCATTCCCACCGCAGGCCTGCTCCAAAAATACCCGCCGCTGCTCGTCATCAGCGAGGTCAAGAGCCGCCAGAAAGATCTCGCGGTTTGACTGGACTGGACTGCTCTCAACGTTCATGAAAACCCTTGAGTAAAGGAATCGTCATCGCTCGCGAAGCAACGCGAACTGAGAGTTGCGGCAAAACAAAACCGCCTTTCTCCTGTAATAATGCGAGATCCAGCCGCAAACTGTCCCCGGAAAAGTCGAGAATTTCTCGAAATCGTTCCTGCCAGAGAACGGGACGTTGTCTCCAACACATTAGATGCAAGGCAATTCCAATTCCCAAAATACCGCAGTAAGCGGTGCCGCGAGGCGTCATTGCAAGCTGGTGAGGCCCACGTTAGTCTTTCCAGTGTGCGGCGAACCAGGAGCGGACGTATTTCCAGTTCTGATAGGCGAGTTTGCGCGACATGCCCAGCATCTCCCCGGCTTCGGTCACCGACAGCCCGGCGAACAGTCGCAGTTTAACCAATTCGGCTGCTTCCGGATCCTCCTCTGACAAGCGGGTCAGGCCCGCGTCGATGTCCAGTAGCAGATCGGGATCGTTGGGCATCGTGGCGGCAGCATCCAGGTGTTCGGCCGCCAATCGCGGGCAATCGCCACCGAGCTTGCGACTGGCCTTGCGGCGAGCCGACTCGATCAGAATCCGACGCATCGCTTCGGCGGCAGCTGAAAAAAAATGCCCGCGGCTTTCCCATCGTTGGACTTGCTGAGCGTCAACGAGGCGCATGTAAGCTTCATGCACCAAGGCCGTCGCCTGCAGCGTATGGTCAGGGCGTTCGAAAATCATCTTAGCAGCGGCCAGGCGTTTCAGCTCGTCATAGACCAAGGGCAACAACCGCTCCGTCGCGGCTGAATCCCCTCGCGTGATCTGCTTAAGAATCTGGGTGACTTCATTCATCCCCCCAGATATAACAAACTCCGAACGTAACTGCCATCAAAATGCCTCGAATGTCGTCCGGGAAGTGCGAGTGCGGAAGATCGAATCTGCAACTCAAACCGAAGCTCACCGTCAGAGATCCCCGCGGAAGGCTCAATGCGCGAACTAACACCACCCTGGGCCAATTTTGACGCGTCGGTCGCCCAGGCCGGAGCAGTTTGGCGTCATTGAATTTCCTGCTCCGGTCCGACACACGAATGGCACTTAGTTATCGCTTCGGCGGTTCAGCAGCAGTTCACGTTTGGCCTCATGGCGTGGCTTCATAAGCATGTCAGATTTTCTGGGATTTCTTTTTCTTGCACGCGGTTCGAAACGATCCGGTCGATCGGCAACCCGTGCACCACAATCGCTTCAAGCAACTGCTGATACAGCATATCCCGGTGGTCTGAGCCACGGCCGTCGTGGTAAGCGATCAGAGGGTTAAATGCCTCCAGTGTTTGGAGGGTTCCTTTGAAACTGATGGAGCGGGGCGGAATCTTGTGCGTGTCGGCCGCCTGAGCCATGATCGTGCGAATGAGATTTTAAGCCAGAATGTGCGTCCAGATTTCTTTGCGAACGAGCTCCGGTGTTTTGCATCGCAGAATGTCCATCTGAAGGGTGACCTTGTTTGCTCGCAAGTCGAGCTCATTGTGCCACCTTTCGCGGTAAATCGTTGCTAAATCCCTCACGCTGAACTCATCGGGATCAAGCAACATCGTGACGACGATGACACTCCTCGTACTGAACCCTGGCTGTTCGACTCGCACCGGGATTTCTCGGACAGTCAGATAGTCCGGAAGTGATCTGTAGGTCTCTGAGTCGATCGAGCGTGGCTTCATTGGTTTGGTCCACTGAACGATGTGATCATCATTGCCAGGACGCTTACCTCGTCGAAAGTCGGCTGTCCGCCGCGCGTTGTTCAGCCGCGTGACGCAATCAGCGTCCCTCTGCTTCAGCATCACGAGGTCCACCCACGCTGACAGCTGGCAATCGGTCAACAGCACATCACCTTTACGACGCAGATCCCACATCTGACGAAGCATACTGACTTCCCCCTGTCCTTTTCCGGCATAGCGGCAAATCCCCATACTGAGGATCAGCCGAGCAACAGCGGCGCGGCACGAATGGTTTACACTCAGTAGCTGGCCAAGAAAGACCCACAGCGTGACCAGAGGCGTGTAGATTCTGTCCTTCCAGCAAGTATCAATCTTCTCCAATGCGTGAGTGATCGTTTCGACCGGCAAAACGTTGGTGAACGGGAGCTTGCCATCCTGAAGAAACTGCCGCCTCAGGAACCTGAACTGCTGCGTTGTTCGACCGAAGCTGAAACTTTCCATCGTTGGCCTCCTTGCAGTTAATGGTGCTGATGCAGGCAGCATTTTATACAAGTGAGGCGCGTCGCCGTATGTTGTTTTGCTTCGACAAGTTGCGGGATAACTACATGCCATTCGTCCATCACCCGGATGCGATCGCTCTTGCCATAGCGTTTCTCCATCACCTCGACGATGTGCTCGACACGCTCTGCAGAAACGTATCGAGCTGCAGCGTTTGAATCAGGTGCAGGGCCATCCATGGGCCTCCAAATTGCCGCAGATTCTCAACGCGAACTCCGGCATCATTGACTTCCACCCAGCGAGGTTGCGGTGTCGGGTCATCGTCGAATTCAAATTGAAGTTGATGATTGAGTGGCTGCTGCCGGCCGTGCTGCGTGTCCTGCGCCGCAGACTGCTTCGCTTCTTCGGTAACGCGAAGCACTCCGAGCCGCCCGTTGTCATCCAGCTTGCCAACCCACGCGACCACTCGCTGTCGCGGCCCAGTTGCAGTGCGATACGATTCGACGAGCGCCCAGTAAGCATGTCGCTGGCCATTCTTCGTCCGAAATGTCTGTCGAATAAACACGACGAGGAATGCTATCGACCAATTTGAAACCGCCAAGAGGTCTGGTCGTCACTACATCACGTCTCAAACCGACGCCAACCGACGCCAACCGACTTACGAAAATGCTACGCCGAAAAGACTGGAGAAATTTTTCGCCGCCAGCATTTTTCTACCCAGTTGGGGAAGTTGGG
>JANPHT010000358.1:0-24400 GCA_031424595.1 Planctomycetota bacterium
CAGCAGCAGGTCACCCAGCAGTGCCAGCATCAGAAGAAATGCCATCAGGATCGCAAAACGGCCCGTTGGCACAAAATCACTTAACGCAAACACCAGCAGCCCGAGTCCGCAGGAGACAGATGTCTGAATCATTGCGGCCCCGCAGTGCTGGTAGGCCGACAACACGGCCGAGAACCGCGTTGCTCCCGGCCGGCTGATCATTCGTCGAAAGAAAGCCAGAAAGTGCAACGTGTCGTCCACAGCGATTCCCAGTGCCACGCTGGCCGTCATAACTGACCCGATATCCATGGAATACTGAAACCACCCCATCCAGCCGAACGCGATAATGATCGGGAATACGTTGGAGGCCATTGCTATGATTCCGCGGACTAATCCTGCTTCCACAATCGTCATGGTGATCGTGATAACAACCAGTGCAGACATGAGACTTTTGAAGAGGTCGCTCAAAAGCTGACCCTGAATCTGATGGACGAGGGGCATAATCCCTGACGTGGAAATCGAAACGCCGGTCAGAGAATTCCCGTCCGCTTTCAACTCAGCGTCAATCGTCGCTCGCACACCCCGAAGGATCTCCCCGTAATCGAGTGGTTCCAGAGCGCTGACGCGGGCGGTGACGCGCCACACTTCACCATCCTTGTTTTCTCGCAGTGTTCCCATTTGGCGAAACGCGGGCTTCGCAAGGCTGATCCCCTTATTCAGCATGGCTGATCGCATATTGACCGGCAGAGATTTCATTGCAGGCATCGGAGGAAAAACGGTCAGTGCCGACGATGTGGAACGAACGTTTTCATGCTTCAAAATGGCGTTATTGACGCGCCAGAGCAGATCCATGCGTCGCCGGTCGTTGAGGCGGCATTCATCGTCAAACGTCACCAGAACTTCAATCGGCACTAATGGTCCAAGTTTGTCTTCAAGCCAACGATAATCCTGCATAATGCGGCTGTCTGCGGCAAACAGCGTTTCGATCCGAATCGATGTTTTCAGTCGCGGCAATCCGGCGGCTCCCGAAAACATGATGCCAAACAACACGATCAGCGAAAGCCCGTTCCGTCGATTCAGCCATGAAGCCAGCCGATACCAAAGATTTACAATCTCGGAGGGAGTCTCCGGTTTTCCGGACGCCGCGGGCATTCCTTTGTCGTTGACGTCGAAGGAAGAAGGTTCTGTCAAACGACGTTGACTTCCTTTGCGACCCAGAATAATCATTGAACAGGGGATGACTGTCAGCACAGTCGCGATCGTCAGCAAGACTCCTATCGTTCCGTAAATCCCAAACAGTCGAATGGGTTCCAGTCCGCTTATCATTAACGAGGCGGTACCCATCGCGGTAGTTCCGAGTGAGAGAACGCTTGGCAACCAGCCCTGACGAAAAGCTTCGACCGCCGCTTCATTTGGCGGCAGTGTCTTCGCAGCATTCAGATAATAATTCATCAGGTGAATGCCGCCAGAGACAGTCAGTACCTGAACCAGTGGCGGCAAAATAATCAGCAGAGCACTCAGTCTTTCGCCAGAGTAGTAAATGACCGAAAGGAGAACTGCCTGACAAAAGCAGGCCGTCAGAAATACGATCGCTCCAAACAGAACAGATCTCAGCGACCACCAGCAGATCATAAAGATCACGATGGCCGACGGAGCAGCGAACTTCGTGAGAGATTTATGACTCGCTTCGTCGACAGTCAATCCATCAATCACTGGCCCGACCATATGAATATCTTGATCCGCCACGTCACAACAGACTCGAATTGCCTTGCGCAGATTTTCAACAAGAGACGCACGAACAGCCAGTCCCGCACTATTCAGCGTTACGATGATGCAAGTCGTTCGTCCGTCCTTACCAATCAGAGTGCCCTGAAGCCGCTGAATTACGAGGTTCAATGGCATGCTACTCTGTTTTGATGTCAGTTCAGGCGCCAGAACTTCGGACGATTCCAAAGACTCCGTCGATTGAGCAGGACCTTCGCCAGGCGCGGTCGTGTATGTTGTCTCCTCGGGTCCTGCCATTCCAAGCAGAGCCTCGCGTCCGGAAACAACCTGATGAAACAGGGGACTGCCATCAGCAGCACGAAAGGTCTGAGATTCTCGAAGTCCGTTGATCAGGGTGTCAAGGCGTTCGTCCTCCCAGTAGCACTCGGGCCAACTGGCAACAACCGCATCACCTGGGCCAAAGAGCTCCACGAATTCGTCATAATGCCGACGCTCAGAGAAAGACGAATCGACCCAATCGATGGGTGAGTTGTTGCTCGACTGCAGAGCCTGGATTGCTCCATAGACAATGAACGGCATCAGGAGCAGAACGTAGACAGCAAGCAGACGAATTCGAGAAAGCACGGACTGCATGATGAGCACGATTCCAATACAGCGACGGCGTCCGACGCTCGGTTGATGCAGTTCACTCTGAATCAGTGTCGTGACAGTGGCTGTATTGTGGCAAATCCGCGAATCTGGTGCGATGCTTAATTCGGCATTCGAGAATCGTCCGGCTGACGAATTGGCCTGAAATCCCGCAGCTATTTCTTTCAGGAAACAACAGGTCTTTTCGATCCCCGGGAAAGCCATCGATCATACACGTGCAGCACACCCGGGGAGCTGACTTTTTGAAAAAACGGGCGGTTGAAGTATAAACAACCAGCCAGTGAGTTGCTCCGTGCGACTCGAATTTCTAGTCGATGTCGTCCGCGCCACGGAGACTCGCGTCAACGGCTTCCCTCACCCTCCAGGGAATCTAGGATACCGAGACCTCAAGGTGCTGACGAAGCTGAAGGGTTGTACCACGCTCTGTGCGCTGGATTGGCGGCACTCACACGATGCGCCACCACGCCCACTATCACACTGGCGGTATGAAGGGATCAAAGGGATCAGATTGAGCCGTTACTGAAGCGGTTGCACGACGGTGCCTGTGATCGCGACACGGCAATCGCACGCGGTATTATGATCAGTACGGCAACAGGGAATACGCCAAAGGCTGCCTGCTGGCTCGACGCCTGGTCGAACGCGGAGTTCGCAGGATTCAGCTTTCTCTTTCGATTGATTCTTCACTGGTAATCATGGAAGGAACCCCCGGACTTCTGACGGACGCGAAGTAGCGATTATCCCGAATCCAGTCTTCACGAGAATAGGAGATGACAGACGAATCCGTCTCCCGAACTTCAATGTGCGACAGCCGGAAACCCATTTCGGTAATCTCGGTAAACATCATCCACGCGAGATTCTCGACACTGGTGGGGCCATTAAACAACTTCAGTTTGAAGTTTTCACCGGTCCTGCGGCAATGGTCCTTTAATGTTTCATAGAGCGGATCGTGAATATTGATCAGCATGCCATGATCGTAGAGAGCCTTCAACCACGGCTCGACCTTTCCATCGAACGCTCCGAACAGGGTGCTGATATCACCATCGCGTTCAACTTCGAAAAAACAGCGCAATCCATAGCGATGTCCATGCAGATTACTGCATTTGTCCATCAGCGTTTCGTTGCGATGAGCCGCGTAGAATTTGTACTCTTTCTGAATGATCACCTGACACTCCGGCGAAATGACCGAAAAGCAACAACTCGATTCAGTGGAACGATCAGCATAACAAAAAAAACTGACTATCCCTACAAAAAGCAGCAGGCAAACGAGATTTTGGAAGTGCTTTGACGCATTCAAATAATCAATCACCTAAGTTCAACAGGGCTCTTTGCAATCACCCACCTGGGGAGAAGCAACGGGCACCTTGACCTGGATTTCGCCTCCCTCCACGCGGACTTCGTAGCATGCACTTCGAATTTGGCTGCGAGAATTGTCCAGCCAAGTCCCATCCTTGAGACTGAATCGCCAGGCATGCCACGGACACATCACGGCATCATCTTCGACGTGTCCTTCGGCGAGGGACGCACCCATATGGGGGCAGAAGTCGTTGATCGCCAAATATCGGCCCTGAGAAAGGAAGACGCCCACCATCGTGCCGTTGACCGCGAAGGCACGACCTTGTCCTTCGGGAATATCGCCTGCCTTCGCGACGGTCTGGAATTCAGCCATATCACTCTGTCCTTTGGAAGAATGAGCGGGATTCTGAACTCCTGTGAGGGATTGTCAAATGGGGAATGGACGTGAAACCTTTTGAAATCAGGTCACGTGATCGGCAATTAACGTTACAATTCGTCTTCAGAAGTCAAAAACGATCAGCCGGGCTCTCGTGGTGTCTGTATGGCTGGGGTTAAGCGACGAGAATCCCCCGGCGGGTAAGAAAGAGTTTTTCCATGTTCGCAGATCGAGTCATTATTTATTGTCGTGGTGGAGATGGGGGCAATGGATGCAGCAGTTTTCGTCGTGAAGTCTACGTACCACGCGGTGGCCCGGATGGCGGCGATGGTGGAGACGGCGGAGACATCATTCTGAAGGCTGATCGAAATCTCGGTTCCCTGGGGAATCTTGTTGGCCATCGCCACTGGACCGCCGAACGCGGCCAGCATGGTATGGGTTCGCAGTGTACCGGGAAGTGCGGAAAATCCACTTTGATTCTGGTTCCTCCTGGCACACTCATCAAAGACCTTAAGCACGGCCATGTGCTTAAGGATCTGGCGAATCATGGCGACAACGTCACGATCGCGCACGGGGGTCGAGGTGGTCGGGGCAATCAACGATTTGCAACTCCCACCAATCGCGCGCCAAGAGAATCAGAAGAAGGTCATCCCGGTGAGTATCGCGAGATTATCCTTGAACTGAAGATGATCGCTGATGTGGGGCTTGTGGGAAAACCCAACGCCGGAAAGTCCACTTTGCTCAGCCGTGTTTCTCGCGCGACGCCTGAGATTGCCGACTATCCGTTCACGACGAAATACCCGAATCTTGGCCTCGTTCACGTGGGCTACGATCACGAATATGTTCTGGCCGACATTCCCGGCCTGATTGAAGGAGCACATGCTGGCGCTGGTCTTGGACACGAATTCCTGCGTCATGTTGAAAGAACTCGATTGCTTGTTCATTTGGTTGAACCGGACCCCATGGATCAGTCTGATCCTCTGGACAACTATGCACAGATTCGAGAAGAATTGCGACTCTACGATCAGACTCTTGCAGATCGCCCGGAAATCATCTGCGTCACCAAAGCCGAACTGCCCGATGCCGCAACTTGCGCAGAATTGCTTCGTGAAGTGACAGGACGCGACGTATTTCTGATTTCAGCCGTCACAGGGAAAGGTCTGCCGGAGTTAAACCGACTGATTATTCAGCGGTTGTCCGAATTGAAGCCACGTGTCGAACCCTCTTCGCTGGCCCCTCCGGAGCCAGCGATGGAATCCAGGGCTGACATTCAGGAATAGTCAATGCAACTGGCAGTTGCCAGCTCGATCCGATTGCAGGTGGAACCGATGAAAGTGTTGCTCGCCAGTCCCCGTGGCTTTTGTGCCGGGGTCAATATGGCCATCGAATGTCTGGACGAAGTGATTCGTCGAGTGGGTCCGAACATCTACGTCTACCATGAAATTGTTCACAACAAGTATGTGGTCGATCGCTTCACGCAGCAGGGGGTCAAATTTGTCGATTCACTGGAAGAAGTTCCTTGCGGTGGCATTCTGCTGTTTAGCGCTCATGGTGTTTCGCCAGAAATTCGCAGGGTTGCCCGCAGTCGAAACTTGCAGACGATCGACGCAACTTGTCCACTCGTCACCAAGGTTCACCTGGAAGCCATCCGCTACGCAAATCAGGGCTTCAACATTATCCTGATTGGTCATGAAGGTCATGATGAGGTGATTGGAACGATGGGAGAGGCTCCTCAGAGCATTACCCTTGTGGAGACTCCTGATGACGTCTCTCGCCTCGCATTCACTACTGACGACAAACTGGCCTATCTGACGCAAACCACATTAAGTGTCGAAGAAGCCAACGCCGTTATTCACGCTTTGCGAACCCGATTCCCGCAGATCGACTCGCCGAAGAAGGAAGATATTTGTTACGCCACCACAAATCGCCAGGATGCCGTTAAGTTGCTGGTTGAGTCAGCAGATGTACTTATCGTTCTTGGCAGCCAGAATAGTTCCAACAGCCGTCGTTTGATGGAAATGGGGGCATCGCGAGGCGTTCCCAGCTATCTGATCGACGGCGCTGACGAACTGAAGTGCGAATGGTTTGAGGAAGCTCAGACCGTTGCCGTAACTGCCGGGGCCAGCGCTCCTGAAGTGGTGGTGCAGGAGTGCATCGATTTTCTCAGGCAGAATTTCAAGGCCGTCGTTTCGGAAGAAGTCCTGCGTGAAGAACATGTTCATTTTGCAATGCCACGAGAATTGCTTTCACTGAAGGCTCAGGTGCCGGGCAATACCGAACAAACGTGAGGCACTCGGTCTACCAGCGGAAGTACTTTAGGAGCATAAATGGTGGTAAATCCTTTTGCCGTGCGGTGCTCATCCAGCGCGGCCTGAGATTCCCATCGTTCGATCAGGATAAATGTTCCCGGGACGGAATTCGATTCGAATGCCTCAAAACGAATGCAGCCAGGTTCCGCTCGCGACAACTGAACCTGCAAGGCCAGCAGTGATCGCAGTTCACTCACGCTCGCCAAATCCTTTGCGGTCAGAACAACAGTCAGGTCGATCATGGGGAGTGCTCAAGGCAAAAGCGTGAATGGTCTAAATAGAATTTGAACAATACTCGAAGCATTGATTTGCGGGTAGTGACAGAATTTGCTGGGATTGTTGCGACGGGGCCCGCCCATCGAAATGCATAGCTCTGGCGACAGGGGCAGCGTGGTGAGGAGTTCGAAGACATGTCGCTGCAAGAGGCGTAGCGTCGGTCAAGTAGTTGAACTGGGCACCGCTGGATTTGAGACGCACGGGATTGCGACTTAAGGTGGCCAGATCTTCAGGAGATCCTGCAAGCTGTGCACGGAAACACGTGAGTTCAAATGCGATCATTGTTGAAGTGACAGATCGGATGCACAGGCAGGATTTGTAGCAGCCAGCCAGCAGAAATCCGGAACATTTCCGAACCTATCTGGCTACAACCCCGCATCTTGATTCCTCGCACTTCGCAATGAAACCCAACCTTTTATGCCCTCAGGTAAGTTTCGGATCTGTACAAGTTGGGTCTTAAGTCGAGCATTAAGTCGAGCAGGGACATCCGGAGTCCGGCGTTGGTTCGTTAATCCGGTTCTTATGAGTTTTCTGGTCGAGGTGACGGCCAATAGTCGAGTCGATACACTCCCCAAAACTGAGCAGATTGTGTTCCGGACTTTCAATTTGTTGGTCTGGTCAGCTCAATGCAGGAACGTTCACATCAGGAAGCAACTTGTGCCAAAGAATCTTGTTTCCATTGGAAACTACAAAGTTGGCGACGGACAACCTCTTCTGTTTATTCTCGGGCCATGTGTGATGGAATCCGAAGAATTGGTCCTTCGTATTGCCGACAAATTGGCAGACATGCGTGATCGTCTGAACCTTCAAATTGTCTTCAAATCCAGTTTTGATAAAGCCAATCGAACCAGTGTCGATAGTTACCGCGGTCCAGGTCTGCAGGAGGGGTTGCGGATGCTGGATCTTGTCCGTCAGAAAACGGGGCTCCCAACGACGACCGACATTCATGAAGCATCCCAGGCGGCTGCGTGTGCAGAAGTTTGTTCTATCCTCCAGATTCCGGCATTTCTGGCAAGGCAGACAGACTTGATTGTTGCGGCGGCCGATGCCGCGGTGGCAAGAAATATCTGCGTGAATGTTAAGAAACCACAGTTTGTTGCTCCCGAAGATACCGTTCACGCCGTAAAGAAATGTCGAGCCCGAGGGCTGGAGAGTGTGATGTTGTCAGAACGTGGCTCGACTTTTGGCTATGGGCGACTTGTAAATGACTTTCGATGTGTGCCGATCATGAAATCGTTTGGAGTCCCCGTTGTCTTTGATGCGACTCACAGCGTTCAACTGCCCGGCGGTGCTACGACCGGAGGGCAGCGAGAAATGGTTCCAATTCTGTCCAGAGCCGCCGTTGCTGTCGGCTGTGACGCCGTATTCATGGAAACGCATCCCGATCCGGACAGGGGTCTAAGTGACGGTCCAAATATGGTTGTATTGGACCGACTCGAGAACATGTTGAAGCAACTGACTGTTATTCGCCACACGGTGCTCTCATTCGAAGACCAGACGAGTTTTCCTGCAGCAGTTTAATGTGACGTACGTGAATTTCTCTGTTGTCCGGCGATTCCCGTTTTATCCAGTAATTTTAGAGGTGTTCATTGTTGCCGAGTCATCTCAATCTCGTTCGAAACAGCCCGTTCCTGATTGTCGTTCGATGCTGGGGAAGCATTGGTCTTTCCTGGGCGATGACGGCTTTTCTGACGGGCTGTTCAGGGAAGCCACCCGAAGTCGCTGCTGTCGATCCCGTCGCTGCTCAGGCGACGAATGCCGACGAATCTCGCCTCAAACTCAGTACTGCGATCCAACGCATCCATCCAGAATCGCTTGCGACACAGGCTCGCCGTGAGTTGGTTGTAAACGCATTGAATTCCTGGCTGGCCACCAGTGCGGAGAGTGATGTTGAAAAAATCAGGATCAGCGAGAAAAACGCGTCCGCACTCAGTGCGACGGCTCTGCGAACAGCAAGCGCAGTGCGATACAGTGAAAATGACATTGTCTACATTCGCGATTGTCTGCTGCTGAAAAGTTTAACAGAGTCGATCTGGAAACAGGCCGATTCCATCAATCCCGAGGGGCGTGTGAGTGAACGCGAAAGAGTCGTCCATCTTTTTCAGTATTTGACTCGAAATCTCGCGATGATGGCTGCTGATGAAACGCGTGTCCCTGTGGGGCTTTATGAGTCAATGCTGACTGGCCGCGGGACTGTAGAAGACCGGATTTGGGTTTTGGCTGAAGCACTGCGACAACGATCATTGGATACTGTCGTTTTAAGGGCAGTTACTCCGGGTGATCCCGCGTCTGGAGATCTCGTGTTGGCTGCCGACACGTTGGTTGGCGTCGTTGCCGATAATCAGTTACTACTCTTTGACCCCACACGCGGGACCGCGGTGCCGAAGCCGGGAGACCTGTCCGCAATCGTCACGGATCCCGCAGGGCTTGAGGCGTTGTCATCGCATGATCGCTGGAAGGCAGGCACTGCGTCGCTTGTCTGCCATCCGTCAGTCTTTGCTCCAAGAATGCTGGTACTTCAGGAGCGTCTGGAGGCATCTGACTCTGCCGTGCTTTATGAAGAGCTTGCGGGTGGAACGAGTGAAATTCGCCCGCTGAGAGAGCGACTTGGCGATGTCATTGGGACTGTCTGGTCGGCGGATTCTTTGAAAATCTGGGAGGTTCCGGAACAGCGTATCGCAGCGGCCGCGACTCTGTCAGAAGAACAAAAACAGGCGTTCTCGCTGCTGATGAGACCTTTAGATAGTCCATTTGAGCGAGAATCATTGAGTGTTGGTAATCTGATTTCGGATCCTGCCGTGAATGAAGCCGAACTCTCCATGGAACAAAAAATGGAGATGAAGATGGCGGCACTTGAAAAGTTGCTGGATCGAAGTGATGACCTCTTTGGAAAGCCATCTCGGCGACTGTTGGCGACCCGTGTGCAACAGATTATGGGCAATTTCGACGTTGGTATGATTCAGGATCTGCAGCAAATCCGGATTGCCAGTCTGCAGGAAAAGGTTGAACTGGAAGTTCCCGTTGACGATAAGAAAGCGATGGTGGTTCCGTTCAAACTGCCGAAGACAATTCTTGATGTCCAGCGGAGCGCTGTGGGAGATACTCTGTACTGGACTTCAATGAGTCAGATGTCGCGCAACGATATGGCGGCGGCAGTCGCGACACTGCGGAACTATCGACGTCAATACCCCAATGAAAAATCCTTCTTCGCATCGATTGCCAATGAGGCAGAAGCGCTGATTCACCTCGGCGATCTGAAGAACGCGGCTGAAACACTAAAAGAGGGAGACGTAGAAACGAATGCCGAGCGATTGAGGATCCAATGGATGCTGAACCGAGTGATCGCAGCCAACTCTTCAATCGTAGAACCAGCAGCCGAATTGCCTGTGCCAAAGTAGGGCGCTGGCAATGGCAGGCCAATGAGTGCAGGCATTCGCAACAATAGAAACATGATGAACGTGGGGCGACGATGAAGATCGGGATTCTGGCAGACATTCACGACAACGTGGACAATCTGCGTCATGCTATTAAATTCTTTAACGCCATGGAGTGTAAGGCTGTTCTGTTGGCTGGCGACTTTGTTTCTCCTCTTGTCGTACCTTGCATGAGAAAACTGACGTGTCCGGTAATCGCGTGCTACGGCGACAACGATGGAAACATGATTGGTATCGCCGGCGGTATGAAGATCGTGGGGACGTTGGGTTATCCCCCCATGTGCTGGAAATCTCGCGATGGTGTCAAATTTCTGATGGCTCATCAGCTGGATGATGTGAGGAACTGCATCGACGATGCCGACGTAGTCGTCTTTGCGCACACGCACAAGCCTAGTTCTGTGCGGGATCGGAACGGACGACTGTTTCTGAACCCCGGGGAAGTCGGAGGATGGATGTTTCGAAAGCCGACAGTTGCTCTGTTCGACACGGAAACTCGCGAAGCCGAAATCGTTGACCTGCCGCCAATGGGTCCGGGCGTCCACATCGATGGATAGTCCTGCTATTAAGACCGGAGCCTTTCAGGGCTTCAGTCGCTCGTGCCCTTTCAGTTACTTTCGGCCACTGGGCTTCGATGCGTCATAGTCGCGATTGATCGTGGTGGGCTTCGCGTCCACTTCGTTCTGCCACGCATGCAGTGAAGCACGCATTGCCATGACCCGAGCAGCGTTTTCCTCCGCAACGTTTTGCGTTTCGCTCGGATCGGTCTTCAGATTAAACAGTTCCGTTCGTGGTTCGTCGAACCATTCGATCAACTTCCAGTCGCCTTCAAGAATGGCCGCACCCGGCGCGCCGCCCTGATTTCCATAGTGTGGATAATGCCAGAATAGAGGTCGTGGGGGCGAAGTCACGTTTGATTTCAGCAATGTGAGAATTGACACCCCGTCAACATTTCGATCCTCTGGCAGAGCGAGCCCGGCCACTTCGAGGATTGTTGGAAAGTAATCGATGCTGCAAATCGGAGTATTGCTGATCTGTCCACCTTCGGAGGGTCCGGGCCAGCGAATAATTCCAGCCGTGCGAATTCCCCCTTCATAGAGCCATCCCTTTCCGGCCCGCAGGGGCAGATTCGACGTTGGAGAGCCTTCGCTTGTCGAAAGTCCTCCATTATCACTGGTGAAGATCACCAATGTATTCTCCGTCAACTCCAACTCATCGAGCTTGGCCAATACTTTTCCCACTGCGAGGTCCATCGCTTCGACCATTCCTGCATACACCGCATGATCCTGACTCAGTCTGACCTTTCTCGGCGGCTCCTCTCCAAACTGATCAACTCGACTCAGCGCCGAACGTCGAGCCTCATACTTTTCCTGAAGATCCTTCCGCGACATCAGCGGCGTGTGGACCGAATAAAACGGAAGGTAAACCAGAAATGGCTGATCCCGATGTGACTCTATGAACTTTGAGGCTTCCGTTGCGAGTCGATCCGGCAAATGCTCGCCATCAGGGCCATCAGGAAGTTTTGAGTTGCCATAGGGTGAGAAGTATTTTTTTCCACCGTAGGGCCCACCCTGGGACAAGCCTCCCATGTTAATGTCGAACCCCTGATCTTCCGGTGAGAATCCTTCACCTCCAAGATGCCACTTGCCAGCAAAGAATGTTGCGTATCCTGCTGCCTTCAGGGCTTCGGCGATGGAGATTTCTTCGAGTGGCAATTGCTCGACATACGAGGCGGGCAGGTGTCTCGTATTGCGTTTCCACTTCTCAGGTTGCGCGGCTCCTATGTAATCGGTCACGCCGGCTCGCTGAGGATATCGACCGGTTATTAAACTGACTCGGGTTGGCGAACAAACCGGACAAGATGCATAGGCGTGAGTGAAGCGAGTCCCCTGTGTCGCGAGATGATCAATGTGGCGCGTGTCGTAAAACGTGCTGCCGTAGCATCCAAGGTCTCGCTGTCCCAGATCATCAACGACGAGCATCACAATGTTGGGTGACCCAGCCCTGGTGGCTATGGTGTTGCAAGTTTGAAAGAAGAAACTGAGGATGATTGCAGCAGGTAAGACCCCAAAACGATGATTCATGGTGTTCAACTCGCCAGCAGTTGCAAAAACGGATTCGACCGGCCGGGGCAAATGCGGGATGCCCGAAAATCGAATGTTCAGGCAAACATGCTGCGACAACGACCGCGCGGGAGGAGCATAGCATTTCACGGGGAGTGGCACAGCAAGGGCCAATCAGAAGCTGAGCTCCGGCGATCAGGAATGATCAGAGGAATCACTCACGCTCAATCTCTGTGAGCACGCCACGATGGTGGATCTTTGGGAGAAGGGAGCGGGTCAGAGACACGTGGTAAAGGAGTTCCCGAAGGGCCCTGCCATTGTGGTGGCTCTCCGCCAGAATGTCTCGTTGGCTCGTTTTCGAACCTCTCTGAATGAGACACGGATCGGAACGGTGAACTGTTGGCCGAGTATTCCGAGTTTAAGTGAGGTCTCGGTGAGTATTCGCCGGATGGCTGCGTTTGGCGACTATTTTCCGGATTTGTTGCAGGCTCAGAGTTGTCTATGTGCTGCCGTCCACTGGAGACAAGAGGCAGTTCACTGCCAGCGGTAAAGTCTTCTGTCGAGAGTTTTGATATTCGAGCCGCACCAACGGAGCCGTCCTGTGTTTCGATCGAACCGTCCGCAGGGGATGCGTTCCTGGCGAGGATGGAAGACGTCAATGCTCCGGATTCCTGGGATGGGGGACTCAGTTTTGCCAGCATGGCTTCGGATTTGGCGGCCGTCTGCTGATCGGGATGCAGTTGAAGGGCATTCCGGAACCATTCCGCTGCATCTTTATCATTTCCTTGTTCGTGAAGAATATATCCGATGTTGTAATTGGCGGCAGGCTCTCCAACGGCATATGTCAGGTGGGCAAGAGCCTGATCGAAGTTGCCTGCGTGAGAGAATGCCACTCCGAGTTCGTAGCGGCAGTTCTGGTTATCAGGTTCGATTTCACAGGCCTCTTCAAAGGCTCTGATTGCTTCGTCCCATTTTTCCTGCTGCGAATACATCCGGCCAAAGGCCAGACGTACATCCGCATTCTTGGGGTTTTCTTTTGCCAGATTGGCGAGAATTTCTTCCGCCTGCTGGGAGCGGCCTGTCAGCAATTCGATGCGAGCCATTCCCAGATGGGCTTCCATATTGTCTGGATAGGCAATCTGGAGCTCGCGATACATCTTTCTGGCTTCTGCGAATTCCCCGATGTCTTCCTGGTATCGAGCCCAGGCAAGTAAGGACTTTTCAGGATCCTTTTTCAGTGTTTTCTGAGCCGCCTTGAATTCAGGGCTAAGTTCTTCACTCTTGTCACGCTTAAATCGACGTGTGAATCCTGAAAAGGCGGTCTCTTTCGAAGCTTCTTCTTCATTGGGGTCTGGTTGCGAAGCTGCGAATGGATTTGACCAAAAAGACCTATTACCGGATGAAGCGCAGCCGGTGGTCATTCCCAAAGCGGCGACGGCCAGCAGAGTGGTCAGACTTTTGCGTTTCATTCCGCACCTCCATGTGCGCGAGCAATTCGCTCGTAGTTGACAACACGACATGTGACATCGCAGGTGCTGTGGCATTCGCGATCAAGCCCGCAGCATGAGCGCAGGTCTTCGGTTGACTTCGGACGCCTGGACAGCTCGTCCTCAGCAAAAACTGCGCATCGGAAAAAATCTGTGTTTGCGGGTCAGCACAAAACATCGATATTCGGCACTTTTGTCCGTCTACGCCCAAGGCACTGGATTTTTGCGTCATGGTGTCGCAGCACTGCCGCCCGCTGATGCGGAAGCGAGTCGAGGAGCAGGAATCGATGAATTGTACATCGTGTTAATCTGCTGCACTTCAGATGCTGGACGACCAACCTGCTGGCAGTCTCGTGTCGCGACTGATACTTCGTTCACGCTGCCGGGAAGTCGCGACATGAACGCCGTTACAGATTCGGTCCGCATTCCGTCGAGGGCGGGGTCGTACGTGGACTGGATAAAGACACTTCTTCGTTCAGTAGGAACCACATGTAGAATGTATTCCAGATGCAATTCGCCGGATCGAGTCAGTTGGTGAGTGTTTGGTTCGAAGTGTCGATCGTAGAGAGTCGTTTCTTCCTGCCAGCCGAGTGTTGTCTGAGTGTCCATGAAGTTGGCGACGGCTTCACGGTCCTGACAAACGTAGGGCAGAGGCCAATAATGTTGCGAATAGTACGTATGGGTGAACTGCTGCGGAGGCTGATTGGAGCGTGGTCTTGCGGGCCAGATCTTGCCTTTTTTGTACGTTTGCCGGATGCCAGGCGGAAGAGCCGCTTTTTCCGACCACCAGGCTTCTGAGCCCGGTTCATGAGAGCTTGTGGGATCTTTTTGGCCGAAAAACTGCGGACCTGCAGAGCATCCCTGAAGCGCACCAGCGAAGAGCAGCGCGAAGGGAACAGCAAGCTTCTTCATGGCAACATCCACTCAGCGACGGAAGCGTAATCAAGTCTGCTGACATCCCAGTCAGCCCCCTTTGTTTCGGCAGTTTTGGCGGGTCGTAAACAGCCCGCGCACCGGCAATTCAGGGGTTCCTCGTCTTCTTCGACGTTTCCCGCTCCAGGGTTACAGGGAATTGCAGAATGCCGGTCAGATCGTACTGCGAGAGTCCAGAGATTGCGAAAACTCCACCATAATTCGCCTATTTTCTCAATGAGTCGTGTCTTCAACTGTCGGCGGATTGAAGTTCGCGAATTCCGGGACTATT
Organism: Planctomycetota bacterium; assembly: GCA_031424595.1. GTDB lineage: Bacteria > Planctomycetota > Planctomycetia > Planctomycetales > Planctomycetaceae > SXXK01. The sequence goes on from JANPHT010000358.1 coordinate 14,792, forward strand.
TTCATGCAGAACACAACAAATTTTCATGTTCATCCTGGTCGGTGTGGTGCAAACATATGATTTTCCTCCTCGACAACTATGACTCTTTTACTTTCAATCTGGTGCAGCGGATTGGCGAGATCAATCCGTCGTCTGAAATTCGTGTGGAGCGAAACGATCAGATTACTCTGGATCAGATTGAAGATTTAAAGCCCGAGCGGATTATTATTTCTCCCGGGCCCTGCACGCCTGCCGAGGCCGGTTTGTCCCGGGAACTGATTGCTCATTTCGGTCCGAAGATTCCGGTGTTGGGCGTCTGTCTTGGCCATCAGTGTCTCGCCGAAGTGTACGGGGCCAGGGTTGTCAGAGCCGACCGATTGATGCATGGAAAAACATCACTCATATCGCATTCCGGTCAAGGCGTTTTTGCCGGACTTCCTGACCCGTTTCAGGCGACTCGATATCATAGCCTCATTGTTCCTCGTGAAACAGTACCGGATTGTCTGCAGGTGACCGCCTGGGTGGAGGACCCTGGCCAGTCTTTTGAGGTGATGGGGTTGCAGCATCGCGAGTTTCCTGTTCATGGAGTGCAGTTCCATCCGGAGAGTTTTCTCACAGAGAGAGGTTATGACCTGCTCAGAAACTTTCTGGCGATCTGATCAGAATGAAGTTGTCCTGTGAGGCGATGGATTCAATCTGTCTCATCACCCTTGCCCTTAGTTATTGTTGGGACTTTGATGGCCGCGAATCCGCTTCCGGAGAATCCTGTCGAGATGGCTCAATTTGGGCGACTCGAACTCATTGCGCGGCAGCTGGTTGAGGGGTTGATGATGGGTCGGCATCGCAGCCCATTCAAAGGTTCCAGCGTCGAGTTTGTTGAGCATCGGGATTATTACCCGGGAGATGAAATTCGACATATTGACTGGCGAGCTTACGGGAAGACCGGGCGATATTACGTCAAAGAGTTTGAAGACGAGACAAACCTTCGCGCTCAGTTGCTCATTGATGTCAGTGGCAGTATGGCTTACGCCGGTCAGCATGTCAGCAAGTTTCAGTATGCACGAATGCTGGGTGCTTCGCTTGCCTGGCTATTACTCGGCCAGCGAGACTCAGTCGGGATGATGACGTTTGATTCAAAGATTCGAGAACGGTTGAAGCCGTCCAGTAATCGTGACGCGTTTCGGAGAATGCAGGAAGTTCTGGAAGCGACAACGCCCGGCGCGGATACGAGTCTGGGATCGATCCTCGAGTCCGCGCTGCCAGGGATTCCCCGGCGCAGTTTACTAATCCTGATCAGTGACTGTTTTGATGATGTTGATGTGCTGATCAAGTCGTTGCAGCGATGCCGTCACGCGCAGCATGAAGTCATTATTTTTCGCATTACTGCCCCTGAGGAAGAAGATTTCCCTTTTGAACGCCCCACGCAGTTCCGAGATCTGGAGAATCCCGAGAGTCGATTGCTGGTTGATCCCGCGCGGCTGCGGAAAGAGTACCTTCGGCAATACAGCGAGTTTGCACGGACACTGTCAAAAGAGTGCGGAGCAATGGGTATCGACTGCCGACGGATCCTCACAAGCGATCCGCTGCAGAAGACCATCGGTTCCTGGCTGGCTGAAAGAATGGCGTCTCAGGCAACCCGCCGGTAGCCGTGTAAGGCGGATTGTGGCCAGAATCGTTTGTTGCGACCGGAAGTCTGTGGGCAGTCAGTCCTCGAAACGCACTTGGAGCGGGTTCTACTGCATTTCGGCGATGGACTTCTCGACCCTGGCGACAAGTGCTTTGCGTTGATCACTCTCTTCTGGTTTAGTCGCGGCGATGGCAACGATGGCTTTCATCCCCTCCATACATGCTGCATTCTTCGCACCCGATGCGCCAGAATCCAACATTGTCTTGAGGCTGTTAACAAACTCAATACGCAGCTTGACACTGAATTCGTTCCATTTCCCCGGATCGGGTTTTTCGCCAAGTGCTTTGTATTCTGTCATCACTGCAGCCATGCGACTTGCATAGTGAGGTGTATTGGCACTTTCGCCGAAACCTGGGAGCCCAAACTGCCAGACAACACCCACGACAAGACCTATCCCGATGATTCCCAACACCACGTATTTGATGGGACCAATTAGACTAAAGCCGAGACTTCGCTTTGGCTGAGGCGAAACATATGGCGTTGGTGAAGCTGCACTTTGAGGCGTTATCAGTGCGGCCGCAGGGGCGGAACTCAGTGTCGGCGCTGGATTACCCGTCGGCGTCTCTTTAGGTTCTGCATCGCCTGAGACAGCCATTCTTCCCGGCAATATCGCGGCACTTACAGCGGGGCTCTCCGCTGTGCCAGAGGCGGTGTCTTTTGTGGGTGAATTGGACTTGATTGTCGCGGAGTCGGTTATTGGCTTTGCTTTGGAATCAATGGCAGTTCTGGGTTCCGTGATCATCGCGGCGGGCTTGGCTGCGGCAGGCATTGATGGATGAGTTGACTTTTCGTTGTCCGCAAACACATCGTCGAAGATTTCGTTTAACAATTTGTCGTCTTCGTCTGACTTTTTTGACTTTGCTTTCATTCCTTTCTTGAGTGCGGTTTTCCTGGGATTTGCCTTAGCGGTGTTGGTTTTGGAATCCGTTTTGGCCGTCTCACGCTCTTTCTTTCCATCATCATTCCCTATGTGAAGCGGTCCAGGGACGATCTCCGAGGCTTCCGAGGAAGTCGTCGGTGTTGTTGTTGGTTCCTCAGAGTTGGTGGAGTCGGGGGCTGGTTTGCCCGCTGTCTGAAACAAACGGCGAGTTGACGGAGGCGCATTCGAAATCGGTGCTGAAGTTATCTCGGATGCCTTCATCAGCGATTGTGTGAGTTTTGAAAGTGCTGAAGCGGGTTTCCATTGTCCATTCTCTCCACGGCGCACCAGATCAGTATCACTCAGAGCGCCGGATTCTGCCATACCCAGCAGATCCTTCATTGACATCGGACCGAGTATCTGACCGAGTGACTGAGAATAGTATTCGGGCTGCTGCTCGAATGTCATCTGCGCTGCGAGACTATTTAACAGCTCCTGATCGCTGGTCAGAGTCGATGAATCTGGTGAATCGCTCAGGGAGCCTTTCGGTGCGCGGCGATTGGACTGTCCTGCGTCTTCAAAGGCAAAGGATAACTCAGACAAGTCAGAAATTTGGTCGGGTTCACGATTGTCAGAATCCACTGCCGAAGAGTCCCCGTCGTTTTGCTCTTCAGTGTCATCGGTTTCGTCATAGTGAACCATAGAAGCGACTGAGACCCAGGTGTCTGAACCTTCTTCACGAATCAAGTCTTCTTCAGACAGAATGCCATCGTTGATCCGTTGAATGATCTCAGACTCATCAACAGGGCCAAACTGTTTCATCGCAACCTGATAGTACCAGGAGTTCGACATGATCTGATTTTCTTTGCCCGGATGAAACGAAGTAGGAATGAGGGGGGGGCCGCATTTTCCGCAAAGTCATCGCGCTTTCCAGTGTCAATGTGAAGGAACCTCGACAATTCGCGAGCAAAGGGCCGGGGTTGCTGGTTTGCGGCGAACACTTGGCTTTTGAAAGACGACCCTGAAAAATTGCTGAATCGTCAAAAGAATTCCTCACCATGGCTATTCAACCAGCGATGTCTGGTTGGCTTTTTGCGATATCAGAGGTGCGCGACGAGGTTGACATCCAGTCGACAAATTGTCGTAGCGCATTGTTGAGACTATTGGTCTGGCCTATACTGAACGTCGCAGTTTGTGGCATTTTCTGCACAGACTGAAGTTGTTCGTAATTTAAAGCCTAAGTCTGGTCACACCATGAATACGATGCAGATTCAGGATTCGTTGAATCGCCGCATTTTTTTGAAGCATGGGTCCAGCACGGTCGGTGCTGCTGCACTGGCAACGCTGATGTTGCCGAGCGTCACGCCAGCGGCGGAACGCGGACGGACTCTAGTCCCCAATTATGAGCCTAAAGCCAAACGCATCATCTATCTTTTTCAGTCGGGTGCACCGTCGCAAATGGATTTATTCGATCCAAAACCGACATTGAAAGATCATCGTGGTGAAGATTTGCCTGCATCGATTCGACAAGGCCAGCGCCTGACAACGATGACAAGCGGCCAAGCCACGTTTCCCGTCGCGCCTTCGGTTTTTGAGTTCGCGCAGCATGGGCAGTCGGGTATGTGGTTCAGTAATGCGCTGACACATATACCGACGATTGCTGACAAGTTCTGTATGATTCGCTCGATGCATACAGAAGCTATCAATCACGATCCAGCGATCACGTTTTGTCAGACTGGTTCGCAGTTAGCCGGCCGGCCAAGCATTGGCGCGTGGGCCAGTTACGGGCTTGGCAGTGAAAACGAAAATCTTCCGTCGTATGTCGTGTTGACTTCGTTTGGAAGTGGTCGCCCGGACGATCAGCCCTTGTATGATCGATTATGGGGTTCTGGATTTCTGCCATCCAAACATCAGGGCGTGAAGTTTCGAAATCAGGGCGATGCGGTTCTTTATCTCAGCAATCCACCGGGCATTAGTGCTCATACTCGCCGAAGCACCCTGGATCGATTGGGCGTGCTTAACAGTCAGCACTTTGATGTTGTGGGGGATCCCGAAATACAGACTCGCATTGCTCAGTATGAAATGGCGTTTCGCATGCAAACCAGTGTGCCGGACCTGCTGGACGTATCGAGCGAGCCAAAGCATGTTCTTGAGAGTTATGGTCCTGACGTGAATCGCCCGGGCAGTTATGCGGCCAATTGCCTGCTCGCGCGGCGACTCGCGGAACGCGACGTCCGGTTTGTGCAGTTGTTTCACATGGGATGGGATCATCACGGAGGGTTACCGAATGCGGTCCGCGGTCAGGTCCGGGACACCGATCAGGCTACGACAGCCTTGATTAACGATCTTGAACAGCGTGGATTGTTGAATGATACATTGATCGTGTGGGGCGGCGAATTTGGACGCACTGTTTATTCGCAGGGCTCATTGTCTGAAACTGACTATGGCCGAGATCACCATCCTCGATGTTTTACAATTCTGCTGGCCGGAGCAGGTATTCGAACGGGAATGACACACGGTGAGACGGACGATTACTGTTACAATATTGTCCGCGATCCTGTGCATGTTCATGATCTCAATGCCACGATTCTGCATTTGCTGGGAGTCGATCACAAGCAGCTGACGTACAAGTATCAGGGGAGAGATTTCCGTCTGACAGATATCCATGGAGAATTGGTCAAGCCTGTACTGACTTGATGTCCGTCGGAGGTGTCGTTGAGATCGCCTCGTTACTGACGATCCTGCCGTGTTTTTTCCATGTCGGATACACGGAATTTCCTGTCGAGACTTCACCTGCGCTGGGGGGTCGCCCGTTGCCCGCACTAAGCGCGATTTTGCAGCGACTCGGACGCCTGCTGATGCTCCGCCACAGCTTGATTCGCCGGTTCGCACGGAGCATCCACAGTTTTCGATCCAGGACGCGGTGCACAGTCAGGTCTGAAGTGCCTCAAAGCGTCTCGCAGGGGTGGACAAACTTATGGATTTCAGTCAGGTGTGCGGGGCTGATCGAGTTCTCGCAACCGTGATCTTGGCTGAATCCCCTTATGCTTTGAATTGAGATTCAGCAATTTCGGGCGTTGACACGCCGTTAGATACTGCTATTGTGTTGCGACTGAGTCTCAGTGTCATCGCGTGCGATTACTGAGACAGAAAACGACAGTGGTCAACCTAAGGGATCACTCGTCGGAGGATTGCTGAGGCCAAAGCCAGCCAGTGACATGGTCAGGTAGCCAGCCACGCCCGGCACAGAGGTTCCGTTGGACAAGGTGTTTAACGGTATTTCCGTCGCTTACAGTGGAGAGTTTAGAAATGCGTCTAAGTCAACAATTGAAGTCTCGCTCCCGCGGATTCACCCTGATTGAGTTGCTGGTTGTGATTGCCATTATCGCCATCCTGATTGCGCTGCTGTTGCCAGCGGTGCAGGCTGCAAGAGAAGCCGCGCGAAGGACACAGTGCAAGAATAATCTGAAGCAACTGGGACTGGCGTTGCATAACTACCATGATGTCTACACGGTCTTTCCTCCTGGCGGAACTTATCGAGCGGCAACGGTTCAGTCTGCCGGATGGTCGGTTCAGGCGAGGCTGCTGCCGTTTATTGAACAGGCAAATCTGACGGCATTGATTGACTTCAGCAGAAGCTACTCAGTGCAGCCGACGGTGACGCCAATTCGTGTTTCCACAATGATGTGTCCCAGTGAGATCAATGACAAGGCTTACGTCGATGGAGCGATCACGTATTGGCCTTTGAATTACGGGGCGAATTATGGCGAATGGTTTCTATGGAATCCTGTGACGGGGTTGTTTGGTAGTGGTGCGTTTGGGCCAAATTCAAGAACAGGGATGCGGGACTTCATTGACGGAACCAGCAACACTCTGGCCATGGCCGAAGTGAAGGCATTCCAGTATTACTTGCGCGATGTTGGATCGGTTTCAAATCCGCCGGTGCCTTCTGATCCCTCGACAGTCAGTGGTCTGGGTGGGACGTTGAAGAGCTCGGGGCACGCGGAGTGGGTGGATAGCCGCGCAAATCAGTCGAGCTTTACGACGACGTTCACTCCCAACACAAAGGCACCGTACAACGATGGCGGTACGATCCGTGACACAGACTGGGTGAATATCCGCGAAGGAAACAGTGCAACCGATTCAACGTTCGGTGTTTTCACCGCTCGCAGTTTTCATACAGGAATTGTTCAGGGATTGCTTATGGATGGTTCCGTGAGAGGCTTCTCTGACAACATCGATCGAGGCCTCTGGCGCAGTGCAGGAACTCGTAGTGGCGGAGAGGTTTCAGGTGAGTTTTAGGCGTGCGAAGGTGTGAACGCATCTCGGATTCATGTCCACTGATGCGTGAAAGACTGGTTCACACGCTGGGAAAAGTGCTTGCGGATGCTTCCTGTGGGAGTATCACAATCCTTACAAAAATTCAGGAGTGTTTCCGGAGATGGCAACGACACTTTGCGAAATGAAGAAGCAACTGAAGGCCGATTTTTCGGCCTATAAAGTGCTTGTGTGCAATGCTTCTCACATCTGCACAAAATGCGGTCGCGCGGCAAATGATAAAAAACTGCTTTGCAAGCCAGAACGACTCAAAGACTAGATCAGCGAGAACTGCAGTCTGTTTGACAAAGGCGGAGGGCCAATGGTTGTGCGGTCCCGGCTCTCGGACAAACAGCCAGCCATGCTAAGAATGGGCAGTTCCGACCAATTCTGTTTGGATCGATTGTTCTTGTTTCCTGTTGGATTACGTGGAGCGATCCTGTGTCGGCCCGACGTTTTTCTCGTTACTTCCGAGTTACGTTGATCGAAGTGCTGGTATGGGTTGCCATCGTTGCAATTGTGTTCACTCTGTTGATGCCCGTCGGCTCGCGGGGCATTGTGGGCTTCTGAAGTCAAGAGTTCTTCTCATCGCCCACCTGGTCGACTGATTTAATCCAAAGCAGGCTGGCACAGAAATGAATGATGATGCTCTTGATCCCTCAAATTCAGCCGAGCGGAAGCAGGGCAGCATGGCATCCAGTTGCGGCGGGGAGGGAGGCTCTCACTCGGTGATCGCCCGCGTCTATGAGTTCGAAGAACTTGCGGACGGGGCGAGTTCTATCACAATTTGCATCGGCCAAAGTCTGTACACGCTTCGAAGGACCCGTGCTGGCAAGCTGATTCTGAACAAATAATGCTCTGGTTCAGCAGGACTGCTGATCCACATTGACGACAGAGTTTGTCAGGACAACCAGGGGCAGTGACTACTGAGCAGAAGACTTCGCTGGTTTGTGTGACGGTAGTGCATTTGCAACACTTCATGTCCGAAACGGAAGTTATTGGCCAGTCGCGATCGTTGGCTGGTCTGTCGAGCTCAAGGAATCCCTATGACTGCTCCTGAAGTTCTCAATCCTCGTTGGTTTGTGCTGATCAATGCAGTACTCAGTGCGGCATTGGTAGCTTTCTCAATAGTGCCCGATGTGTCGGCCGACGACTGGCCGCAGTGGGGCGGGCCGAATCGCGATTGTGTCTGGCATGAAGAGGGCATCGTTGAAACACTGCCTACGAACGGGCTACTTCCCCGAGTATGGTCGGCCCCTGTTGGTGAAGGCTATTCCGGGCCTGCCGTGGCGAATGGGCGAGTCTTCCTGACGGACCGCATTGTTGATGGAGAGCTTGAACGGCTGCTCTGCTTTGATGCAGACTCCGGCAAGGAGCTTTGGAAACATCAGTATTTCACTCGTTACACCGTCAGTTATCCGGCGGGCCCCAGAGCCACGCCAGTCATTGACGACGATCGAGTTTACTTCATTGGCACTCAGGGTGACATGTTCTGCATGGACGTCGCCGATGGGGTAATTCACTGGCAAAAGAATTTTCCAAAGGACTTCGGGACGGAACTTCCAATCTGGGGAATGGCCTCCTCACCGCTCATCGATGGTCGCAAGCTGATTACGCTCGTCGGAGGGAAAGACAATGGCCTCGTTATCTGCTTCGACAAAGTCACAGGAAAGGAACTTTGGCGATCTCTCAACGATCCCGCGACAGGGTACTGCCCGCCCATAATCTATGAATTTGGTGGCCGCCGCCAACTGATTATTTGGCATCCGTCCGCCATCTCTTCGCTGGATCCGGAAACTGGAGAAGTGATTTGGGAAATTCCGTGGGATATCAAAGCCGGGCTTTCGATTCCAATGCCTCGCAAGCTAGGCGATCGGCTCTTTCTCACTTCCTTTTATGAAGGGCCAAGGATGTTGAGAGTCGGCGTCGACAGTGCTGAGGTTTTATGGAAGGGAAACGGTATTAATGAACAGCAAACCGACAAACTGCATTCGATAATGCCAACTCCGGTATTCACGGCTGACAACATCTTCGGAGTATGCAGTTATGGGCAGTTGAGATGCTTGAAATCTGATAGCGGCGAACGAGTCTGGGAGACACTCGAAGCCACCGGAAGCGGGCGATGGTGGAATGCCTTCATTGTGCCTCAGGGTGGTCGATATTTTCTTCACAATGAACAGGGCGATCTGATCATCGCCAATCTGTCGGCATCCGGCTACGAAGAACTCAGTCGGGCAAAACTTGTTGAGCCAACTCGGCCAGTACAGCGACGAATGACCATCTGGTCGCACCCGGCTTTTGCGATGAAAAGTGTGTTCGCGAGGAATGACAAGGAACTCGTGCGAGTCAATCTAGGTAAGTAAATTTCGGATTCCGCTGGCCTAACGGAAAGCCCAGGACGGCGAGGGACATAGTTCTTAGGTTTCTGGACCTCGCGGTTATTAGGGTGTGGTTTTTCGCTTTTCATATCGGTTGAGAGGTCCATAACCGTACAAAATGCCACGTGTACAGAAATTTACATGGCGTGTCTCTGGTTTATGTGCTCACTGTCAATTTAGACTGCGGAGGGAGCAAGTTCCTAATTCTTTGTTACCCACAGGAGCACGAAGTTGAAGAAGCCTTTTCGGAATCAAGGATTCACTCTGATTGAACTCTTGGTTGTTATTGCCATTATTGCGATTTTGATTGCGTTACTGCTGCCAGCAGTCCAGCAGGCCCGCGAAGCTGCTCGTAGAACACAATGCAAAAACAACCTGAAACAGATCGG
>JANPHT010000359.1:0-6661 GCA_031424595.1 Planctomycetota bacterium
AGCCTGGGCGTTTTTTTTTCCAGAACCAGCCCCCACAATAATGTGCTCTCGGCAAGTGTGACTTTATCGACAACTCGATCGCGAAAGGACTTGGCCTTAACGGGTGCAACCTGCCCGTACAAAAACTGTGAACTCAGAAAAAAAATCAAGCCAATCAGAGTGCTTGATCTGTGACGAACGCCGCCCTTTTTCAAGGGCACTAGTTTTGAACCACACAGGGCGTTGCTTGTTAACATGGAATTAATTCCGAGGCAGATGGAGAATTGTGATCGTACATGTTGTCACTATGTGTCATCAGAGTGTAAAGGAATTGAAACGGATTTCAGGGGGAAAGTGAGAATGATAAGGGACCGTTGCATTTCTGCAGCACAGATTCGATTGGGCGCAGCGTTTGCATCCTCAGTTTGAATTGAGATCGGCTAAGCGGTTTTTTTTCAATTGCTTTGCTACTGTTCTGATCCTGAGATCAGCTTGGTGTATACCCCTCGATGAGTCTTTCCTCCCAGCCACAGACGAACCCCCCAGCGTGGTTGCGATGGTTCGTAAATGATGCCGTTCGCGGCATTGTTGATCGGAACGTCGCTGCGCCGATTGGTTGCCATTTTTTCCATGCGAAAGACGAGGATGTCTGGGAAGTTTCGCTCTTCGTATCTCGCACGGAAGTTTGTGGTGGACCAGCAGACGGGAAGCATGTGCCGTCGGGTCTGCAGATTGATATTACAAGGGTCTGCTCAGCATTTGACTCATCTCCCTCGATCTACTGGCAGGCTGAGAAGATCTCGGAAGACGATGAATTGGGAAATCATCTTTCCTTCGAAGGCATCGCTCGGGGTGTGGGGGTTTGGTTGAGAATTTTGCAGCATGCTCCTGATTGGGCAGGCCCCGGTCGGCTCGTTTACTCCAAGAATGGTAGTGTGAAAGACATCTGGTAGTTTCTTCAGCTGCGGTTGCTATTTCTGGCATCGCGAACAGAAGAATGTGGCTCGTTGAGCCTGCACGATTCGCTGGATGATGGATTTTTTACACGACGCGCATCGCTGCCCGGCTCGCTGATAGACGCGATGGTGGTTTTGATAAGTTCCGTCTTTATTTAAGGCGTTTCTGTAAGTTCCGTCGTTCAGAGTCGAACCCTCATAGAGGATTGCTTCTTGGAGAATGTGCCTGGTGGCTTCGTCCAGCCGGGCCAGGCGCCGGGCGCCCAACGTGGTCGCGCTGCGGAGAGGAGAGATTCCAGCCCGGTGCAGAATCTCGCTCGCGTACAGATTTCCAATGCCGGCGACCAGATGTTGGTCGAGTAAGGCCACCTTGATTTCGCGCGAAGTGTTGTTGAGCTGCGTCTTCCACTCGTCAAACGTGATTTCCAACGCATCAGGGCCCAGCCTGGCTCGAAGTTCAGCCAACTCGGAAGCATCCAGCAGCGACACGGTGCCCAGTCCTCGGCGATCCCAGAACTCCAACTGATCGGCCTGTCCTTTTGACGGATTCAGGTGCCAAACAACTCGACGGTGTGCTTGTGTTGGGGGAGGAGAGATCAGCAGCAGTCCAGTCATCCGTGGCTCGATGATCATGACGTCTTCCGAGTCCAGTGCGAGCACGATTCGTTTGGCGAGACGAGTAACGCCCAGGATTCGGCGATTTGCCATCCGTCTGACGACTGAGGCGCGCGCGGGAAACACGGGAATTGGTCGGCGGCGACTCCGAACGAACTCAAGGCGTTCTACCCTGCGATTGGTACAGTCTTTCTGAATTCCCCGAACCATCGTTTCAACTTCAGGCAATTCCGGCATTGTTTGCTCCGTGGAATGGGTAATTTGGACCAAATACTTGTCACAGACTGTTCAGGCACACTGGCCGAGCCTCAACGTTCGCCGACCATTTGGGATATGGTCAGAATTGGCGTTCGCGTGGCTTGCCTTGAGATGCTCTTTCGTCTTTCGCAATCCGAAAATGCGCGATGCAGAAGGAATAGACGTTTTCATCGGAACTGCCATTGTATATGGGAGAATTGGTACGTCGGGGAAATGGAGGAATCTTCTTGACGCTGAGTGCTTACGCGACGATCCTAGACACAGGTTTTCTGTGCCGTGAGCGATGTCGTGCGCAATGGGTTCGAAATCGACGACTTTTGCGAGACATTTTGCCGAGCTTCTTTGGGTTCTTTTGAGGTCATGCAGATGCCACTGTTTGATATGTTTTGCTTCAATGCCAATCGTGTCAGTCGCCGTTTTCGTCAAGGGCTGACATTCACGTTGGCCTTGACCGCGATTTCCGCTGCTCCGATCGCGTTTGCGGGTGAGCCTGCGGAAGTGACTCCTCAGGTTCAGTTGTCTGACGTCATGGAATCCTCCAAGCTGCGAATGGAGGCCCGACTGGCTGCTGAACAGGGAGATTTTCTTAAAGCGGCAAAGAACCTGGAAATGGCCGCGCTGAAGGTTGGTGATCGAGCCACTTCGGCAACAGTTGCGGAAAGCCGATCTCGCTTTGAAGCTGCTGGCGGGGGAGCCCAGCCTGAAGAGTTGATGAACCTGATTCAATTGCTGATTTCCCCAGATTCGTGGCTGAGCGGTGGCGGAGAGATCCCTGATATTCAGTTCTACTCATTTGTAAATCCCGCAGGAGTGTTTGTTGGACTTCCGGCGATGGTCGGCTCCATGACCAGCAGCCTTGATAACGGAAGACTGCTGGCCGCTTCACAGCTTGCTCAAACCGCCAACGTCAATACAAATGTCCGCGAAGCTTCTGATCTGCGATTGGTATCATTGCCGCGTCTGGAGCAGCACCTGAAAAAACTGACTGACGCTGGTCTGCCGATTCCAGAGGATGTGGCTTGTTTGGCGGGGCTGACTGAAGTCCAGTTCCTTTTTGTATTCCCCGAAACGAATGATATCGTCATTGGCGGACCTGCTGGCGATTGGCAAACGGACGAATCGGGCCGTATTTTGGGAACGACAAATGGTCGACCAACCCTACGTCTCGACGACCTTGTCACGCTGAGCAGAACATTTTCGTCTGGTGGCGCTGGTTTCTTTATGTGCTCCATCGACCCGAAGCCAGAACAGGTGAAAGCTGTTCGTGAGTATGCTGCCAGGACTCAATTGTCTTCGCAGAACATTCGCAAGGTGACGGACAAATTGGAAGACATGCTTGGTCTTCAGAACGTCGTGGTTCAGGGAATTCCTCAGGATTCACGCGTTGCCAGTGTGATTGTTGAAGCTGACTACCAGATGAAACTGATTGGAATCGGCGAACGCGAAGGCGCCGAAGGCATGAAGAGCTACTTCGATCTGCTGAGTCGTGCTGAACGCAAGGGATCGGCGATGGATGCTCTGCGATGGTGGATGACCGTCGGATATGATTCGATTCAGGTTTCTCCAGACAAACAGGCGTTCGAGTTTTCTGGACGAGAAGTTCAGTGTCAGTCAGAGAATCAACTGGTAGGGGCAGACGGATCACGTCAGACAACTGGTAAGGCTGATTCGGCGAATGCTGAGTTTGCTCGATTGTTCACCGAGCACTTGCCAGCGCTTTCGAGCGACGATGTGGTGTTTGCAGATCTCCAGAACATCTTTGATCTCAGCCTCGCGACGGCTTTGGTTCACACGATGGGGCTTAATCGTCAAATCGGGTGGCATCCGGAGGTGTTTGCGGTTGATGGAACTTACACGCCAGAGTCTGTCGAAGTGCCCGCAGAGTTAATGACCGCCGCAAGCAGTCGTGTGTATCGTGGCGGGGAAATTGTCATCCAGGTGGCTGGTGGAATTCGGGGTGACTTCAGAAGCGTTGTGCGAAACCCAGACAATTTCGAAGTTTCGGCAGAAATGCTCAAAAAGGCGGTTGATGCAAATCCAGTCGGCCAGAGTGGTCGATGGTGGTGGGATGCTGCCGCACGGTAGTGCAACTCCCAGCATCCAGTGAAATGATGTTGCTGGCATCGCGGCAAGATTAGGAATAATGCGAAAGCGAAGGTCGAGAGGCCTTCGCTTTTTGCTATTCCAAAGTCCGCGTTTCACCATTTTTCACGACAAATGTCTCGCTGCGCCCAACTTCCCACGCTTGGTCGTGCTTCGACGGACACGTACTGTTGCGGCGGAGTTGTCCTGAGCGGGAGAGCCAGGAGTCATCGGTCTTTTACACTAGGCCAAATCGACTATTATTCGTCTGCTTTGTGCCCAATGCTCATTGAGCCCGGCGTTGGCTGGGCCGCAGAGGTCTCACACGATCGATCACCCCGGACCGCCGGGTAAAGTTCGGAACGAAAACATGGCCCGCCTCACTCAGGCCGATCTTGTCACTTTAAATCGCACCTTTGATGATCGAACTCCCCAGGAACTTTTGCTCTGGGCTCAAGAAATCTTCGGAGATCGCGTCGCCGCGATGTCATCAATGCAGGAATCGGGCAATGTGATTTGCCATATGCTGTATTCAATTCCTGCGAAAATGCCCATTGTGTTTGTCGACACCGGCGTGCTGTTTCAGGAGACCCTGGACACTCGTGATCGTTTGATGAAACACTACGGACTGAACATCCGTACGTTAATGCCATCGCTGACGATGGAAGAACAGACGGACAAGTACGGCATTCTTTATCTGAGCCCGGAAGGGCAGAAACAATGCTGCGAAATGCGCAAGTCCGAACCGTTGGATGTGATCAAGGGTGAATTCGACGCTCTGATTGGCAGCTTGCGGCGTGCGGATGGCGGTCGCCGAGGTGTTTGTCCAATTCTGGCGGTTGACTCCAGGCTGAACTGCGTCCGAGTGAATCCTTTGGCCAACTTTACAGACGAACAGTTGCACGAGTACATCGACACGAACGATGTGATCCTGAACCCCCTGCATAAGCAGGGTTTTTCAACAATCGGATGCAATCGATGTACGACGCCAGTTCTCCCCGGCGAGCCCAAGCGAGCCGGGCGTTGGCGACATCTGGGGCCGTGGAGTGTGTACTGCGGGATTAACCCGACGGACCTGGACCCTGAGCGTTCTCCGGCGGTTGAGTTTCCTCAGGATCTGGTGGACCGCATTCTTGGTCGCCAGACTGACTTCATGATCTGAACCGCTGCGTGAAGGTTCGATTTTCGGGCAGCCAGAAATCCTGCAGTTGCGAAGAAAGCATCCTGCGACGGAGTCTGCAATTCATTAAGACTGAACAATTGATTCCAATGCCGGATCGAGATCCGCACGCTTTTGAGCTGAGATGCGACGCTCAACGGGCTGTAGTAACTTCAAATATTGGGAAGTCTGGGCAGTTTGGTCGCGAAGCCTATTTGATGCCGTTTGTGAACATTGAATGAGTTTTTTGCGATTCAATGTTTGCGTGCTTGCAACGGGTTGTCCGGCGACACCATGATCCATTCTGGCGAAAAGAAATCGAAGTGCAAACTCTGGGGGCCTCAGTAGTTTTGCGAGATTTCGGTGTCGCGAGAGCTTTCATGGTCTTTTTAGGTCAGTCGGAGCAGTCATCAGAGCCCTGAGTGCTCTTGACTTTGGCAAGGTGGAAGTGTTGGCAGATCGTGCTCATTTTTTTCGCATTCGAATTGCGGAAATGGCAGGAGATTTGCTGCGACAGGTTTTACCGAAGTGAACTCTCCATACTTTTTTAATTGTCGTCTGCAAGATGGTTTGAGTTTCGGAAGACAACTCACAGATTGACGCGCCCCTAAATGAACTCTTCAGTCGTCGCCATAATTTCTGCTTCTCTTGCATCGCTGACTTTGGCTCCGGTGATAGGGACTGCGTGCCGCTGGCTTGGCATTGTGGATAAGCCCGACGGTCATCGGAAATTGCACTCCCACGCGGTCCCACTGACAGGGGGGCCGACTGTTCTGCTTTCAATTGTCGTTTCAATTGCAATAACCACATATGCATTTCCTGGTTTGCTGAGTGCCAGCGAGGGTGATGTGCGGTTTTTATTGTCGCTGGCAGGCGCGGCGATCGTGATCGTATTTGTCGGCATGTTGGACGATCGGTTCGGCTTGCGTGGTCGGCAAAAGTTGGCGGGACAGTTTCTCGCAGCGCTGATTATGGTTCCGTCAGGAATCTTGATTAGGCGGATTGAGCTCTTCGGCTACCCCATTGAATTTGGTGATGTCGCGCCGTTTGTTACCGTCTTTTGGATTTTGGGAGCTGTGAATGCCTTGAATCTGATCGATGGAGTGGACGGATTGGCCAGCACGACGGGCATCATCCTGAGCCTCTCAGTTGCGGCAGTGACCTATATTCTGGGCGGTCGTCCGGACGGTCTGCTGATCTCACTGGCTTTGGCCGGAGCGTTGGCAGGGTTCCTGTTTTACAACTTTCCTCCGGCTCGCATGTTTCTCGGTGATTCCGGGAGTATGCTGATCGGCTTGGTTTTGGGAAGCGTGGCGCTCAAGTGTTCGTTGAAGCAGTATGCCGCGGTGGCACTGGTCATGCCGACTGCGATCTGGGCGATCCCCATTTTCGACGTCGCAATGGCCATCCTTCGACGTCGACTGACAGGTCGCAGCATCTATACCGTGGACCGAGGTCATCTGCACCACTGCCTTGTTCGTCATGGCCATTCTGGCGGTCGGCTGTTGTTGATTGTGGGTTCGCTTTGCAGTCTGACAGGGTTGGGGGCGATTGCCGCTGCCGCGTTCAATAGTGAAATGTTGGCCGTGATCGCGGTCGCTACGGCATTGAC
>JANPHT010000360.1:0-13323 GCA_031424595.1 Planctomycetota bacterium
CATTTCATCGCTTCGATTTTGCGGTCCAGACTGCCCTTAATATCCAGCCAGGTATCGGGAATAAACGTGCGGGGATAGGCCCATTCCGTACTGCTGGCAGTGTCGAAAGTGAAGACCGACTGAAGGAATTCTTCCTGTGGCCTCAATGCAACCAGGGCAGCTCGAAACAACACGTTGTGATCGTGGTTAATGTCTCCACCATACTGACAGTACACGATTCGCGGTCGGACTTCCCGAACGACGTGCTCAAGTGGCGAGATGACTTCCGTAAGTCCAAAGGTATCCAGTTTCTGATCAGGAAAACCCAGAAATCGAAAATCAGTCACTCCCAGAATTTTCATTGCTGCTGCCGTGTAACTGAATTGGGGCTGCCCGGACTGGCTCTCTTCTGCCGTGCGTCCGCGTGTAGCAATGACGACCGTTACCGGGTCACCGGCATCTCGATGCAAAGCAATAGCCCCGCCGCAACCCAGCACTTCATCGTCCGGATGGGCGGCAATCACAAGAACCGGGACGTTACTCATTAGCCCAGACCTTTCCCGTCCATTCAAGATCGCTCAATTCCTGACCCTTCAGGATTTTGCCGTCTACAGATTCGAGTTCCAGGATGACAACCGCTCCCGAGCCACAGGAAACGGATAGTCCACAAGCCTTTTCAACCGGCGAAACGACCGGCCCAAGTATGGTTCCCGGCAAGGAAACGATTGAGAAAGAAGATGGAAGCAAGGCACAGGACTGCACTATCCAGCGTTTCCCTTCAATGAAACTGAAGGCTCCCGGATACGGCCGCGTTAAGGCTCGGACGAAGTTATAGACATTGACAGCGGGCTCGTTCCAACTGACCAATCCGTCGGAGGGGCGTCGTCGAGGCAAGAGGGGCTGTTCAGTATGCGGTTGAGCAGACCCCGCTCGTTTGCCCGCAAAAAGTTCAGGGAGTAACCGCTGAATCATTTGCTGATTCGTGGCAGCGACTCTCTGGTACAGTGTGTCACACGTATCGTAGGGCGAAATCTCAAACTCCATTTGATCAATGATCCGGCCTTCATCCACATTTTCGCTCAGCCATATCAGAGTATTCCCGGTCGTTGTTTCACCTCTGATCAGAGACCAATTAATGGGAGCGCAGCCGCGATTCCACGGCAACAATGACGCATGAGCTCCGATCACTCCCACCGAGGCCGTTGATAAAACAGCTGGACTAAGGATTTGACTCCATCCAATGACAAACAGCAAATCGAGATTCAGGCTGCGAAGCAAGCGTATTGAGGACTCGTCATTAATATTCTGCACCTTGTGCAGTGACACGCTCCGACCCGCCAGCAGGTTGTCGTATCCTGCGCCGGCACTGCGTTTCGCGAGCGATTCCTCATCGAGGGTAATCACTGCTTCCAGTTGAATTCCGGAGTCGAGCAGGCTGCGCAGCGCCCGGATGCCTTCCTGATGAAAGCCAATCCAGCCGATTCGCAGGTCTTGCTCGTTCATTGAACTCAGGATTTCTGTCCTGGGATTTGAGATTTTGCCTGATTCAGTCGAACCTGCGTCCCACAAAAGCAATCTCCAGCACCCTTCGCATCGGCGTTACTGCCCTTTGTTAAAACCAGCCTCAACGAGTCGATCATATCCGGCCTTGAGTGGTCGAATATCGTAACCCTTGCCTTGAGCTAGTTCCGCAAACATCAACACTCGGCCACCGGATCGGCAATGAAGGTAAATCGGGCGATCCTTGGGGAGTGCCGCAAGAATATCAGCCACCGCCGCGGACTCCTTCAACTTGCTGAGCGGCAGGAACTGAGCATCAGCAAGGTGACCGGCGTCCCATTCCGACTGCTCACGAACGTCCAGCAGAACAGCCGACTTCTTTTCAACACTTTGCTTGACGATTTCCAATGAGTCAACCGTATGGCCAGCCTCTGTGAACATGACTTTCTCCGAAGGATTTGTGAGAGATACCGTTTTCCTGGCGCCAGTGAACACGGGCGAATCCGGATCACCTCCGGACTGCAGGTAGGCGACCAAATCAAGGATTTCGTCTTTGCTGAGTGTGTTGATCAGACCATTCGGCATCATCGACGTCTTTGACACCAGAGTCTCTTCGATTTCTTCGCGATCGACGTTGGTGAGATTGCCCGGTTCCAGCATATTCTCTGAAACCATGATGATGTCGTTGTTCAGATTCACCACTCGTCCAACAACCTGTTTGCCGGAGTTCAGCACAAAGATGTTGGCCTGATACTGATCGGAGATCACTTTGCTAGGTTCAATGATCGCTTCCAGCATTGTGCGAGCGTTGTATCTCCGAGCGACCGCCGTTAATTCCGGACCAACGATGCCGCCATCTCCGGAAAACCGATGGCATTTGTAGCAGGCTGTGACCTGGAACATCTTTCGTCCATTGTCAAAGCTTCGTCCGGTCAACCCTGCTTCGACATCTGCGAGCAGATCATCGACCGTCCACTCTTTCACCAGTGGGCGGGCCGCCGCTTCCACCAGAGGGATTCCGCCCGTGGGCTGAGCATCCAGAACTTCCTTCAGAGCGACCTTTTGATCTTCCGTCAGGCGGTCGATGGCCTCCTGGCGAATGTTCTTAATAAAACCAGAGAACGAATTTCCTCCGCGAAACGTTGTGGATGTCACAAACCACTGAAAGTATCGCGATCGCTGCTCCATTGTCCACGCGTCTTTCAAGGCACGGAGGCAGTAGACGTAGTGAATCTGCTCTTCCTGACTTGGAGCCTTGTCCAGAAGATCCAGAGTCTTGCCGGCAACCTCCCCGTCATTCAGATACACCAATAATCGGCAAAACTCGCGATTCAAAGTCGGACTCTTTGTAGGATAGGCCTGATTCAAAACGGCCGAGACTTCTCGTGCCGTCTGAGAGTCGGGTTCACCCATGCGAATGAAACACAACCCCAGAACTCGCAAAGCGTCCAGCGTCTGACTCTCCGTGAGCTTTCCGGGATTCAATTGGGTCATCGACTGCAGCAACGCAGCTTGAAGGTCCTTGCTGCCACATCGAGCCAGTGCCAACAGAGCCGTAATCTTCGCATCGGCGTTTGTATTGATTGTTAACGCCTTATCCTGCCAGGCAGCAACCGGCTGATGTTCGAGTACAGTTCTGGCTGCAAAGCGAATGTTTCGATCCGCATGACCCAGATACGGCATTGCCTTCGCAACGGCATCTTTTGCATCGGCGGAATGAAGGGACTCCAATTCGTGACGCAGTAATCGAAGGTCGCTGCCAGGCCCATTTGCGGCGACAGCCGGCGCAGTCGATTCTGATCCTTTATAGGTGACTCGGTACAATCCGGACTGAGTCTTTCGGCCGCCAATGGTGAAGTACATTGCCTGGTCGGACGGATTGATCACGAGGTCGGTCACCGGCAGCGGTGCTGCGGAGATAAACCGCTCGGCTTCCCCTGTATACGTCGATCCCGAAGGCGTCAGGTGGACGGCATAGATCACTCCATAGCTCCAGTCGCTGATGAACAGCGACTGCTGATACTTAGCGGGAAACTTCGCTCCTGTGCCAAAAGAAATGCCGGTGGGAGACCCTGGGCCAATGTCCACAACAGAGCCCAGACTGTCCGGATAGTAGGACGGCCACTTCCCGGTTCCCGAGCGCCAGCCGAATTCCGCTCCGCTTGTGACATGATTGACGCGAGTCGGCCGGTACCACGGCGATCCGACGTCCCATTCCATGTCAGCGTCGTAGGTAAATAACTCACCATCCGGGTTCAAAGCGATGTCATATTCGTTTCGAAACCCACTGGCCAGAAGCTGCCAGTCCTGCCCGTCGGGACTCACTTGAGCAATCCAGCCACCTGGCGCCAGGACGCCAACCGCATGTCCACCGGCGTCCCACATGCGAGGCAGCAATTGGTCTTCATCCCAGATTCGTGGCACGCGAGACTGCGAAAAATCTGTGGGAGGCGTGTGATTTCCGCAGCACACAAAAAGTGATTTCTTGTCCGGGGAAAGGATGATGGCATGTGGACCGTGCTCATTTCCGCCCTTCAGTAATCGAATATGCTCGGAGGAATCATATTGGTCATCGCCATCCGTATCTCGAACTCGATGCAGGCCCACGCGTGCCTCTTCCCCGCTGTTCGTCATCACGTAGAGACTATCGAATGCACACAATAATCCCTGAGCCATACCAACGTCGACGTTGATGGTCTCGATCTTAATCTTGTCGTTCGATCCTTTTGCCGGCGGAGTCACCCGATACAGTTTGCCATACTGGTCCGATACGATCAGCCGACCTTTCGGATCAGGAGTCATGCACACCCATGAACCCATCGTTTCGCCAGCCACAGAATACAGCAACTCGACGTCAAATCCCTCGGCGATCTTCATATCCTTCACCGGAGTCGCCATCGGAATCGGGGCGACATCGTTGGTCAACAGGATAGAATCGATCAGCATTTCGCCTTCACGACTTAATGGATCAATTCTCACGGATGTCACCGGCGATTCGGTTGTAAAATAAAGCTTTGCAGAACGAAATTCTTTGTCCGACCCTCGCAGTTCAGTTTTCACAGACTTGTCGTCCGAGGTCTGAGGATCGGCTGCTGTGGTCCAAAAAACCTGTATGTCAGCAGTGCCACGAAACTTTGCGCTGATCACCAGTCGGTGATTTCCAGCATGACCATCGACTGTGGCTGAGAAATACGGGTCGCTGCCCGAAGAACTCATGTGCAATGCACTGTCTTTCACAGTCAGAATCGCCTGTTCATTGCCTTCCCAACCCGACGTGTCATTTTCAAACTTCCAATGGGCAATTTCATCAGACTGCAAGGATGCAGGAATCAACAACACGATGGCAGCCAACAGGCAGTGATTTGCAAAACGACATTTCAACATATTTTAAGATCCGGCAGGCAGACAAAGACCGCAACGGCAACACGTGGCAAGCAGTCAGGGGATGAAGAGGAAGGTCACTTGAGTTCTGTGTTTAGTCTGACGCTAATTGATCGGCGATTCAAGGCACGGCTTCAGACTCCTCAAACTCATGAACATCGCCCCTTCCCGGCATGAAAAACTGCCTGTCAATACTGGCCCTCTGCAAAGTGACTCTCTGCATTGAATAGTTTTTGTGGCCGAATGTCGCAACTGCAGTCAAATTCGTTATCCTCCCCGACAGAGTCCGCTTAGCGCGGAGCAAACAGAGTCAGGCCGAGATCCTCGGCATCGGAAAAATGCAGAAGTAAGCGTGAGAGATGTCAAAAAAATCAGAAGTACGCGTTGGTCTTATTCAAATGTCCTGTGGAGAGGCTCCGGCAGAAAATCTGGACCGGTCCATCAGCCGTATTCGCGAGGCTGCTGCCGATGGT
Organism: Planctomycetota bacterium; assembly: GCA_031424595.1. GTDB lineage: Bacteria > Planctomycetota > Planctomycetia > Planctomycetales > Planctomycetaceae > SXXK01. The sequence continues at coordinate 5,334 of JANPHT010000360.1, forward strand.
GCTCAGGTCATTTGTCTCCAGGAAGTCTTTAATACCCGGTATCCCTGCCAGGTTGAAGAACATTCTCGATTTGAACTGGCCGAACCCATTCCCGGTCCCACGACCACAACTCTGCAAAAGATTGCTAAAGAGCTGAGTGTTGTGATCATCGTTCCGCTGTTTGAAAAACGGACCCATGGTCTTTACCACAACTCAGCCGTTGTCCTTGATGCTGACGGTTCTGTCGCGGGCCTGTACCGCAAGATGCATATCCCTGATGACCCCTTGTATCTTGAGAAATTCTACTTCACACCTGGAGATCTTGGGTTTCTGGCATTCAAGACCAGGTACGCGAAAGTGGGCGTCTGCATTTGTTGGGATCAATGGTATCCGGAAGCGGCCCGCCTGACGGCCATGAAGGGCGCTGAGTTGTTGTTTTATCCGACGGCCATTGGCTGGATTCCCGGCGAGCGAGAAATCTATGGAGCAAGCCAGTATTCTGCGTGGCAGACCATGATGAGAAGTCATGCGATCGCTAATGGCTTGTATGTCGGAGCACCAAATCGTGTTGGGATTGAAGGCGACATCCAATTCTGGGGCGGAAGTTTCCTGGCCGATCCCTATGGCAATGTGCTTAGCCAGGCCAGCCATGAGAATGAAGCCAGCGTAGTTGTCAGTTGTGATCTGAATCTGATCAATACCGCCAGAACTCATTGGCCGTTCTTTCGAGACCGTCGAGTGGACGCATTCGGCGACCTCCAAAAACGCTGGTGCGATCCAGCGTAGTGCTCCCTGACAGTGTCCATGAATTGCCTGTTGCAAACCGAAATACACTCAATGCTTTGCATGGCAAAAGACGGGGCAACTCTCTGCGATTGCCTGCGTTTATTCATTGTCTTCCGTTGCAAAAGCACTTCTCGGCGGCCAGTGGCACACTTAGCGTATGATTTCCAGAGCACCTGGCAGTTACTCTCTGAGCAGCCAACGTCACTTCCTGGGCCCTCAACGGGCTGACAAAGTCTGCCGAACATTCCGAAGTGGTCGGTGTGCCGTTGTCTTCGCTCGTCGCAGGGAGTCGTGCAATCACTACAAACGTCAAATGTTGCTGAACGGGTGCATTCTGAAGGGGAGATTCCCCGCCAGTGCAGAATCTGTCTGACTGTTCACAAAAAGTGACATAGGGTCTGAAAGGAAGCGTTGCGTTGTGGCAACGGATTTCAGAAAGACCTACTGATCTTGCGGTGCACCATGATGTCACGAAAAACAGTGCTTTCACTCCTGGCCATGATTGTGCCATTGGGCGTGTTTGGACTGACGGCGTTGACTGATCCTGTTCAGCCCAAACAAAAGACCTCTGCCACCGATCCGTCACGAAAGACTCGTGTCCTTCCGGCTGATGAATCCACAGGATCGCCAGAAGTTGCGACGTCGCGGCAGGCGATTCCCGTATCGGCGCCTTTACACACTGAGAAGCATCAGTCCGAGTCGAACTCTGTGATTGAGGCCTTCACGGAGCCGTATCGGGACATTGCTGTGGCCGCCTCTGAAATGGGAACACTTGCCGTAGTCAATGTCAAAGAAGGCGACGTTGTTCGGCAGGGCGAGATCATTGCCGTGATGGATGATGATGTTCTGCAGGCCTCACTGGAGGTCGCTCGACGAAGCATGAGCGTGGAAGGCATGCTGCAATCGGCTCAGGCCGATCTGGATATGAGACGAGCCGAACAGGACAAGTTGAAACAATTGCGAGAACGCAATCACGCAAGCCAACAGGAAGTCGATCGCGTCCAGACTGAGATTCGAGTTGCTGAGGCCCGGTTGCTGTCTGTCCGTGAGGACCTGGAAGTGAAACAACTGGAGTTTCGGCGTATTGAATCGCAACTCGCACAACGAAGTGTTCGTGCTCCCATGGACGGAGTGATCTCGGACTTGTCTCGTGAAGCCGGTGAGTTTGTTTCGCCTTCCGACCCCACGATCGCCCGACTCGTTCAGCTTGATCGGCTGCTGATCGTCTTCTCAGTGCCCCTGGCTCAAAGAAACGACATCGAAAAGGATCAGGTCGTTAACCTCAGAATCGGCCGATCAGAAGAACTCGTTCAAGGCCTTGTGGAGTACGTTTCGCCGACTCCGGATTCGTCAAACTCTTCGGTCCGAGTGAAAGTGCGGCTTCCGAATGCTGACCATCGTCATCAAAGCGGTGAGCGCGCGGAACTGATTCTCTCATCTGATGCGCCGTCAACTGAAGCAGCCGCACAAAAACAATCGACTCCGATAGCGCGACGAGAACAATGAAACCCTTGCTGGCGAATGATCGAACAGAGAACGGCGTTGAGTCCGAACAGGCTCCTGCCTCTGCGTCGCATGAGCAGATGGCTTCCGAAGCGATCGACGGTACGCTTCTGCGCGACGGCGATGATTCATCGCTGTTCCAGCAGCAGTTACAGATCACACGCAGCCGACTGACATCAGCCAAAGATCTGCAGTCTATTCAGCAGATTGTGGCGTTACATGTGAAGTCAGTCTGCAAGCCCGTGCTGCTGGCATGGTATTATCCTTCCGGAAAGCAAATTGGTCAGTCCGACCGACTGGAAGGATTGCTTTCCCCGACCGACGGTCTCGCCGACGCGCTGCGAGAGTTGATGAAACAGGCGGCGATCGACAGCAATCGCAGGGGAGAAATCTGCAGCTGTGCCGTGACGGAAAAGCTTCGTTTGTTTGCACAGCCGATTCCTTCATTTCCGGGGCATTGTCTGTTGACCGTGACGGAGCCCCACCATTCATCCGCAGAGATCCAGAACCACACCACATCATCGCTGCTGATCCTGTCATCGCTGATCAATGAATGGGGTCTGCTGCAAGCGGCTGCGCAAAGTGCAGACAATGCGCGAACGGTCGCGGCGATGATTGAATTGGTGGCTCATGTGCACTCCGCAGACGATGCGTCCAGTGCCTGCCAGAGACTTGTGGATTCGCTTCAGCGACATTTGGCTGCCGAGCGGGTGATCGTGGGACTTTGCCGCCGAGGACTTTCCGATGTGAAAGTCACAGCAATCTCAGGCGGCGGCGTGGTGGACCCATTCTCCGTTGAGACACGACTTGTTGAATCGGTTCTGCAGGAATCCCTCATACGCTCGGCGAGTGGCATCTGGCCTGTCCTCGATCCCACCAACCGTCATGCTTTGTTATCGCATCAGCAATTGGCAGAATCCGGATTCGGCGAGACTCTGGTCAGCATGCCCATCCGCACTGAGTCCGGTGCATCCGTCGGCAGCCTGCTGGTCGTACTGAATCGCTCCAACTCGGGCAAATTGCACGTCGATCAGATCCGCGAAACCGAACGATTTTTGCGAGCGGGCGCGGGAGCTCTGGCTGGCTGCCTCTCGGTGCTTCAGAAGCTTGCCGACAGTCGATGGCTGAAAGTCATCAGAAGCGCTCGCCACGCTTTCACAACGTCACGATTGCAGTTGGCCGGATGGATCACGGCTGCAGTGGCCATGCTGCTGCTGGTTCCCATGACTTATCGAATCCGCTGTTCCCTCGAACTACAACCAGTCGAGAGGCATTATGTCGCGGCCCCGTTTGACGGCCCGCTGGAACATTGTCTTGTGGAACCAGGCGATGTGGTCGTTAAAGATCAATTGCTGGCTCAAATGGATGGCCGAGAAATTCGCTGGGAATTGGCTGACGTTCAAGCAAACCTGAACAAGGCGACCAAAGAGCGAAACATGCAACTCAGCAAGAAAGAATTTGGAAATGCCGCGATCTCCGGGCACGAAATGCAGCGGCTGGAACAAAGGGCCGCGCTGTTGACGCATCGGAGTTCATCACTTGAGATCCGCAGCCCTGCGGACGGAGTCGTCGTGAGTGGAGATCATCGTGAAGCGGAAGGAGTTCCGCTGGAAATGGGAAAGACTCTCTTCGAAATCGCGCCGTTGAATGCGATGGTTGTGGAGCTTTGTGTACCGGAAGCGGATGTGCGTCATGTTGAGATCGGCATGTCGGTTGCGATTCAACTCGAAGCAGTTCCGGAAGAATCAATCACCGCGGTCATTCGCACCGTCCATCCGCGGGCAGAGCTTCGCGATAGTGAAAACATCTTTGTGGCGGAAGCCGATATTCTGAACGATGATGCCTTACTGCGACCTGGCATGAAAGGGTCGGCCACGATCAGCACTCGGCGACACACCCTGGGATGGAACCTGTTTCATAAACCAACGGCCTGGCTGTTGGGATGGTTGGGGTGGTGACATGCATGGAATGCCCGACATCTCCACTGTTGAGCTCAGTCGTACCAGGCTGAAACTCCGCGAAGACCTGCTGTTTGTTCCACAGCATTACCACGGACAGACGTTTTATCATCTGGAAGTTAAAACCACGTCTGAGTACTTTCGTATCGGCTACCCCGAGTACGTCTTTGTTTCATTGCTGAATGGACGCACGACGTTTGCGGAAGCCCTGGCCATCGCAGCGCAGCAACTGAAGGAGCAATCGCTCAATCAGACGCAGGCCATGTCGATCTATTCGTGGCTGCTGGACAATGGGCTCGGAGCGTTCGCAGATTCTGAGACATCCGCTTCAGGCGCATCATCCACAGTTAGAGCCTCAAAAAATGCGGAATCATTCTGGAAGAGATTCAATCCGCTGTGGCAAAAGATTCCACTCGGTCGACCAGAGTCATTGCTGCGAGCAATCAGCCCTGGTCTCGGCTGGATATTTTCAGGCCCCGCTGCGGTCGTCGCCATCCTTCTGCTGACAATGGCCGGGCTCGCGCTGCACACGCACTGGCAAAAGTTCACAGCGGACTCCGCCAGTGTGATTGCTCAGGAAAACTGGCTATGGCTTCTGGCCGCCTGGATTGTCCTCAAATTCTTCCACGAGCTGGGACACGGTCTCGTCTGCCATCGCTATGGCGGAAACATCCGGGAGACTGGTGTTGTCATCGCCTTTTTCGCGCCTCTGGCTTATGTCGATGCCTCTTCAAGCTGGTCGTTTCGATCGCGATGGCAGCGCATTCATACGGCGCTGGCTGGCGTTTATGTCGAGTTGATCATCGCTTCGACCGCCGTCATACTCTGGACTCAGTGTGACTCCGCTCTGATTCGGCATGTGCTGCAAAACGTGATTACCATGGCCAGCATTTCGACAGTGGTGTTTAATCTGAATCCGCTGATGAAATTCGATGGCTATTATGTCGTATCGGATCTTATTCAAGTCCCCAACCTCAGCACCCAGGCGAATACGGTGCTGCTGAACCTGATGCAGCAGATCTTCTACGGAGTAAGCAGCAGTGCGCCAACCGTTGCCGGAAAACAAAAATGGCTGCTGCTGGCCTATGGAATGGCAGCTTGCTTGTGGCGAATTCTGGTGTCGCTCTCGCTGTTGATTATGGCCTCCGTGCTGTTTCACGGAGCGGGTATCGCGTTAGCAGCATTGGGCGTCTGTCTTTGGTTTGGACGTCCGCTCTGGAATCAATTGAAATCATTGGAACGGCTCTGGAGGCAACATCCGGAACGCCTGTTTCGCGCCTCACTGGTCACGGGAATCCTCGTGGCATTGACCTCTGCCACGCTACTGGGACTCCCTTCCCCGGTCATGACCACGGCACCAGGCGTGGTGGATTTTACTGATGGTGAAGTTGTACGAGCGAGCACTGCCGGATTCATTGACTGCGTACATGTCCGAGATGGTCAGAGTGTCGGCGAAGGAGACCTCCTGATCACTCTCCGCAATGAGGATGTGACGACAAAACTCAACGACCTCCAGCAAGAACTGGCTCAGGAAGAACTTCGCCTGCAAACAGCCTCTGGGGAACACGACTCGGGAGCATTGAATGTGTCTCAGGGAAATCTTGAATCTCTGCGCCAACAACTCGGAGAGTGTCAGAAGCAGCAGGACGGACTGCACATTCGAGCAGCCCGATCAGGAAACATCATCAGCCGAAATCTGCAGTCATTGGTGGGAACCTTCGCCAGCGCGGGAATGGAACTTCTGACGATTGGTCTGGAAACCGAAAAAGAACTACAGCTTTCTGTGGGTCAGCGGGAACTTGCCGTTTCAACTTCGCTTGTGGGTCAATCCCTGAGAGTGCGTATTGGAACGCATGACTTAGTGAATGGAGTTCTTGAGCGAGTCAATCCGCGTGCCAGTCGCTCGATTCCGCATCCAGCCCTGGCCGCCATCAACGGAGGCTTACTACCGGTTGCTGAAATCAACAACAATGAGCGGTCTGGCCCTGACGATCGTCTGCGTCTGACAGAGCATCGCTTCACCGCCATCGTTCGATTACCCCCGGAGTCGGCAGTGCAGTTTCGCTCTGGTGAAAGAGGAACTGCAGCCTTAGGTTTTCCACGGGGATCATTAGGAACGCACCTCTGGAGATCAGCCCACGACTGGTTCCGGCGACAACTTAAAATAATGAAATCATCCGAATGATTGAGCTGGATTTTGAAGTGTCTCTGCCGGAATCTCGAAAGGATTTTAAGGATCAACCGGATTCCATCGAAACTGAAGAAGTGGCGGAATTCGCCACATAGAATCCACGAAAGAAATAAAACTCAAAAACGAAGGAAAATGTCGGGGGAATCGGTGTTGCTATTCCATCTCCCGGAGAGTAATGTCATGCATCCTGGGAAAGTTGAGGCTTGAGTAATCGTGTCCGCTTTCGCAGGCTGGTGTGAGCGTTGCATTCTCGAAGACAGTCGCGTGCTAATTTCAGTTCCGTCCGCCCTTGAGTTCTCCTGCAGCACCTTTTGAACAAGGCCTTTCCAGGCTTTGATGGTTGCGTGTTCTAACGGCTGCCGTTGTGGCAGCGATCAGGTGTTTTGGAAGCTGTAAAGCTCAAGGGTTTTGTGATGAGTAAGAACATTTTTGTGGGTAGCCTCGCTTGGGGCACTACGTCTGAGGGCCTCGAGCGGGCCTTCGCACAGTACGGCGTTGTGACCTCTGCCAAGGTTGTTAGTGACCGTGAAACTGGCCGATCCAAAGGATTCGGTTTTGTTGAAATGGAAAGCGGTGGCGACGAAGCCATCCGCGCTCTGAACGGTTCTGATCTTGATGGACGCCAGATTGTTGTCAACGAGGCTCGTCCTCGTGAAGGCGGCAGTGGTGGTGGCGGCGGCGGCGGCGGTGGTCGCGGCGGTTACGGTGGTGGTGGCGGCGGTGGCGGTGGCCGAAGCGGTGGCGGCGGCGGTGGTCGCGGCGGCTACGGTGGCGGCGGTGGTGGTGGTGGCGGTGGTGGCCGTGATCGCTACTAAGCGTACAACTCTTGGGCTTTCGAACTACGGTCTTCTTTCCTGATTCAGGATTGATCCGGAAAATACAAAGGGTGACCAGTGCCACGTGTGCTGGTCACCCTTTTTTTTATGCAATGAAAAATTCAGCCCATTCAATAAAACATCAGTAGAATTTGCGCAAGCACTTTTTCTGTCACGCATCGCCGGTTGCCCCTTCCCTTTCGCTCGATACAACATGGGGAGTTTGGGATACATGCGTTGATTTGGAAAAATATTCCGATCATCGAAATAGTAACGATTCGGCTAGTTGTACTGAACGTATTGGAGAAACAGCTATTACCGGTCGATACGAAATGGCAGGAACTTCAAGTCTCCGGCGGAAAGTCGAATCGGGCGTGGATTCATGTTTTGGCATGGACATTTAGCTGACGCAATGTGTCAAAGGAATCATGGAGGCAGTCGAAATGCCGTCCAATTCCTGTGTCGCGTCGTATTGTCGATCACCATGACACTGATACTGTGCGTACTAGTTTGTGTTTTGCCCGCTCAGGAATCACCGCGACGACCACCTTCTGACCACGACGTCGCTTCGGCCCAACGAGCACCGAAGTCGACTCAACATGGTACCCTCGGATCGACGACATGGCGGGCAAGGGAAACTCCTTCCCCGTCTGCGCGGCCCGGATCCGATGGATCGAGATGGAAATCGACAATTCAGCGTGTTCCCATTGAGTCGCCTTCGGCTCGCTCTGTCCGGAAGCCGCTTCACCCAGGATCCG
>JANPHT010000361.1:0-7346 GCA_031424595.1 Planctomycetota bacterium
CATTGGCGCGCAGAATCATCGATCAGGTGTGCTGGGGCATGAGATCCAATTACCGCAAGGGGTGGACCTGGTGCCAGCTGTATTTCGGAAAGCCGGTTATCACACCAACAATCTCACGGTGGAAGCTTTCATTCGCAACGATGAAGACGTAAAAAAATCACCGTCAGTGAAAGTGGCAAAGACAGACTACAACTTTGAATGGGACGAAGCGGCAACCTACGATTCGAACCACTGGGCCGCTCGAAATCCAAAGAAACCATTTTTCGTGCAAGTGCAGTTTCACGGCGGGAAATATCGAGGGCAGGGCAATGATGAAAAATGGCCTGCAAGAGTTCTGAAGGATCTGGGTTCAACGACGCCAATCAGCGCCGTGCATTTGCCGCCCTATCTGCCGAGCGATCCCGTGATCCTGAAAGACTGGGCTCAATACCTCGATACCGTTCGTTACACTGACTGGGAGGTCGGTAAAGTCGTTCAGCGATTGAAAGATGCAGGTGAGTTTGAAAACACGGTCATCTTCTTTATGACCGATCATGGCATCAGCCACGTTCGAAACAAACAGTTTCTCTACGACGGCGGCACTCATGTCCCCTTGATCGTCCGAGGTCCCGGAGTTGAACCAGGAAAGCTGCGGGAGGACGTTGTGGAACACATTGACCTTGGTGCAACTTCAATGGCGCTTGCTGGGATTGATCAACCTGCTTCGATGCATTCCAGGGATTTGCTGGCTGCAAGCTACGAGCCTCGTCAGTATACCTTTGCAGCTCGAGACAGGGCGGACGAAACCGTCGATTTGATTCGCAGCGTGCGGGATACTCGCTGGAAGTACATTCGCAATGGATTTCCCAATCGTCCCTACCTTCAGCCAAATCGCTACAAGGACAATAAGCCTATCGTGCAGGCAATGCGCCGACTGTTTGCCGAAGGGAATCTAACGCCTGAGCAAAGTCTGATCATGGCCGAGACGCGACCTCAGGAGGAACTCTATGATACTCAATCCGATCAGTTCGAACTGCACAACCTTGCCGCCGATCCGGCTCACTCTGATCGCCTGAAGGCCATGCGCGAGGCACTTAAAAACTGGCAACAGCAGTCAGGCGATCCGGCCGAGCCTGAAACCGAGGCTGTCTACCGTATCGAAGTGGGCGCAAATCATGCCGAGGGCGGAAAGCAAGCCGAAAACGATCAATATAAAGCGAACGTGGAACTGATGCTCAGATGGATGACGGAGCGGCCGCTGGTCAAGTGAATCGTTGAACTGGCCCTGAGCTAATTGTGTTCAAGATAGCATTGTGCAAGTAATCGACCCAACTGAACAATGCCGGCCGATGTGATGACCAGTTGCTCTTTTTGTGGGGGAAGGTCGAAGGCTTTGAGGTGAATGAAGGCAGGGTCAGCAGCAGCGATGACGGCCAGGTTCGCGGTGACGTCAATCGCGTTGAGTCCCTTTTCATCGGTGGGCCGTTGTTGGCTGACATACCATCTTAGCGAAGGAAGCGACAGGTCCTTGCGGCTTTGGACAACTGTCGATTGCAACCATTTGGCAGCGTTATTCCGATAGGGCCCAAAGGCCATGTCGTTTTCCCCGACATGATAAAAGATACCTGCCAATTCCACGTTATGACCTTTGGTCTCAAGTTGCCTGATAGATTCCTGAATGAAGGCAATGAACTGTGGATAAAGGTTGCGGTCTTTCGCGTCGGTTCCTTTTGGAGTCCAATCGTTGATCTGCGAACCACTGTGCGTGAACTTAGCAATGGCGATGTGACCGGAAACCTTGCCTTGCAGCGCCGTCCCGAAACTGAGCTCAGGACCGAAGGTGTCATAGAATCCAGCGGGACCTAAAGGTTCCCAGCCGTTCGAGACTTTGGCGGCAAGTACCGTCAGCAAGACGACAAAGACTGAGAGTTTGGGATTCATCGGTACTGCTCTTAATTCAAAACGCTGACAAACAAAGAATGTCATTGCACGAAATCGGATTCGGCTTTCGGAGCAGTAATGCTTTAACGCGCCCCACGTGGAAGATGTTCAACAAGATATCGGATGACCAGCATTCTGACGTGCACCAACGTTCCGGTGCCTTCGCGAAGTCCGTGGTCGCGGTTGGGATAGACCATGTAATCAAAAGGTTTCCCGAGCTCAATCAGCCGATCAATCAATCCTTCGATGATCTGAATGTGCGTATTGGTTTCGCCCGACCCCGTGATGATCAGCAGTTTTCCCTTCAGACCATCGGCGTAGTTGATCGCTGCCGCTCGTGCATATCCATCGGAATTCACTTCACGAGTTCGCATAAAGATTTCCTGAAACCAGGCGTTGTAAAGATGCGGTTGCGGCTTGGGCACGACAGCAATTCCCACGTGATACGAGTCGGGCTTGCGAAACATGGCGTTCAGCGTGTTGGATCCGCCGCCGCTCCATCCCCAGATTCCAACTCGAGACAGATCCGCGTACGGATGCAGCCTTCCCAACTCCTTGAGTCCCGCTTCCTGCTCTTCTGTCGAAAGCGGTCCCAGACTGCCGAAAATCGCACGCCGCCAGGCAGCCCCCTTCGGTGCAGGAGTACCACGATTGTCAATCGACACCACCAGATATCCCAGATCAGCGACGACACGATGAAAATCGATCTGGGCTGCTCCCCATTCATTCAGTACGGTCTGCGCATGAGGCTCGCCGTAAACGTAAATGAAGACGGGATATTTTTTTGACGGATCAAAGTCCCTCGGCTTGATCATCCATGCGTCCATTGAAACGCCATCGCCAATGTCCAGTTGAACGAATTCCGTCGAGTGTGATACGACGCCCTTCATCTTCTCGCGGAGTTCGCTGTTGTCTTCCAGCATTCGAGCAACCCGATGACCGGATAGCTCGACAAGCTCAATGATCGGAGGTGAATCCAGCGTAGAATACGTATGAAAGGCCCACCGGGCATCAGGCGAGAAATCGTAGTTGTGTGTGCCAGGCTGACCCAGAGGAGTGATTCGCTCCAACTTGCCAGACCCATCGAGCGGCACACGGTACAGATGCTTCTGCGTTCCATTGTCCGGTGATGCGTAGAAATAATACCAACCTCCATCTTCATCAATCACAGCGCGATCAATGATGTCGTACTCGCCTGGTGTCAGTAGCGCCAACTCCTTCCCTTCGCGAGACCAGAGGAACGCATGTCGCCAGCCATCCTTTTCACTCACCACAACGAATGCCTGGCCGCTTCGAATCCAGGTCAACCCGGAGTTCTTTCCCTGACTTGACTCTGCCCAGGCGTCGTTCGATTCGTGAAAGATCTGCTTCACGTCCCCACCAATGGTCGCAAGAAAAAAATTACGCTTGTCACGGAAACGGCTCAGCGTTTCGACAAGCACTTCGCCCGAGTTTCCTGCCCAATCGACCTGTCCCAGATAAAACCCTTCCTCGGGAGATTCGATCGGCAACCATTGCATGTTCTGTCCATCGCAATCCACGACACCAACGCGAAGCTTCTCGATCTTTTCGCCGACTCTGGCAAACCTGTGATTCTGAATCCCTGGATACGACGGATCATCAGGCACCAGCACTGGTCGCTGTCGCACGTGGGTGGCATCGGCCTCAACAAAGACAATTCGGTTCCCGTCCGGGCTCCAAATCGGATTGTGATAGTTGATGTCCTGTTCTGCCGAATGCTTCGTCAACGGAATTCGCTGTCCATTGACCGTATCCTGCACGAAGAGATTTCGATCCTGGAACTCCAACACCTTCGAGCCGTCCGGTGAAAGAAGCGGTGCACGCTCAGATGGCTTAACTTCGTTCGACCCCGGTTCGGTACGTTCGCCCGTGCGAACATCGTAACTGACCCTGACGGTCCTGTCCGTTTTGGAATCCCGCTCCTCGACTACGTATCCAGAACTGTCAGCCATCCATTCCGCCCGAAATTGTTCAGGACGAAACTCACCGCGTTCGTAAATTGCTTTCAGTCGAGACTCAGTCTCCTTCTGCCACAATGAATCAGGAGAAGTCTGGGCTTGTACGCCGCAAACTCCAATCGCCATAAAAACCAGGACAAAAACACACGGGTAAGTCGTTGGAATGATCGGCTTCATGAATACGACGTCCACAGAATGGAGTTTAGTCAAAGGTCCTGTTCGTTTTTCTCACATCAAAAAACGGCTTCTGAAACACGAGTCCATGGCGGCGCCATCGTAGTGTATCAGCGCACCGACGAACACTCTTAGCAACTGCCCTTTAGTTAAATGCCTTACGACCTGTGAGGATGGTTCTGGCTCGGACATACAGAATGCGGTGCCGTCAATGCGAAGATGAAAGGCACGGATGTTCCCGGACAGATCAGCGGACTCTTCCAGTACATTCGTCCGGCCGTCAAAGCGTCAGGTGGTGACCTCAACAAAGCCGTTCGGGAAAACGTCCAAAGATTCCCTCAGGATTCAGGCACCAGCAGCGTCTGCTATCCCTGTCGTCCTGGAAGACAGGTCTCTGCCGGGAGGCAGCCCGGTTGCGCCAACTGATAATTTGGCGGCGGTGATCTTCCCAAGCCCTTTCCCGCACGTCGCACCTGATCCTTGAACTCGGAACAACACTGCTGCGAAGAAGACGAATAGAACTGAATCGGACGATCGTCGAAAGATCAAATCAACCCCGATGGGAGAACTGCTGGTCGTTCTTAAAAATACCACCTCAGCAGTGTCCTGCACTGATTGAGAACTGCAGCACCAGGTTGCCTGCCAGATTCTCCAGCAGCCCGATGCACCGAAGCACTCAAGAAGTGATTCGATGCGACGGCACGGGTCGCCCCGGACGAAAGCTTTGCAAGGAAACAACCTGATGGCTCAGGCTGCGGGCCGAGCAGACAGCGTCCAGTTCTTCACGAACAATCATCTCCAGCTCAGCCGGATCAGTCGCAACGCGCGCATTGACAACGACATTGGCCATCTTCGTCTTTGCGGATGAGGCTAACGAGAGTTCCGCGCCGGTTTCATTGCTGACGAGATTTGCGACGGCGTAACTCACATCACAAAGTCCGATGACTTTGAGATGCGCGGCCTCTGCGTTGGAAGACAGCAGGCGCCCGTGAACACCTCCGATCAGCTCCATAAGAAGTTCATCCAGCGGAAACTCGGACTCCGAATTGACCGTCACCTGACTGTTCAGCCAACCCAGTTCTGCTTCGCCTTCGGCGTAAACGTCATAGTCCACTTCCATGACACGCCGCCCAAAGTGTCCGCGCTGCTCCAGCATCGCAATCAAAGCGTCAAAACCTTCTCCGGACTTCGCTGAACATCGCAGGACATGACGGCCAGGATATTCAGCTTCGATCAGGGCCTGAAGTTCGTTGATCTGTTCGGCCGGCAATTCATCAATCCGGTTGATCACCACAAAGTCCGCCTCTTCAATCTGCTTGCGGAAGATGTAGTTGGCCTTGGGCGAGAATCCACTGGTGTGATCCCCTCGAAGAATTCGCAGGCCGTGGCCTGGCTTCAGAATGACTCCGTACGGTGCAATGTCGAGCGGCACACCATAGACTTCCGTAAGCGGCCGAATGACAGTGGCAACCAGGTCGGTGCAACTGCCCACCGGCTCCGCCAGAATGACCTCCGGCAGCTTACCCGCACCAAGTTCTGCCACGGTTGATGTCAACGCATCAAAGTTGCAGCAGAAACAGGATCCGGCGACTTCTCCGACCTCGAATCCCTGAGATCGCAGGCTGTGAGTGTCCACAAGATCGGTGGTCTGGTCGTTCGTAACTATTCCGACGCGTTTGCCCTGCGACATGTAGTGTCGAGCCAGCCTTGCCACGGTCGTCGTCTTGCCCGCACCGAGGAAGCCACCAATCATGATATAGACCGGTTTCATCAGAAGTCTGCTTTCAGGAAATTGTTGAATTGATCGGGTATTGTGCGGCCTAATCCGGATTGGGAACTTCGAGTCGACAACATCCGAGGTCCAGATAGCTGCCACTGCGGCTTTTGGTCTGCAATAAATCCTGATGAAGGCGATAATACATGAATCGGCCTTCGCGTCGGACTTCCACCAGGTTCGCGTGTTTCATGATCTTCAGATGATGGGAAATCGTGACCATTTCTGCTTCCAGCAATTCCGTGATATCGCTCACCGTCAGCTCGCCATATCGCAACGCAGCAACGATTCGCAGGCGGTGAGGATCGCTCAATGCCTTCAGTCGCTCGGCGCAAAAATCAGCTTTAAAGACATCTTGTTTCACGATCGTTACGATCATCGCAGAGGCAAAGAACAACATTCACACGAACGTGTGAATGTTAGTCGAATATGGACCGACACACAATTGCCGCAGCCAAAAATTCACAAGCACGTCCTGGCAGAACTGGGACTCGGATGTCGCCGCCAGCAAGACTTGATGTGAGTAATCCAGCGGAATATGGCGAGAACGTCTTTGGCCAAATTCTCTTACGTGCCGCTTCCTTGAGTCCTTGCGTCGGTTCGACACGCCGGATATTGGGGACTCAGCAATGCCAGTGTCGGCTCGCACGCGTTGTTTGCTTTCAACAAACAGTCCTGCGGTGCGTCTGGCGGCGCAGCCTGACTCACGGAAGCGCCAGTCGCCGTCCAATGTCCTTCAGGCGGCTCAGTTGCTGCATCAGTGTCGGGACGTTGTCGAGTCCCATCATGAACATCATGAGGTATCTGAATACGGCAAACAGATCTCCGGGTTCGATTCCGGGAAGTCGGCAGATCCGAATAAGGGCGACGATCAGCAGTCCCAGTACGAAGACTTCTGTCATTCCAAAATTGGCAGCTTCCAGATCGGAGAGCCGAATGCGTGATCGAGCGACCTGATCATAGTGCGAACGAACATGTTCAGGTTCGCCGGCTTCAATCACTTGCACTTCACGTTCGAGTTCATCGTGCAGTTGACGGCTGACTGCGAGCGTCTTGTGTGCATATCGCCGGTTCAGCACAAACACGGGCACCAGCAGCAACAGACAAGCGGGCACCAGCATGACGTCATAGAAGATGAGCATCACGAGTGCGCCGAGGCATGCATACAGCGATCGAACAACCATTGGCACGCACCGTTCGAAGAACTCGACAAACTCCCGCGAAAGTGACGACCGAGCGGCAACACGAGACACTTCGACACTTTGACTTCTCTGGCTGACGACGGTGCTTGTGGCCAGATCCGTGTACAGGCTGGTGAATACTCGCGTGTCGTACATCTGCCGCCAAAGGCCAATCAGCAAATGAGCCAGGTGCTGAGCCATGAATGTCAGGAGCCCGACGTACGACGAGTTCAGCAAATCATCAATCGCCCAACCGAGCGCAAAGGGCTGAGACAGTCGCAGCAGGTTTTCCAGATTCATCAGCCCGAAGGTCAACAT
>JANPHT010000362.1:0-6686 GCA_031424595.1 Planctomycetota bacterium
GGAAGACCTTGAAGATCGCCTGCGCCGCTTCGAATCCTTTGCGGAGTTTGACGAGATCGTCGAACAAATCCGGCGCCGTCATGGAGAGCGCAAAAGCGAAGTGCCGACAGCGCTGATCAAGGTTCCGAACGGGCCCGTGGAACATTGGTAATTCGCGGTTGTTCGATTGTTCCTCCAGAAAAAGTACCCCCCTGTCATGTCCGATATTCAGCGTTTCGGTGATTCTCCGCGATGGTCAGATGTTGTCATCCACAATGGCGTCGCACATTGGGTGGAGGTGGCGAATGACATGACTCAGGATGCGCGCGGCCAGGTTTCACAGGTGCTTGAACAGGTCAATGTGACGCTTGATCAGATCGGCAGCTCACGACACCACCTGATACAGATGACGATCTATCTGTCGGACCTGAAAAATGGTGCTGTTTTGAATGAACTGTGGGACGCCTGGGTGCCTCACGGGCACGCGCCGATTCGGGCTTGCGTGCAGGCTGGACTTGGCAACGGTTGCCTCGTGGAGATGGTGATTTCGGCGGCAGTTCAGATCAATGTCCTGCCCATGCTGAATCAAGGAACTACTTGCGAATCGCCTTCCATCTCAACCAGTGGTCGGCGATGACGATGGCCACCATCGCTTCGCCCATCGGCACGAACCGAGGTAACAAACAGGGGTCGTGACGGCCTTTGGTGCGAATCGTTGTTTGTTCACCACCGCGAGTCACAGTCGCCTGTTCTTTGGCGAGGCTGCTGGTCGGCTTGATTGCTGCTCGCAGTACAATTGGCATCCCCGAACTGATGCCACCTAACATTCCGCCGTGACGATTCGATTCTGTGGAGATCTCCGTTCCGGCACGCGTTTGGCGCGATGTGAAGATGTCGTTGTTCTGACTGCCTCGCAATTCTGCACAGGCAAAGCCGTTGCCGTATTCGACGCCCAGCACAGCGGGCAGGCTGAAGAGTGCTTTCGCCAGATCCGCCTTGAGTTTATCGAAGACGGGTTCTCCCAGCCCGGCAGGAATGTTTGTGGCAACAATCTCTGAAATACCACCAATAGAATCCGTATCGCGCCGCACTTCTTCGATGAGTGCCACCATCTTCCCGGCGGCAACGTAATCCGGGCATCGCACGAAGTTGGGCGACCCATCCGGCAGAGTTTCGACTTGCTGCAGAGTCACTTGTTCGGGATTCGCGATCGTCGCTTTGATGGATCCGACCTGGCTGACGTATCCAATCACCTGTCCGCCGAATTCCTGAGCAATCAGCTTCTTGGCAATCGCCCCGGCAGCGACACGTGCGGTCGTTTCACGAGCACTGCTGCGACCACCGCCTCGGTAATCTCGAAAGCCGTATCGCGCGTCAAACGTATAGTCAGCGTGGCCTGGGCGATACTTGTCTTTAATGTCTGAATAGTCGCCACTGCGCTGGTCGGCATTGCGGATCAGGATGGCAATGCTGGTACCGGTTGTTCGGCCGTCGAAGACTCCGGACAGGATTTCGGGTTCGTCTTCTTCTTTGCGCTGAGTCACCAACGGACTCTGACCAGGTTTACGCCGCTGCAGATCAGGTCGCAGGTCATCGAGGCACAACGGCAGACCTGGCGGAACTCCGTCCACGATGACGACATTACCTGGCCCGTGACTTTCGCCAGCGGTTGTGATGCGAAACAGTTTTCCGAAGGAATTGCCGGGCATGACTAGTCAGATTCAGAATTCGAAATTTAAAACTTGAGATGCGGCGGCCAATCTTATCAAAGAGTGACAAGCTGCTTCATTTCTCTGACAGCGCGTTCAAACCCGACAAGAAGGGCCTGCGATACAATCGAATGGCCGATGTTGAGTTCGTTCACGCAATGAATCTCGGCAACACGACGGACGTTGCGATAGGTCAGGCCGTGACCAAGGTTCAGCTTCAGGCCCTGAGCGTTTGCGAACTGACCGGCTTCACGCAATCGGTCAAACTCAAATTCAATCTGCTTAGGGGACTTCGCAACCGCATAGCCGCCTGTATGCAATTCGACGGCATCAACACCCAGCTCTTTCGCCTTCTCGACCTGAGCGACATCGGGGTCAATGAACAGACTGACCAGTATCCCGGCCCCTTGAAGCTGATCGACACACTGACGCACTCGTTGAAAGTGCGTCTTCACATCGAGTCCGCCCTCGGTCGTCACTTCTTCACGACGCTCAGGAACAAGGGTGGCGTGATCAGGAAGAATGTTCAGAGCAATTTTGGTGATCTCGTCGGACACTGCCATTTCGAGATTCAGGCGGACTCTGCAGATTTCCTTGATGAGCCGAACATCGCGATCCTGAATATGTCGCCGATCTTCTCGAAGATGAACGGTAATTGAATCGGCTCCACCAAGTTCCGCGAGAACAGCAGCATGAACCGGATCGGGCTCATTGGTTCGTCGAGCCTGACGGACAGTTGCGACATGGTCAATGTTCACACCCAGCAATGGCATAAGAACACAGCTCCGGCCAAAAAACAGGAACGAGGCGAAAAACGCTCAGATTCAGCAGTTCATCTACGCATTGTTGTCGGACTGCCGCCAATTCTCCAGTGATCGGGAACCCCGCAGTCTATTCGTCGCCCCAACTAAAAGCCACCAGTTGATTTATGAGTAGAACGCGTTCCCTGGCGATCCACTGGAACGCTGTTTGCATTTCAGCCCGCCAGAACACGGATCACTGTCTTTACGGCAGTTTCATGGCCGTTTTCAGAACGCTGTGATGGCTGTCCTAACACCCAACTCGATTGTATTTCTCGCCGAAGTCGCCACTATGTGTGGTAATTAAGAGAGTCTGTTGCCTTCGCATGATCCAGAAATTTTCTGGAATCACGACGGCGACGGCATCATTTCAAAATGTAAACACTGTTACTCAAGTCACTGACCAACAGACAGAGAAAAGGGCTCATGAGTTCGACTTCCAAAGCTTCGTCTGATGTCATGATCGAAGCCCGAGGGCTGAGCAAATTCTACGGCGAATTTGCAGCAACTCGGGATGTCACGTTTTCTGTGCCGAAGGGGCAGGTTTGTGCGTTCCTTGGCCCGAACGGGGCTGGTAAGAGCACTACGATGAAAATGCTGACGGGTTTCCTGTCACCAAGTCGCGGTGAAGCATTTCTGGCAGGCTATAATGTCTCCGAAGACCGCATCGCTGCCAGCGAGCATCTTGGATATCTCCCGGAAAATGGCCCGCTTTACGTTGAAATGACGCCAGAAACTTTGCTGCAGTACATGGGCGAAGTGCGAGGACTCAAAGGCGACAGGCTTGCAAGCCGCATGGCGTGGGTGTCAGAGAAGTGTTCTCTTGCTGAGGTATGGCGGAAGCCAATTTCGAAGTTGTCACGCGGTTTTCGTCAGCGAGTGGGGATGGCTCATGCAATGCTGCATGACCCTGACGTTTTGATCCTGGATGAACCCACCAGCGGATTGGATCCGAATCAAGTTCACGGCGTTCGGGATTTGATCCTGGAATTGGCGAAGACGAAGACGATTCTGCTTTCGACTCACATTCTTCAGGAAGTGCGAGCGGTTTGTAGCCGGGTCGTCATGGTGGACAATGGTCGTGTCGTATTTGACGGCCCAACGTCGGATTTGGGAGCGAACGAAGTGGATATGGAGAAGCAGTTCCGCAAACTGACTCACAGTGCAGCGTGATTCACGCGCAACGCCCCCGAACCTGCCTCCGTGGTTCACCGAACGTTGCACTCTCTCTTCAAAGGCCGTGTTCTTTCTGAAGAACTTAACCTTGAATCTGAGCAAACGAAGTCCTGAAAAAAGTGATGAGACGGACAAAATGTCCGTCAAGTCGATTTGAGATTTTCATCCTGAGCGAAGGTGTGTTCATGTTTCGCAGTCATGTGATTCTGGCAGTAGCCAAGCGGAATTTCCGCAGTTACTTCTCCGGGATTCTCGGATACCTCTTCATTCTTGTGTTTTGCGTAGCAGCAGCCGCGATGGCTTTTTCTGCTGCATTTTTCGCTGCCAATCAGGCAACTCTGGATCAGCTGACGGCTGGCTTTCCATGGTTGCTGTTGTTTGTCATCCCCGCGATCACCATGACCGTGTGGTCGGATGAGCGAAAGCTGGGCACTGACGAATTGCTGTTCACAATGCCATCGACGGAAGTGGAAGTGCTGGCCGGAAAGTATCTGGCGGTTCTGGCAGTCTACTCGGTGGCCCTTGCGTTCTCGCTCGTGAACGTCATGGTGCTCTACTGGCTCGGGTCGCCCGACATCGGAGCCGTGGTGAGCAGTTACGTCGGCTATTGGCTTGCTGGAGCAGCCTTGTTGACGGCAGGAATGCTGGCTTCCTCTCTGACCAACAGTTCCACTGTGGCCTTCGTCCTTGGTGTGGTGTTCTGTTGTGTCCCGGTCATGCTGTACTACGTCACGGACGTCGTTGAATGGGTTTATGGACTCTTTGGAAAGGGCGCTGAGTTTTACGATCTTCGCAATCGCCTGGCCTCCATGAGTCTTCAGCAGCAATTGCAGGACTTCAGCATGGGTGTGCTGCCGAATTCCGGAATCGCGTGGTTCGTCTTCTTTGCGGCGGTCATGCTGTATCTGAATCTGATTGTGATCTCCCGACGAAGATGGTCAGCAGGTCAGCAGGTCGGTATGGGGCTTCAGTTTGCGATCCGCACCGGCTGTGTACTGATCACCGCCGTCAGCCTGATGGCAATTTTTTGGACGTATCCGGCTCGTGCGGACTTGTCGGCTGAAAACCTCTTTACCCTGTCCGACGCCACCAGTGAGACTGTCCAAAACCTCAAAGCAACACAACGGATTACAATCCAGTCGTTCATCAGCCCTGATGTTCCGGGCGACTATGTGGAAACTCGCCGCCAGCTTCGCGGGCTGCTGAGAGAATTTGAACTGAGCAGCGGTGGTGCGATCACGTGGCGAGATATCGCAGTCGAACCATTCAGTGAAGAAGCCGAACAGGCGCGTGCACTGGGAATTGAGCCGCAGCGTCTGCAATATGAACGCGATGGCAAACGAGAAGAAGCAGAAGTTTTCCTTGGTGCGTTCATCCAAAGCTCTACGGATGAACTGGTGATCCCGTTCTTCGGGAAAGGCCTGCCGATCGAGTACGAACTGACTCGTTCACTTCGAACTGTCTCTCAGGAAAAACGCCTGACGGTAGGCGTTTTGCTGACGGATGCTCGTGCGACCTCGGAAGGCGAGGGCGGCGGAAAGTGGGAGATCGTGCGTGAACTTGAGAAGCAATACAAGGTGATCGCGGTCAATCCATCTCAGCGCATCCTTGTTGATGATGCGGCCACGGACATTAATAAAACGGACTCTGCAGAAGAGAAAAAAGACGGTGAAGATGCTGCGACGAAGGATGAAAAGCCAGCGCAGGGATTCGATGTTTTGCTGGCTATTATGCCATCCTCGCTGACTCAGCCTCAGATGGATAACCTTATTGAATATATCAAGGCTGGTAAGCCAACATTGATCTTTGATGACCCTTGCCCGTTTGTGTTTCAATCACAGGCTGGTCTGTCAATGGCACCGAAACTGCCAAAACCAGGCGGCGGCGGGGGAGGAATGTTTGGTGGTGGAAGTCCTCCGCCTGAACAAAAGGCCGACGGAGGTGAAGCCTCCTCGATGATGTCGCTGCTGAATGTTAAATGGGATAACGGCCAGATCGCGTACGATCGAAACAACCCGCATAATGAATTCGGCACGCTCCCACCGGAATATGTTTTCGTATCCCGAACCGGTAATCAGGAATCTCCTTTTTCCGCTGACAGCAAGGTTACAGAAGGCCTGCAGGATCTGGTTATGCTTTATCCCGGTACGATCATGGATCGGGCAGGTCGCAAGGATCAGGAATTCATCCCACTACTCCGTACTAGCCGCGAATCAGGACTGCTCGATTGGGAAGACTATACCTCACCGTCTTTCAATCCGTTCTCGGCGTCTCAGGCGGTTGAAATCAACCCCAATCCTCGCCGACGAGATGACAATGATTCGCATGTGATTGCGGCTCATATTCGCAATCAGTCCAGCGAGACTCCGCTGAACGTCATTCTGTGTTCCGATATCGATATGATCACGGACTGGTTCTTCCTCGAACGCAACCGAGGAATGCTGGGCGTCAAGTTTGATAACGTCACCTTTGTGCTTAACGCTGTTGACGCTCTGGCGGGTGATGAAACGTTCATTCCATTACGATCTCGGCGAGCCAGCCTGAGAACGCTGAAGTTCGTTGAAAATCAGACCAGCTCCATGAGAAAGAACCTCAACAAAGAAGAGAAAAGCGCTCAGGACCAGATGGATGAACAGTTGAAGAAGGCAGAAGAAGAATTGCGTGCTGAGATCAAGAAGATCGAAGAAAACGCCGAGCTGGATGCCCGCAGCAAAGATGTTCAGATGCAGCAGAAAGAGCAGCAATTGAATCGGCAGTTGGCACTTCAGAAAGAAGAGCTGGAACGAAAGCTGAACTCACGAGTTCGAAAATCGGGTCTGGAAATGAAGCGTGAAATCCGCCGAGTAGAAAGTACTGTGAAGATCGTAGCCTGCATTCTTCCCGCGATTCTTCCAATTTGCTTTGGAATGCTGTTCCTTGGCCTGCGAAATCTGGCGGAGCAACAATCCATCAATCCGAATCGCCGAAAGAGTTAAGTTGCCGGTATTACGAGTCAGCCACCAGCGACTGCCGCTTCTCGTCA
>JANPHT010000363.1:0-1387 GCA_031424595.1 Planctomycetota bacterium
TTGTTCATCTTCCAGCTCGAATGCATCGCTCGCAATCGACTTGGCTATTCCGAAGGTCTGAAGGTGATGGCCAACGACCCACTTTACTCTGAGGAGTGGGGGAAATGGATTTCCCGACTGGGCGTTTCACTGGGCGAAAAAGAGCTGGCTGAAATTGTTTACCACGCTTCACAGCATTTTCAGAATCGCCGTACGACAAGCCGCAGTCCCGTCGCCCCGGCTGCTGAAAAGTCCGAGAACGCGACTCCTGCAAACATTCCAACGGGATTATTTGGCGATCAGGAGGGACGAATTGCAAAGGCGAACATTGGACGAGATCCCTTGTACTTCTTCGCTGCCCTTCAGCGGCAACTCAGTTATCCAGCTGTGCCTCGGTCCCTGCAGGCAGAGGCTGATGAAAACAAGAAGCTGCCTCCGTTTCTTGAGGCTCGCCTGAATAAGATTGAGCAGAGACTCAAGATTACCGAAATGGAGGCCAAGGGTGGTATAGATCTGTCGCGGTTCTATAAACAACCGGATGGAGAAACACCCAACTTTGACACGATGCCATAGGCGGCGAAGTGGTTCTCCGTGGTCATGGCCAGTCTAACGTGCTCCTGCTGCCCTCCCCATAGTTGCAGTAGTTTGTTTTGACAGTAAGTTCTTCTGCAGGAACATCAAAACTCGAGAATTCGACGAGAACTCGACAAGTGTCGCGACTTTTGCGCTATCTTCTGAAATGATTTCACTTCCATTCAATTCTTAATCTCCAACTGAACAACACAGAATTCTTCTCATGTCCAACCAGGTTGAAGGCAGCATTTACGATTTCCCAAAGTACTATGACCTGTTATTCGGGTCCGACGTCGCTGCTGAGTTCCGATTTTTAAAAGCCTGTTTTGCGAAGCATTCGAAGTGTGAAGTGAAGCGAATTTTTGAGCCTGCCTGCGGGACAGGACGCTTGCTGATCAAACTGGGGCGATCTGGTTATGAAGTCGGTGGAAATGACCTGAATCCAAAAGCTGTCGATTTCTGCAATGAACGCTTTCAGCGCTACGAGCTTCCTGGAACGGTTGTTGTAGGAGATATGTCGAACTTCAAAGTCAAGAAGAAGTTTGATGCGGCCTTCAACATGATCAACACATTTCGCCACCTTGCTACAGAAAAGCAGGCGGTCGGCCATTTGGAATGCATGGCGCAGGGAATGACCAAAGGCGGGCTTTATGTTCTGGGAATTCACCTGGAACCTACCGACTGCCAGGCCATGCAGGAAGAAAGTTGGTCAGCTCGAAAAGGCAATCTGGTTGTTAACTCGTACATGTGGTCTAAGGGCATTGACCGCAAGACTCGCCTGGAGCATCTCGGACTGCACGTTGATGTCTTCACACCGACAAAGAGAATGCGAATT
>JANPHT010000364.1:0-8145 GCA_031424595.1 Planctomycetota bacterium
TTCATCAAATCCTCAACGTGTCTGATAAACAGCTGATCGAGTCGCCATTCGCGGCCACGGTTCGCGATCACACAAGCTTAAGAAACATCAATGGCAGCCGCGATGTCGTAAATAACTCTGGCTCGCTACGGGGCTTCTTCCTGAACGACTCGAAACACATCATTGCGTTTGAAAACAGAACGAGGACGATTTTCACCCTTAAACTCAATATGGCAATCCATTAAAACGCCAAGCGGCGTGTCCTCAGGTATGTCCACTTCGATCGTCAGAACGTTTCCTTCACGCTTCATCGAAACGGCCTCCAGCGGCCCAATCTGAACCCAATCCGGCGGCCCTTCCGGCAGAGGAACTCGAGTTGCTTTCTCGGGGTCCAGTTCAATTGTCAGGGTCTGCCTTTTTCCCGGCGCTGCGTTCGACGGGCGAACGGCTGCGATCACTCTAGGCTGTCGGCTTTCTCCAGTACTGTTATCCTGAATAGCGCCTTCCGCAGATCGCCGGGGACCACGCATGTTGGCTGGATCAGGAACTCCGGCATAGCCTCCGATAACGTACGGAAACTTTCCAGGTGTCACGTGATAATGGTAACCGCGTTCGGAATCAGAATGACCATTGCAGACATCCAGCGATTTTTCCCCGGCAATGTCCTTAGCCATCAAACCGTCGGATTCGTACGGGCCGTACACGGGAAAGCCATCGAAGGCAAAACCGATCACGGGTGAATGCTGCTTGCCATTGTCCTTGAAAGGCGATTTTACACACACGGGATATTTGTGGTAGTGGTAGACTCCTCGTTGTTCCGGATGTCCACAGCAGGAGTCCAGCCACACTTCAGAGTACCCTTCCACGGCATTCATTCCGCCTGCTTCAAAGGGATTGAAGAAGACAACACCGTTTAACGCGACTCCTATGGGGCCCATCGGAACTCGCGTGACATGGTCTGCCAATTGGGGTTCCAAGGGAAGTTTGAACTGAAACGTCTGCACTTCAATGCGATTAGGGTTGCCTGAGTTGGGGTACACGGCTGTTGGGTGATTCGGGTAGCCCTGACTGTTGAGAACGATGTGTGTTGTGTCGTGAGTGACGATCAGATTATCGATTCCATCCTTGTTCGAATCTTTGCGGTGATATGAGAAGAGATCAAGGTATCGATCTGCATCTTTGAAATAGTATGTCGCAGGCTGTCCATTTGATACGTACCAATGGCCGGCGAGATGTTTCAAAGTGTTCGGGTCGATGACTTCGTCACAAAAAACCTGCCTGTACGAAAAGCACAGAATGCTGACAAGTACAGATCGAAGTGCGTAGCGACCCGTTTTGGCGAATAGTGTTTTCATAGCGAAACGGACTCCTGATTTGCGAATGTAAATTCTATTTGTGATGGGCGATCTCGCAGCCTGAAAGTGCCTGCTGAAGAATGCTCACAAGAGACGTTAAACTTATTCAGGGAAAATCTTGTCTGAAATCAGGCTGCCTGGGACTGGTGACTTAAGGAAGGCTCTGCGCCAACGGCAAGCGAACAACAAAAGTTGAACCGTGGCCAGGACTTGACTGGCAGTCGATCGTGCCCTTGTGAGCCTCGACAAGACTCTTGCAGATCGCAAGTCCTAATCCGCTGCCGCCATGCCGTCTTGAGCGACCCACATCGACGCGATAAAATCGCTCGAATAGATGCGGGACATGTTCTGCTGCGATTCCACAGCCATTATCCTTTACGATTAACACCGCTTCGTTCTCTTCGAGTCGCACCTCGACGAAAATTTTCCCGCCGCTTGAACTATGCTGAATCGCATTGTCAATCAGATTGACAGGCACCTGTGTCAGGAATCCAGCGTCGCCCGGCACCAGTACCTCAGATTCCGGAGTATTGCACTCCAGTTCAACCCCGGCGGCGATGGCTTTGTCCTGCAGTTGTCTCACGGATTCTTCGGCAATGTTTCTAAGGTCGATGGTGATGGGGCGCAGCCCAGAATGATCCGAGTCTGTTCTTGCCAGCAGCAACAAACCATCAATCAATGAACGCATACGATCAGATGACCTGAGACAAATCTCCAGCGTCTGTTGATACACCTCAGGCGACCGAGTTTGTGACAAGGCAAGTTCTGCCTGAGATTGAATCACCGCAAGTGGTGTTCGTAGCTCGTGTGAGGCATCCGCTGTGAATTGCGTCAATCGACTAAATGACTGTTCGAGTCTTCCGAATGTCCTGTTCAGAACAGATCCTAACTGCACAAGTTCTGCATCAAGTTTTTCTGTTTCAATACGCCGATTGAGACTTGTGGCTGAAATCTGATCCGCCGTCCGGGAGATCATCTGGATTGGATGTACGATTCGCCCTGAAATCCACCAACCGCCCATCAGTCCCACGGCCAGCGTGCCGAATGCCATGGCTGCGATTTGAAAACCAAAACGATGGAGATTCGCCATATCGTGCTGGATAGGACGCAGCACCTGAATCACCGCCCCCGCTGGGCCGCGTTTTACAACTTCTACATGGCCCCGAGACATGTTTATTGATGGCCCTGGTCCCAATGCCTGCACTTCTGGCCCTGAGGAGTTTTCAGCTGATGGGAATCCTGCGCTTTGCGTCAACAAGCCTCCATCAGGTCGCCAAATTGCAAATTCCATTTGGTCCAGGCTCGTTCGGCGATCATTGTCATTACTCGCATCGTCAGGATCTGTACCTGGCGGACGAATCGCATCGACGAGATTGTCAGGTGGTCCATGAATGCCTTTTTCAGTTTCCGGCCCTGGGATTCCCCGCCGTCCAGGTCCATCAGGGCCTCGTCGCAATCCCCCATCGCGAGGCGGAGGTGGCCCTGTCATATCATTGGGCCATCCGGCGAGTTGCTCGTCCATCATGGGCCTGTTCTGGGGTGGCCGACCGATTTCCTCCGGACGCGGCCGTCGATTGGCGTCACGATCACGTGGCGGCCGGAATTGGAACTCCGGAGGCAATGGTCCCAGGCTGAAATTCTGAGGGAACTGATCAGGAGCCGCATCTGAGTTATTGCCGGGTATTGAATCCGGATGGAATCCTTCGGGATTTCGGACCATCACCGGACGCACCTTTCTCAAGCTGACGTCGAGATATTGTGCCGTTGAAACTGCCTGAAGCGTCGCGCGTTCGTGAACATCGCGGTCAGCTCGCCAATAGACCAGACTGCCAAAGACAACAATTGACAACGCATACACCGCGCCGTACCACCACTGCAATCGTCCGCGGATGGACTTAATCATGGAGGATGTACCCCTGTCCGCGTCGTGTTGTGATGAAGTCTTTGCCCAGCTTTCTTCTCAGATTCGAAACGTGAACATCAACCAGATTCGAAAGACTATCCTCATTCTCATCAAACAGGTGTTCGTAGATCTGAGTTCGCGAGACAACCTTCCCGCGATGTTGAGCCAGCAACTCCAGCAGGGAAAACTCACGCGGCGTGAGCAGCAACAGTGTGTCACCGCGTTTGACCGTTTTTGTATTCGTATCGACAGTGAGTTCGCCCACCATAATCTCTGCCGAAGCGAGACCGACAGACCGCCTGATAATAGCCCGCAACCGCGCCTTCAACTCCGCCAGATGGAATGGCTTGGGAAGATAGTCGTCCGCTCCGCCATCCAGACCGCGAACGCGATCGTTGACGCCATCGCGAGCTGTCAAAATCATGACCGGGGTTTTGTGGCTTTTTCGCAGTTGTTCAAGGACCTGCCAACCAGTCAACTTCGGCATGAGCAGATCGAGCACGATGGCGTCATAGTTCCAGCTCGTGGCCTTAAACAATCCCTCCTGACCGTCTGCGGCTTCATCGACAGCGTACCCATCCTCACGCAAGACCTGAGCGATCGTGCGGAGTAAGTCGGGTTCGTCTTCAACAACAAGCACTCTCATGGTGTCAATCGAAAGGCGAAGTGATACGGTTCGTTGAGCAGTGAGACTAACGCTCGATGAATCGTACCGACTTAAACCTTAAGGCAGCATGAAGGCTTGGCGATTTTTTTCGATCGGATGTCGTGGGATCTTCGTCTTTGCCAAAAGATTTGAGGAACACTCGATCAATTCTTTGGCCATTTCGGGGAATAACTGCGGAGATGGCCAGCATTCTTTGTCTCGGAGCCGGCAGTTTTCCAAACAGCAGTTGCAGCGTCGTTTGACGGTCTCAGTCAGCTGATCAGAGAAAGTATTGCAAACGGAAGCCCTCCCGAGTCTGATCCGGCTGATTAATCTGTACATCCGGCAGCATTGACAGTGTCGGTGGTGTAACCCGTCGATTCTCGTACACAATCCGGCAGAAAAAGCTTCCAATGTGCTTGCAGTTCGGCAATTCTTGCACATGAATGACCCGTAGCAGCCGAAAATGACTTAGGGTTCTTCGCCTGATGACGCTAGGCGTCTAAGGAGTGTATGGGAACTTTTATCTGTCTGTACTGCCGGGGCTGTGTTAGACCTGGCTTACTGGTTTTTTGTCAGGCAGCAATCATTCACGAAGAAGATTGACCAGGGACTGGACATGTTAGTACTCAGCCGGAAGAAAGATGAAAAAATCGTGATCGGGGATTCGATCACTCTCATGGTGATCGAAATCCGCGGCGATAAAGTTCGCCTTGGAATCGAAGCCCCGCGTGACGTGACTGTACATCGCGAAGAAGTCTACGAAGCGATAAAGCGAGAGAACTCGCCAGACACGAAGCAGGGCTAGCGGTGTCCTGTCACTATGTTGTCGCATCCATTCCATTGCGCAGCGGGCGCAAGCAGCGGCATTGTAGCCCGGCTGGGTTCTGCCGCTCAATCAGCCTTCATTGACTAGCGGATAATGCTTGTCAATTCCTGCAATATCTGATCCGTTACAGTGATGGTTCTTGCATTTGCGGAAAAGCCTCGCTGGGCGATGATCAGTCGCGTGAACTCGAGGGCAAGATCGACATTGGAGCCTTCAAGCTGTCCGGCCCGCACGGCTCCTCGACTTCCGGAGAGGGCTGTGCCGAAGTCAGGATTACCACTCGCCAATGACGAAGTAAAATAGTTGTTTCCGATTGCGACCAGCCCATCGGGGTTTCTGAAGGACGCAATGGCCAGTTGAGCCAGCGGGATCCTCAGTCCATTTGACCCGATTCCAAAGACCTTCCCATCGGAGTCAATCTGTACTTCGGCTACCTCACCGGGTGGAAATCCATTCGGTGTCAATTGAAGGGAAGAGCCTTGTCCGAGGGACGTCAGACCGTCAAGTTTACCAGGTGTGCCAAATCGGAGATTAACGGTTTGCGGTGCTGGCTGACCCCGGAATTGAACTGTGATATTCGCGTCACCCTGTCCCACGCCCGTGACCTGTGCGAATGAACCGTCGGGTAGAAAGGAAATCCCTTCAACGAGTGAATCGAACACCGTCCCGTCCGTCGGCGACATTGTTGTCAGCAAATTCCATGTATTATCAGCCTGTTTTGTTAAGCGTAAGCCGATGGAGTGACTGGCGCCGCTTTCATCAAAGATCTCGACGGACTGAAACACGCTGTCCTGACTTTTGCCAGTGTTCGTGAGAACTAGCTCTTGATTCTCAAAATCCGTTCGACCGGTATTAGTTGGCCCGTCACTGAATGATATGGACATGAACGACGTTCCTGTCGTGTCGGCCTTAGCAACAATGTTGCCCAGTGAATTCAAAGTGACTGTTGAACCGGTAAACGCGGTATTCAAGGCGTCAATCAGATCTCCCACAGTGGACGTCGGGCTGACTGCAAAATCGGACAGATCGGGGTTTGATCCATCATGCTTGCGGCCACTGATCATAATCTTGTCGGTAGAAATATAGTCGGCTGTGTTTGAGTCCAGGTCGTTCAACAGTGTGGAAAGACTGACAGGGAGACCGCCGGCCAGGAATGGCGTTGAGGTCATTAGCTCCTGAGCGATCGGGCCTGTTGCGGTCGACGCCAGGTTGCCTTTCATCAGGATCTCTGTGGAGAGCTTACCGGGTATATTGCCGCCCTTCGGAATATAGACCCTGTCATCCCCGGGCGTCTGAAATGCCGGGAGCGTTCCGTCTGGTTCACCGGTCGTTCCAAACCTCTTCACCAGATAACCGGTCGAAGGATCAGACAAGTATCCACTCTCGTCCAGCGAAAATGCACCGGCCCGAGTGAAGTAGGTGCGGTCCGGCGAGGAAGCCACAAAAAAACCTGCGCCATCTATGCCAAGATCAAAATCGTTGCCGGTGGCTTCAAGATTTCCCTGGGCAAAATTAAGATCCACCTGCGCCAATCGACTTCCGGTTCCGATCTGCACTGCGTTGACACTCCCCAGGAGTCCGGATGATGATGACGTAGCCCCTCGCTGTAATTCGTACATCATGTCCGAAAAGAGAACACGGGAAGACTTGTAGGCCGTCGTATTGAGGTTAGCAAGATTGTTTCCGACGACTTCCAGCATCTTCTGATGTCCACGAAGTCCGGAAATCCCGGTCAGCAGTGAGTTAGCCATGGAATATCGATCCGTCTTTATTAACTGACTGAATTGAAAAAGAGACTAGTTCAACTTTTTTCACGCAAGCGCGGCCTGGGAATCGCCCTGCAACTCATCCGAATTTGCCGGGAGTGGAGTCACTTAGTTCGTTAGGTCCTGGGAGTCGTTAGCCACACCTTTCACGTTACTGATCGGATAGAAATTACTTCCGATCCTAACCAGAACCTGACCGTTGTCGGGTTTAATCTCTGACACAAAACCGGTATCTGCCGTTCCTGTTCCGTAACGTACGCTAAGCCCCAGTAAACCGGCTCCAGCATTTAATGACTCGAGCGTGGCGATATCTGTGGAGGTCCCTGATTTTTCAATCAGCGTATCCAGCTTGGGTCCAAGTCCGTCGATTCCACCGCTCATTTTCTGGATGCCTTCCACAGTCGTAAACTGCGCGAGTTGCTGCAGAAAGGTGTCCGTGTCGGTTGGCGAAGTTGGATCCTGATACTGCAGTTGCTTCGAGAACAGAAGCAGAAACTGATCCCGAGATACGATAGAAGCCTGAGTGGCTGCGGCATTGACTGTTGGCATCGACTGGAATCCCTTCCTTTTTGCTTTCGGCTTGCAGGCTTACGCTCGGAAACTTAACGCATGTTGTGAACTACTGCCCGTGTTTGATGGTCGTGGAACGCCTGCATCTGTTTCACGATTCTTTATCCCTTGTTTTTTGGATCCCCTCGGTCCATCGACTGGGCTGTTTGCACCTTGCGAAAAATCTCGTTGAGCGGTGTTGCTGTTCATCATGTCGGGCGATAGAAATTCAAGGGATTGAAGGTCTATCTTCTCACCACGCAATTGCGTCTCGATCTCGCTTCCTCGCGCGAATAACATGTCCATCGTCACAGCTTCACGGGCTGTCACACGAACAGCTAACCCCTCCTTGGTATTCGACAGCTCGATTACCAATTCACCCAAGTCTGGCGGATCAAGTCGGACTGTTAGTGTGTCCGATTCCTGCGATCCGCGTTTCTCAATGTGGTCCATGACGGCTCTGGAGACCTGGCTGCTGAGAGGTTGCCTGATTTCCTCAGCAATCGAGGCCGTCAAGTCGAGGGGAGAAAGTGAGCTATGATTTGTGGCCGAGGAACCAATCTGCAGCTCTGACCCAGCATGCCAAACCCCAGAGGTTGTTTTGGCTATGGGGTCAGCGAGTAATGAATCTGATTTTTGTGAGTCAGGATTTGGCCGATCTCCGAATTGCTCCAGCCATGAAGCGTCGCTTGAGCCAACCGACGAATTCGTCTGGTGTGAAGCCATCCGCGGATCGGTCATTGATGTCGTCTCATTAGTCGACGAGGTCATGACTGATTTGCCGAATGACTGTGAATTGCTGTCAGGACTGATAGTTTTCACGGATGGAAGTGTCGCATTGACGCCTGATCGCGGCGCCGAGATCTTACTCTTTGTCGTCTCAGCTTCGGCTGAGGATGCCCTGTCGCCGGATTGCGCCGCGACAGGCGGACCTGCTCCGAAATCAAACGCCTCGGATTGGGCCACGAACGTGGTCGAGGCCTCTCTGCCTTGCATTGATTCTTCAGTGTCGGTCATCCCGCTTGTTTCGGGAATGGGTGACGCTTCCGGCTGGCCTAGAGCCGTATTTTGCACACCGCTGTTCTGCACGCCGCTGTTCTGCACGCCGCTGTTCTGCA
>JANPHT010000365.1:0-1119 GCA_031424595.1 Planctomycetota bacterium
CTCGAAACGTGTGTCTGCCGCAAAGCTGGGAACACGGCGTGCCATCAAACACCGTCCTGATTACTCATGCTGATGCTCACTACTGCGTCAGTCGCTCTGCCGGGATTCTGGGACTGGGCACTCGTCAGGTCGTCAAAGCCACTCTGGATTCTCTCGGACACATGGATCCCGACCTTCTCGACAAGCTGATCACTCAACAAAAAATGCAGGGCCGACAGATCCTGGCTGTTTCCGCCTGTGCTTGTTCGACGCCCACCGGAGCGTTCGATGATTTGATCAGAATTGCGGAGGTCTGCGAGAAGCATCACGTTTGGTTACACGTCGATGCGGCCCATGGAGGTGGTCTGCTGATGAGTCGTCGTCACCGAACGCGACTGGCTGGAATCGAAAATGCGGACAGTGTGGTCTGGGACGCTCACAAGATGATGTTCGTGCCGGCTCTTTGTGCAGCGGTACTCTATAAGAATCAGGCGCACCGCTTCGAAACCTTTCAACAGACCGCGCCCTACCTGTTTGATCCCTCGGCGCCCGGGATGGCCGATTTTGATAGTGGCATGCGGACTGTCGAATGTACTAAACGGGCTACCGGATTTGGGCTTTGGGGACTGTGGTCGCTTTTCGGCGAGCGGATCTTTGAACAGTTGGTGGATCGGACGATTGTAATGACTCAATCGTTTCACCAGATGCTGATCGATGCTCCGGATTTTCAGCCTCTGCATGCGCCCGAGTGCAACATATTGGCTTTTCGATATACGCCGGACTCTATGAATCACGCCTCTCCCGCAGAGATTGATCAGCTTCAGCGCACACTTCGCACCTCGTTGATCCGATCGGGCCATTTCTACATTGTTCAAACCACGCTGAACCAACGTGCGGCACTTCGAGTTTGCCTGATGAACCCCATGACGACTGTCCAGGATCTGGCCGAACTCCTGGAGGCTATTCGAACCATCGCCCTGACCTGCTGAAGTTGCGGGCGATGGCGGACAGATTTTGGGCTTACCTATTACGCAAACAACGCAGGTATCACTTTGCCTTCGCGGACAATCATCACTGGTCGGCCGGTTGGTGTGTGGTATTCATAAGTGTGATCGATACCCAGGGCATGATAAAAGCTGG
>JANPHT010000366.1:0-2748 GCA_031424595.1 Planctomycetota bacterium
CCGGGTCCGCCGAGGCCAGTTTTCGGATCGCCAGCATCCCTGAAATCATGCACATCAAGATCGTTACGACGACCAGCGCGAGACCTCGCCAGGGATCAACCACCAGCGGCAGTTGTGTTAGTTTGCGAAGCACGAAGTACATCGCTGCGGCGACTGCTGTCCCAGGAATAAATCCCATCAGAGCGAGCTGAAAAGACTGCCCCAGGACGACCTGATAGAGATAGCCGTTCGAGAATCCCATGGCCTTCATTGTGGCAAAATGCGGCAGGTGATTGGAAACTTCGGTATACAGGATCTGATAGACAACAATGAACCCGATAAAGAACCCGACGGCCGTGCCTGCGGAGAAAATAATACCGATCGGCGTGGCTGCTCTCCAGTACTGCAATTCCACCTCCTGATACTGTTCCCGCGTCAGCACATTGACCTCCTTGCCCAACATGTTTTGAAACTGTTTCTGAGCCGCCGCGATGGACACTCCAGGGTTCAGCTTGACGACTCCGATATCAATTGATCCCGATTTTCTGTTCGGGAACAGGCGGAGAAAGTTGGCATGACTCACGAAGATGTTGCCGTCGATCCCAAACGACGCTCCGAGATCAACGACTCCCGCCAGCGTCATTTTGCGGCGGTTGAGTTCCGGTTCGATTACTTCCTTTCGCTTTGTCGCTGAAACAACATCGCCGAAGCGGGGTCGCCCGGTGCGATCGTACAGAAACGAATCGGTCTGTTTCAGCTTCGCCAGTTGCTCAGCAAACCCTGGAAGCTTCAACGATGGCCGGTCTGTCTCAACTCCGTAGCACTGCATCGACCGTATTTCGCCATTCCACGGATTCTTCCATTCCACAGGTGCGAGGTAGAAGGATGAGACATTCTGCACGTCAGCACTGCCGCGCAGGCGGTAGAGCAGGCGGCTGGAAAACGGTTTGCTGTGCAGCAAATGTTCATACTGGCTGTGGATGACGATTAATTCGCCGTCCAGCGAGCCGTGAAACACAACCGCACTGGCAAACAGAGCTTTCATCAGTCCCAGTTGCATCCACATCAGCACTACAGAAACCATCACGCCGGCAACGGCTGCGAACAGTTTCATTTTTTCGTGCTTTAGCTGCAGCCACGATAAAGGAATCCGCTGACTCATGCTGCTTATTCCCTTTGCGTCCGATGGCCGGACTGATCAGTCGTCACGCTTGCAGGCCGTGGGGCTGTCTCGATCGACACTTCCACACGCGCAAATGACATCCCCGAGACAACTTGTCCGTCGGCTTCATTCAGTCGAATCCGGACTTCTACCACGCGCGCGTCGGTATCGTCCACCGGGTCATTTGAAAGAACATCTTTCCGACCAACAATTCGTCCCAGTTCAATCACCTCGCCCTGAAGAGTTTGATCCAGATTGCGAACGAATACCGTCGCACGCTGTCCGAGCTCCACCTTCAGAATGTCGGATTCATGAATCTCTGCGACAACGTCCATGTGCCGCGTGTCACCCAGCTCCAGCAGTCCTTCCGATCCGATCCGCTCGCCATCACGATAATTGATCCGCAATACCTCTCCTGCGATGGGACTCCGGATCAGTGAGACTTCCACATGCGCTTCCTCTCGCTCAATCGCAGCTTTGGCCCGATCAACTTCAGCCTGAGCATGTTCCACGTCCACTGTCCGAACTTCCTTCAACGCCTCCAGCGCAGCTTCCTGCTGTCGAAGCTCCCGCTTCAGGACTTCAACATTTGATGTACTCTCTTCCTGCTGATCCTGAGAGGTCGCCTGTAACTTCATCAATCGCTGAGCCCTGTCCAGTCGAGTCTCCGCGAGCCTGAGTTGTTCCTGCACCTGTTCAAGCAGGGATTCCTGCGCCTGAATTTCGCCTTTCTTTACTCCTGCCAACACCTTCGCCAGCGATTTTTCTGCCAGCACCAAATCCGCCTTGGCCAGGTCCAACTCGGCTTGCTTGCGGCGATGCGAGTCCAGGACAGCTAGAATTTGCCCTTTATCGACAGGATCACCCACAGCCACCTTTAGTGTTTCAACAACCGGCGGCTCCATAATCGACGGCGCATTCACATGGAGCACGTCCGTATGCGGCTCGATTCTTCCCAAAGCGCCTACGTTCATCTCAGTCATCGCCACCGTTGGAGGCTGAGGCACCTCAGTCAGGAACGAAGGGTTCGCAGCCACTCCGACCAGCATCAGGGAAATCACAGCTACCAAAAAAAAGAGCATTCTTCGCATTTCGCACCTCAGATTTAAACTGTACAGTACAGTTTCTTCATCTTAGATACTAAACGGTCCAGTTCAATTCGATTCTTGCATTTTTCTTATAGATTTTAACGGATTAGCCGTACTAACCGTTCCATGAATCACCTCACTTTTCTCGGTTGTTCCCCCTGCAGCAGCGGGGAAACGGACCGACCGGGGCTCGGTCAGTCAAGAAATGGCAGTGTACCTCGTTGACGTTGATTTCTTAGGCTTGCGTTCTTGATTCGCCCTCCCATGCACCGCAACAATCGAATTTCGATTGTTCCACCGAATTATCCCGGGGTTACGTGTTGACATGCGAATCAAAAGTCGGCGAAGAAATATTCATCACGGCAGAACTGCCAGAACCGGGCAGATTCTTTTGGCAACAGGCGTCGTGGCGATCTTGTTTGTTGCAGCATCGAAAATGCGGCCGTTTCCAGAGGCCGCAAGGATCTTTGAGTTGTCGAACTTCAAACTGACACCTGAAATGGTTGAATTGTCACCCGA
>JANPHT010000367.1:0-1307 GCA_031424595.1 Planctomycetota bacterium
GACGCTGCAGCGACAGGCGCCGCAACAGGAGCAGCCTGCATCATCGGAGCCGGAGCAAATCCCTGAGGGAAAGTCGGCTGAGCGTACCGAGGACCACGGCGAATCTTCCATGATTCTTCGTCGTTCTGAAGGTTCACTTCAGACACATCAAATTTCTCCATCAGCTGCAAAAGCTTCCGGAACTTATCGAGATCGAAGGACTCGCCCTTTTCTTCGTTTTCCACGGGTTTCGCCATTTCAAAAATGCCTCCAGACGCTGAAGATCAACGCCTTGCCAGATACAAATGAACGCCCATTCGTGAAAGCCTCACCTTTGCAAAAAGCCAAGCTTCACTCGTCGTCACGGACGTTATTAAAGAGTGCACAGGATCGTTAACTGCCCCGATTTATGCAAGGAAAGGAACGATTGCCTCTTCGAATTCGCGAGGAACGTTCGACAAAACCTCGTTTCCCCCGACAGTGACAAGGATGTCGTCCTCGATTCGGACGCCGAATTTTCCTGGCAGATAGATTCCGGGCTCTACGGTCACAACCATTCCCACTTCAAATTCCTGTTTTGAGAGTGGACTCATGCGCACTGATTCGTGAATTTCCAGCCCAAATCCGTGCCCCAGCCCGTGGCCAAAATACTTGCCAAATCCTGCATCCGCAATCATTCCTCGAGCAATCTTGTCGACCTCCGCACATTTTACCCCCGGCCGAATCGCCTTAATCGCCGCCTGATGCGCCGCGAGCACGGTCTTGTACACCTGTTCAATCTGCTTGGTCGGCCTGGACGTAATCAAGACTCGGGTAAGGTCGCTGCGATAGCTCGATTTCGTTTGAGCACCCCAGTCGATCAGGAGCACGGGACTTTCCGAAACTCTGCGCTGTCCGGCGTGAGCATGCGGCAAGGCGGCCGTTGGGCCAACCCCGACAATGGGCTCAAATCCGGGCCCACTCGCTCCAAAATCTCGCATCGCGGCTTCAAGAAGGTAGCGGATTTCTGTTTCGGTCTGATCCGGGCGAAGCGAACTGCGAACAACGCCAATCGCTCGTTCTGCGATACGAATGGCTTCCCGAATCTGCTCGAGTTCCCATTTGTCTTTTACTTCCCGAAGGCGTTCGACAAGTCCGCTGGTGGGTACCAGCTCTGCGGTCGTTACCATTTCACTCAGTGCACTCAGCAGCGAAATTGTCGAACGCCTTCGGGCGGGATGGAGTACATCATGGATGTCTTGACGATAGATCTGCGGACCATCAGTGTGGGAGTGATTCTTCGCGAACACGCCGACGAGTTCGGTGGTTGGATGACGGTGCCGGAAATC
>JANPHT010000368.1:0-3937 GCA_031424595.1 Planctomycetota bacterium
AAAGAAGTTCGAGGGCGCGGCGTTGCAAGGTTGTGGATTCGGTCAGCTGATGGAACTCCGAGTCGCTTGATTCGAAGCGGACGCTGTTACGAGTCAGCGTCGCCATGTCCTTCAGCAGATCCTGGAAGCTCTGTACTGGAAGGTCTTCCGGAGTACGTCGTGTTGCGTCCTTTTGCTTCGCAGACTTCGACCGTTTGGCTGGAGCCACGACAGACTTCCGCGTCGCCTGAGCAGCTTCAATTTCTTCGTCGTCGAAGATCAATCCGCGCAGCGCATCACGGCCGCTTTCAGATTGTCGATGACCAGCGTCTTCGGAACGCCGACAAAGTCATGGAATGCGTTTTCGATCGCCGCTATGAAATTGTCCGTCGTCTGACGCCAGGCCACTTCGCTGTAGGCCTTCCTTGCTTGACTGAGCACAATCCGAAACATCCACGTACGACGCTGCTTTCCATCGAAACCAATCAGCAGTGCGGCCGTGCCAAAATCGATTTGAGCCTCAGTCCCGATCAGCTGGCTGACTGTGCCTCGGAGCCGGATGGGTTGCGTCAGGTTATAAAATCCCGGCAGGAAAACGGTCGTCGCACCGGAGTCGATCGCACGTTGAATAGCCGCCGATGAATCCTGATTGCCAGTAGGATCCGCGCCGAAGCGGTCAACCACAGCCCATAAACTGGGAGCATCCTTTTCCGAGACAGGCGTTTCTTTCACTGGAAGTCGAAGCGATCCGGGCGCTGAGCGAAATAGTTGAGTCGAACTGTGTGAACAATACTCACCGACGTTCGGCCCGTGAGTGCCTTGCTTGTCGTCGTTCGAAAGCCGCACGGCCGCGTACCAGTCAGGAGTTTCCACGTCTCCAACTGCGCGACTGTAGCCAGTGCAGGTGACCTCGCGAACGAAGAGCCTTCCACCGTTATAGTTGATGATAGCAGGAACTTGATTGGCTCCGTCGAGCCCCTTCAGTGTCGCATCAAGCAGACAGAATGTTCCATAGGTGCGAATCGCTGGCACGCGGTTTAAGCTCAGAAGACTTCGAACACTGATCGCCTGACCTTCGTTGTCAAAGCCGAACTGCGATTGATCGCGCAGAGTAATATTCTCGAAGGTCTGGCTGTTCACCGCTCGTGATGTTGCGATGCCTTTTTGAAAACCAACGATCTCGCAGTTTTGCACAAGCAGTGGGCCGTTCATGTCTCGATGACCAAGGTCGAGCCCAATCAAACCGCTGTTGCTTCCGGCGACGATCCGACAACTGCGGACTGCTCCGAAGTTGTTCGAGTAGAACTGCAACCCAATCGCACTCGGATTATCGTCTCCGACGTCGAAGGTCATGTCCTGAATGTAGTTGTGAAACCAATCCGCAGACCCAAAGCCACCACACCACATGATGCTGCCAGGCTTTTCCGGATCAGTGAAGGTCGAATCTCTCAGGCGAATGATCGTTTTGGTGGCACTCTGTCCCTGAAGAAAATTCATTCCCCAGGCGTCTTTGCCTTCAGCATTTTTCTTAGACCAGTTCAGTGTTCTGGAAACCAGATAAGTTCCATTCGGAAAGTAGAGCATCTTGTGTTGCCCCATGACATTCGACAAAGCTTGCTGCAGAACTTCGGTGTCGTCTGTCGTCCCGTCGCCTTTTGCGTAATACGGTGACTTTGTGACGTCAACGACCGCCGCACAGTTCGGGTAGGCGACATTCGTGTTGTTGCTGAAATTCGCCCCCGCAACGAAGACCTCATCAGCTCGCGCAATAGCCGTCGAAAGCACAAGCAGAAGACACGCAACGGAGCAGCGAAAGCTTTGTGACCGAGGTGGCATGCATCGACTTTGGAACATCAAATTACCGCAGAATATTTCCAGTCCAACCCGTCTTGCTGTGCGAGTGCGTTACTCCGAGTCATCATCCGCTTCCGGACTCGTTGCGCTGATGGCTCGAACGGAGCTGCGATCGGCGGTCGTGCGGAGAATCACTTCGCTGCCGACCAGCACGGCGACCACTTCGCTTCGCTTGCCATCGACTTCAATCACGGCATTGCCGTCTATCTTGAATGGAACTTTGATCAACGTGTCATTGTCGTCTTCGGTTTCGATAATGACGGTGCCGGCAGTAGCGTCGATCGCAACAATTGAGCCCACGATAATCGTCTGAGGATCGGCCTCCGCTTCTATGGCATGAATTGTCTTTCCGTCGTCCGCCAACTCCAGGGGCACTTGCATGCCGGACAAGAAATCTTCACGCGTCGCTGGAAGTCCGCCGATCCGCAAAATGGCATCGGGGGCCAACTGATAAGGACGTGTCTCCATCGTTGTTTCATCATCGTTATCCGTCAAATCCGCCATCATCGCCCCGGAGTCGGTGAGACCTCGGATCGCGACTTCATGCTGAGCACCACTGACATGAATTTCATTCACAGTTCGATGATCAGACGCCAAACGCAGTGATACAAACTGCCCGGGCTTTACGCTGGTCACGCTCGACGATTCATAAGCTTTCCAGACTTTGACGTCCTGGCTTACATCAAGGTTCAACAGCGTATCGAATTCTTCGAGCTGAATCGTTACGGAGGCAGACTGGCCGCTGATCTGCACATCCACAATCTGCCCGACCAATCCTTTTTGAAACCGCTGAGGATTATCGTGCAACATGCCATAGGCAACTCCTCCAGCGGTGATCAGCGACAACACGCAGGCGGCGACAAATTTCAGTTTTTCCAGTCCCATCATTTTTAGAACTCCCTGAGCAAGTGTGACAGCGGCCGGAGCCGCTCCGGATTTTGTGACGCCTGAAGCAAAGACGCTCGCAACGCTGGCTGTTGTTGACACCAGCGTGGTTGACGCGGCATGGGCTGTCCCGGGGAGCAGCCAGGTCGCCAGCATGGTTCCTGACATGGTGATGCCGCGACGCACCAGCCGGCTGCGAAGTTGTCCGCGACCTCGTTCGAGTCGATCCTTGACGGCGGCTACGGAGATTCCCAGCCGCTGAGCTGTTTCGTCTCGACTCAGACCTTCAAGCTGTGTCAACAGAATGACTTCGCGGAACAGAGCCGGAAGACGATCGAGTTCGTCGTCAAGGATCTCCGCCAGTTCATGAACTGTGACGGCCGCTTCAGAATTCGTTTCGGTGTGAGAAATCTCGCTTCGTTCAAGAGCCGCTTGTTGTTCAATCTTCCGCCGCCGCGCTTTCAGCGAACGCAGTTTCATCGCCGTTCGTCGAGCGGTCTGGTGGAGCCAGCCGGCTATCGAGTCTTGCCAGCTCAGCGACCTTGCTTTGCGAGCCAAGACAAGAAAAGTTGCCTGAAAGGCATCTTCGGCATCGGCTGCTTCACGAAGAATTCTTTGGCAGACAGACATGACGAGACTTTGATGGCGTTCCATCAAGCTCGCAAACGCGGACTCATCGCCGGCTACGAATTGAGCCAGCAACGACCAATCCGTCGGAGGCTCGCCCGCCAGCGGTGTTTGCTGAGCCGCCTGTCGTTTCCATGGCAGTAGACTTATGATGGACCCGTCCGACATTCCAATAACCCCCAAAATCAGCATTGAACCGCATATCTGGAGATCATATGCCCGCTGACAATTCGTCGGCTGTAGCCTTTTGGGGAAATTCTCCACGTTTAGCCGAGACTCTGAACGATACGGCAACCGGGGGGCGTTTCGAATCCACATGCTGCCATCTGTTTGGACTCGAAGAAGTTTCAATAAGCCGAATTCTGAAGACCCCGCCCGAAAACGACTATGTGCGGACCGTTCGTTGATTCGGTCACATTGCCCGGATGGGCTTAGCCCAACTTCCCCAACTCGTTTCAGAAACACTGCATTTTCTGAGGTTTCAGCCCAAAAGTTTCCACTACATTTTGCGTTGGATTATTTTGGCGGGCAGTTTGAGTCGGAGTTTTTCGAGGAGGATTTGCTGGTGATCGGTGGGTTTTGAAATGCAGCG
>JANPHT010000369.1:0-9662 GCA_031424595.1 Planctomycetota bacterium
CAAAAACATCCAACTCACCCGACACGACGTCTGTCCCCAATGGAACTACACCATCCGGCCACACCCGGAAAACACGGAGTAGTTTTTGGACGGGTTCTAAGGCTGACAGTGGTGCTTATAATCGGTGGTTCTCCATTGCGATTTGGTGTGGGTACGGAATCGGTTAAGACTTCCTGGCCTTCCGCTCTTCTCGGGGCCTGAATGTAGGGCCCTGCCAGTGAACTCCACTGGCGGCCTGCTGCGAAATTTCAGGCCTTTCGATTGTGGAGTCACAGGCGGAGGGGCATGCCGCTGGCTCCAGACGCAGACCACTTAGGAATACTGGCAGTTTTCTGTGATATTTGCCAGATGAACGCTTGGTTCCCGAAATCGCCATTGCACCTATTTTCACAATCCTTAATGATTCGGTTGATCGCTGTAACCCGTCACGCATTAAGCGAGCGTATTGCGGGATCTGCTGTCGTCTTGATTTGACCAGCGTAGATCAGGGAACTTGCAACCGAAGTTTTCACAGGTATGAAAATTGGCGGGAATCCAGAATTCAAAAACATGAGCGAAGTTGCGGATGTGAACAGAAGCCGTACCCGCTTAGGCCTGATGGCGCAGCAGGTCTGGCGTTCCGCTGCGCTAATGACGCTGTTCAACACTTCGGCAAAAGTATGTTCACTGGGATTAATTCTGCCATTCATTCTTAATCGATTTTCCGAGGGCGATTACGCCCTGTATCAGTTGCTGTCACTGATCATCACACTTCAGATGCTTGTGGGCGCAGGATTTGTCCCGACGTTTGCGCGATTCATTGCCCATGCCTTGTCAGGTATGCCGGAAGATCAGCTTGGAAAGCTGCAGGTCGGAACAAATGAGGTCCAGCATCATCTCGAAGCCGATGCTGACTTATTCAGCAGGATTATTGGAACTCTGCGAAGAATCTTTCTCGTGTTGTCGGCACTGAGTCTTCCGATTGTTGGCCTTGTCGGTTTTTTCCTGTTGGATAAGCCCGTTCGCGAAAGTTCAACCCCGGCGAATTCGTGGATGGCTTGGGGCATCGTAGCTTGTGTCACGCCATTAACGCTCTACGCCAGTCAGTTTAGTGCAATCCTGCAGGGCGCGAATAAGATTGCGGCAGAGCAGCGCTGGTCGGCCATCTTTACGATCGCTGGCACGCTGCTGGCCTTAAGCTCGCTGGCCTTTGGAGGGACCCTGCTGGTTCTTATCGCGGTGAATCAATTGTTGCAGGTTGTTTCATTTTGTCGTCTGTATTGGCTTGCCAGTCACACACTGAAAGCACTGCCCTATGCTTCACCTGACGACAGATACTGCCCAAAAGTATTTCATGCCATCTGGCCCAACTCATGGCGATCACTGACTGGTGTGATCTCTGCGGCCGGCGTTATGGCTGCGAGCGGCCTTGCTTTTGCGCAGATCATGGACTCGGGGCCGCTGGCGGAGTTTCTATTGGGGCTCAGGATCATGCAGGTTGTCGGTGAGGTAAGCCGCGCGCCGTTCTACAGCCAGTTGCCGATTCTCAATCGCCTTCGCGTGAAGGGTGAGATCGATAAACTGCGTTCGCTGGTACGGCGAAACATGATCAGGTCACATATTGGATATATTATTCTGTTTGGCGTTGCGCCTGTTGCTTCGCTGGTCGTCCTGCCGTTGATTCACAGCAAAGTGGCTTTTCCGGATATGGAGTTCTGGATTGTGCTGGGGCTTGCTGCTTTCGTAGAGCGATGGGGAGCCATGCATCTTCAGACCTACAGTACAACCAATCACATCATCTGGCATTGGGTGAATGGCTATACTGGAAT
Organism: Planctomycetota bacterium; assembly: GCA_031424595.1. Taxonomy (GTDB): domain Bacteria; phylum Planctomycetota; class Planctomycetia; order Planctomycetales; family Planctomycetaceae; genus SXXK01. The sequence goes on from JANPHT010000369.1 coordinate 1,809, forward strand.
TCTCTGGGTTAGCCTCATGATGGTTCTGGCTCCAGTAATTGGAATTTATGCCTATCCGATTGGCCTGTTGGCAGCGAACTGCCTTATCTACAGTCGCGTTGCAGCGAGGAGGTCGATTGCCTCCCTTGGTTGTACATTCTGGGAGTTTGAACGGCGCTGTTCATTGCCGGCATTTGTGGTTTTTTTTATGTGCTGTGGCTGTTTATGGTTGATTCGTGGGCTTGTCTATAGAACTTCGTTATGACGACGTGTTCCATTGTTATTCGCACCTTGAATGAAGGACGCTATTTGGGCCGCCTTCTGGAAGGCATTCGCGCCCAGGATTATCCACAGGATCAGATTGAGACCATTGTTGTTGACTCGGGGTCAACGGACCTGACTCAGGCGATTGCCGGAGAAGCAGGATGTCGAATTCTGCATCTGCAACGAAGCGAGTTCTCATTCGGGCGATCACTGAATATTGGCTGCGATGCCGCGACCGGAAAGATCTTGATTTTCGTTAGTGGTCACTGTGTGCCAACTGATCAGCACTGGATTACAAATCTGGTCAGGCCATTTACGGATCCCAATGTCGCCATCAGCTACGGTCGACAAGTCGGTGGCGAAGAAACGCGGTTCAGCGAACACTCCCTTTTCGCGAAGTACTTTCCGGAGCACCGGGATCATGACCAGAGTCCTTTTTTCTGCAACAACGCAAATTTGGCGTTACGTCAGGAAAACTGGGAAGAGCATCGATTCGACGAAACTTTGACGGGTCTGGAAGACATGTACATTGCCAAGCAGCTTTGGCAGCAAAAAAGAGGAATTGTTTACGTCCCGGAAGCATGTGTTTATCACTTCCACCATGAATCATGGGGTCAGGTGAAACGCCGCTACGAGCGGGAGGCCATTGCGTTACGAGAAATCATGCCTGAGATTCATGTCCTTTGGCACGATGCCATCAGGTATTTTCTTGCCGGTGTGCTTGCCGACTGGTCGCAGGCGTTGCAGCAGCGTGTGTTTCTTTCCAGGGCGTGGCAGATTCTGGCATTTAGGTTTTGTCAGTACTACGGCGCCTGGCGAGGACACCATCTCCATCGCAATTTGTCGCGGCAGCGCAAAGAACGATATTTCTATCCACGGTAATCCCTCTCTTATTTTAGTCAGCAGGTGAGTTATGGATGCTCAGAAGTTGCAACTGGTCGCACTGCTACCCATGAAGGCGAACAGCGCGCGTGTTATTGGGAAGAACTTTCGACAGTTCGCGGGCAAGCCATTGTTTCGATGGATTCTTGATACGCTCTTAAGCCTACAAAAGATTGACAAAGTCATTATTAATACTGACGCTCGTTCGGTGCTTGCTGAGCATGGGCTTCTCGAAACCGATCGTATTCTGATTCGCGATCGTAAACCCGAATTCTGTGGCGATTTTGTCAGCATGAATCTGGTGCTGGCTGACGATGTCGCTGCCATTGACAGTCAAACCTACCTGATGACTCACACTACGAATCCGCTTTTGGGTGCAGGGACCATCAGTAAGGCCATAGCAGCCTATCAAAAGGGTGTGGGTGAAGGGCTCTGCGATAGTCTGTTTACAGTAAATCGATTCCAGACTCGTTTCTATCGTGCGGATGCTTCGCCGGTAAACCACGATCCTAAGAATCTTGTGAGAACTCAGGATCTGGAACCGTGGTTCGAAGAGAATTCGAACCTTTACATTTTCAACCGCCAGAGCTTTGCCGAAACAGCCGCTCGAATTGGTTCAAAACCCATGATGTGGGAGGTTCCGCGAGCAGAATCTGCAGATATTGATGATCAGGAAGGTTGGGATATTGCCGAAACAATGTGTAGAGCCCGCATTACTGGACCGATATGAAAGATTTTGGGAACACGAGTACAAAACTGGAGGTTGTCGGTCAACAATGAGAATTCTCATCACATGCCCCCCCATGCTTCGGGCGATTGACCGATTTCGCTCAATTTTTGCCGAGCGTGGGCTGGAAATTGTAACGCCGAATGTTGTCCAGATTCTGACTCGCGATGAGTTATTGGCTCTCGTTCCGCAGTTTGAGGGCTGGATCATCGGGGATGATCCAGCGACAGCTGAGATCTTTGAGGCGGGAGTCGCAGGCAAGTTAAGGGCGGCGGTGAAATGGGGTGTCGGGGTCGATAATGTCGACTTCAATGCCTGCAAACGACTGAATATCCCTATCAGCAACACGCCTGGTGTTTTCGGCCGTGAAGTGGCAGATATTGCGATGTCCTACGTAACAGCCCTTGCGCGGCAGACGGTGTTTGTGGATGCTGGTGTAAAATCAGGACAATGGCCCAAGCCTGCCGGGATTTCATTGGCTGGTCGTACTGCGGCGCTCGTGGGTTATGGAGACATTGGCCGCAACACAGCGAAACGGCTGGTGGCGGCAGAAATGAATGTCGTGGTGTATGACCCATTTCTGAAGGCGCAGGCAGACGCCGCCGGCTATGCCACCGCCAACTGGCCGGAAGGTGTTGAGAACGTTGACTTTATTGTCATCACCTGTGCGTTGACCAAAGAAAATCGGCACATGCTCAACAGCCTTGTGCTGGCGCGTTGCCAACCTGGGGTGCGAGTTGTCAACGTGGCCAGAGGGCCACTGATTGATGAAGCTGCTCTTTGTGAATGCCTTCGAACGGGACATGTGCATAGTGCTGCACTAGAGGTGTTTGAAATCGAACCTCTTCCGGCAGATTCTCCATTGAGAGCTTTTTCCGATCGGTGCATCTTCGGGGCTCACAATTCATCGAACACGATCGATGCGGTGACCAGAACATCATTGAAAGCCATTGATCTGATATCAGGCTTCTTGTTGGATTCCCGTGGGTCGGATCGAAGAGGGGATCACTAAGAACATGGCGATTCCCGCAAACCTTAAGACGCTGCTGATGCGTTGTGAAAAACATTTCTGCCAGGTGTTCGGAGTGAACGCTTACAGGAAACTCCGCGGTATTTCGAATTCCAGCGATACAACTCTGGATGAGATCTTGCTGATTGTGGATCTGCTTCTTCCCGAGAAACGCAAAGGTCTGATGGTCGATGTCGGCGCTCATCACGGAGAGAGTTTCCGATTTTTTGCTTTCAGTGGCTGGGATGTGATCGCCTTTGAGCCTGACCCGTCTCCTCGTAAGCATGCGATGATACGAGCGAGGTCCACATCGCGAGTTCGTGAACTGCGGTGTGCCGTATCAGATCGAGCGGGGCAATCCGTCCCTTTTTATATCAGCACGGAATCGACGGGCGTTTCTTCGTTGACGCCCTTCCTTGAAAGCCACAAGGCAGCCGGTGAAGTTGTTATCACCGATACACTGGCCAATTGTCTGGCAGAGCATGCCCGGGGCGCTCGAGTTGATTTCCTGAAGATTGATACGGAAGGGCATGATCTCTTTGTGCTCAAGGGGATCGACTGGAGTCAGCCGAATCAATGTCCTCGAACGATCATTTGTGAATTTGAGGATCGTAAGACAAAGCCGCTGGGATATGACTTTCGCGAAATGGCTGAATTCCTGGCTGCCAAAGGATATGTCGTTTGGGTTTCGGAATGGCTTCCGATTACAAAATATGGGGCTCGCCATACTTGGCGGTCTTTGAAGAAGTGGCCATGCAGTCTCGCTGACAGCGATGGTTGGGGAAACCTCCTTGCTGTAGAGCAACCCTTATCAAAGCGAGCGGAGCAGGAATGGAAAAGATTTTCTGCGGTGAGTAAGGGCGGAGTCTGAACGAGTTCTGAACATGGATTGCCAGGCTTTGGCGTTACCTTGCGTGAACGGGTGACATGCTGTGTCGCTTGAGTCTTGCCCTGCCGGAGTTTTATAGTGACTGGAAATGTATGATGGGTGGAAGTACTCATTCTGGGGTTCTGTTGTTGTTTCAACAGTTATCTGCTGTGACGACCTTTGAGATGGCATTGCAGAGCGGTTCGATTCCGTTACAAAAACACTACGTCAAATTGAACAGTTTTTCCTAATTTCATTGGTGCTTCCGATGGTGTCAATTCAGCTCCTGATCTTCATTGTCTTCCTCATCGGAGCATTAAAATTTGGCGGATCAGCTTACCATCCTGCTGTCGTAATGCTGGGTTCGTGGATTTTTATGCTTCTGTTTCAGATTGTGCGATTGATCCATTATGAATACGAGGTGCTCTCACTGGAACTATTGATGCTTCAGACATTCTTTGTGGGGATGTTTCTGTTAGGTTCTGTGTTTCAGATCCGATCGAGCGAATCCCCCTCTGGTCTTGCGGCAGATGCTCGATCTGCCAGTGGCGTCGACATGGTCGTGCTGATGTTGATTACGGCCCTGTTAATCCATGCGTCGATCGTTGGCTTCGAGATCTTTGAAATTGGTTTTTCCGTACTGGATATTCGCCAAATGCGGCTCGCTCATTGGGAAGAGACTGAGTATTCCCATGGTGCGATGTCATTTACTAAGGCTGTCGCTCGACCGATGGTGGTGATTCTTGTGATCATGGCTCCGTCATTTCGAGGTGGACTTCCACGAATCGCAGCGTTGATTGGTTTCCTGGTAGTTGGTTTTGCCGAATCGTTGTTGGCTGGCGGACGTATATTTCTGGCATTTTGTATACTTGGGTGGTCCATTAGCTATTTTTTGCACCGAGATGTTCAATCTCCCCAGTGGTATATTGATGCAGCCGGGCGACTCCGATCTTCCAGTACATTCGTAAGCAAGGTGATTCTGAGTGTCCTTGGTGTGGTTCTGCTTTACTTATGCTTCGGCGTATTTCCAATAATTCGAGAAACAGACATTGTCGGCAATGAGGATCTCCATCTTTCGTGGGTGGCCGGTGCTTCCCAGGTCTCGCCGCTGGCCAGAACGGTTTCAACAACGACAGGAATAGAGAGCATCGCAGTTTTTGCCTACGGTAGTGGCTACATCACTTCGCCCATGATGCGATCCAACTATTTGCTGAAGGAGACAGACATCAAGGACTGGCTGTTTCTTGGAGGCAATAACTTTCCGGTCTTCTCAAAGATTCGCGCACTAGCTGTTGGCGGGCAGACGAGCGAACAACTGGTGAAGGAAAAAATTGCCGCAGCTCAGACGTTCGGGAAGAATCCGTGGATCGGAGGCGTAATGGATATTGTCATTGACTTCGGGATTTACGGTGGCGGTTTCTTTATGTTCTTATATGGCGGGATCTGTGGCTGGGTCTTCCGTTCGATGAGAGACCTTCAGCACCCCGAGTTTCTTGCTGCTGCATCTGTGTTATCCATCACGCTTATTGCGTTTCCCTTTTGCAGCTTTATACGGCTGTCTGTCACAACGTTCACGTTGATGGTGTGTTTCTTAGCGGTCGGATTCAGAACGCTGTTTGGAACGATCCGTGTGCACCTATGGGATGGCGCGTAAAGATTGTAACTTCGTCTGATTGTCCAGTGGACTTGCGTCGTGCATCAGGCACATTGTCATCTGTTGTTATGTTCTTTAAACGATGCTGAAGTGGATTTCTCTGGTGATTTGGCAGAGCCACAGCCTTTCGGTAGGCCGAATTCCAGAGTGGTTCGGTCAGATTGGGTCAGAGACCAACTCCATTTAGATAGTAAAAAAATGAATATTGAGCATTTCCGTACGATCAAGAACCTCATTGACGACGCCCAGCAAAATGGTCGTTCGTTCCGAAGCGACATACTTGGAGGTTTCTCGGGCGATGCGCTGATTGGTGCATTGCAGCGCATGAGCAAATACCAGGAAGATAGAAACGGCGGTTCTTACCTTGAAATTGGAGTCTTCCAGGGACTAACTCTTCTTTCGGTTGCCGCCGTTCTGAAGAAAACGTCGGCCATGGGGATTGATAACTTCGCGTACCTCGACCCCGGTAATAAAAACTTTAATATCATTGAAGAGCGTGCTCGGGCATTGTCTTTGAAGAATTATCGTCTGTTCAATGCCGACTACGAAGACGCTCTTGAGAATCTCCGCTCGCAGATTGGCGACGAAAAGATTGGCACGTATTTTGTCGATGGACCGCACGACTATCGAAGCCAACTCGTTTGTCTGCAACTTGCAAAGCCGTTCCTCGCGGATTACTCGATCATCGTCGTCGATGATTCAAACTACCGCCATGTTAGGCTTGCGAATCGCGATTTCCTGCTCGCCAATCCGGAGTTCAAACTGCTTTATGAATCTTATACGCCTTGTCATCCGGTCAACATGAGTGCGGCGATTGAAAGCGCGGCACGTAAGGGCTGGTGGAACGGAGTTAATATCATCGTACATGACCCAGCTGGTCTTCTGGAGCGTATGCTTCCCGATACATTGAGAGACCGGCATCTCTTCGAAAATGAACATGTAACGCAGTGTTTGAAATATGGCTTCGTCGCACCGGAACTTCTATTCTGTGTGCAGTCAGCACTGTCACTTCGGCCCATTCGAGCCGCGCGGCAATTTGCGAAGTTGCTGAAGAAGCTCTGGAATGCGAATCCTGATCTCGTCGGATACTATCAATCGACGAACACGTTCAGCGACAAACTTCCAAAGGTTCACTTTAATCGTTCAGTAGGATAGTGACGACCAGAGTGCTTCGCAGAGTTGGACCTTTGAGGGTTGTCATTTTTTTGCTCTTCATTCAGGCAGTGCCTTGATTCAGCGTCAGAGTTGCCGTGTGCTGCGACTCAGGGCTAAGGTCGCCTTTGCTGTTCGGTTTCAAAGTTTTGTCAGGCAGCGAATAACATGGATGGCGGACTTCTGCTTCGAATGACCTATTATCCGCGATCAATTGTCTCCGGACTAACGTGGCGAATCAGTGGTCAGGGGAAAATGCTGGAGGATCTTAAGGGGCGATTTGAGGGCAAGCCAATGCTGGTTGTGGGAAATGGTCCCAGCCTGAATTCGACACCTCTGGATAAATTCGCTGGTGTACCGTCCCTGGGAATGAACAAGATCGACATGATCTTCCCGCGAACAACTTGGCGTCCTACGATGATTGTCACCGTCAACGGTGTTGTGGTGCAGCAGCACGCCGAGCATTTTGCCACATCTGAAATTCCGGTCTACATCAGCTGGAAAGCGCGCTGGCTGATGCCTCGAAGAATTCGAAACAAGGTCAACTACTTTTATCAGTGGCCTGGTCACGAATTCTCCAACGACATTACCAAAGGCGTCGGAGTTGCTGGCACAGTCACCTATGCCTGCCTTCAGTTTGCCTATTACATGGGGGCAAATCCGGTGGTCATCTTCGGTGTCGATCATAATTTCAGCAAAGACAGTAAGTCGCCGGTTTATGAAACTCGTAAAGGGCCGGACTCTGATCACTTTGACCCCAACTACTTTGCGGCGGGGACGAAGTGGGGAATTCCAAACCTCGATCGGAGTGAGCTGGCTTACCGAACTGCTAAAGATGCATTTGAGAAATCCGGACGTTCTGTGTTTGATGCAACCGTTGGCGGCAAGTTGGATGTTTTCGAAAAGATCAGTGTCGACAGAGCGCTCAGTATTTGTCAGCGTTAGTCCGTAGCAGAGATTAAATATTCGAGTTCTGTAGGCGTGTCCGACCAAATCTCGGCTGAAGCGAATTCAGCAACTTTGGTTGCTTCATTTGAAACTGGAAAGTGTTGTTCGATGTTTGCTTTCACAAAACCCCGAGTCGCGATGGTCTATGGTTTCTGGGGTCAGAACATTGGCAACGCATTTTTCAATATTGGCGGTCGCTGGATCGCCGAGCAGATCTTTCCAGGTCAGGTGTCCGAAATTCTGGATCAGCCGGGGTACAGAACATTCAATCGAAAATCAAAAGGAAATCCAGCGAAGGACTTTGGGCTGTTGAGCCAACTGGACGTGGAGTACCTGATTCACCAGGGGCCTATGCTGACAACGACATTCCG
>JANPHT010000370.1:0-3622 GCA_031424595.1 Planctomycetota bacterium
CCCTTCCAGCGTCAGAATACTCCGTGGCCGACGACACCGTACATGCATCCGCTCTCGACACGCCGGACAGACTCGATCCTCTCTATCCAGAGTCAACTCACGTACCGTCGATTCTTCCACCCTATGCCGCGACATGCAGGATTCCTTTCCTCAATGACGAAAGGAATCTCTCACATTTCAACAAAAATGACTATCCTGCTTCCCAGTAAGGAAGCGGGCCATTGAAAGAAATTGCTCTCACACTTTGCCAGTGGTAGAATCTGCGTCTATGAGCACAGTCATTGAAGAGCTTGAAGCCTTTCGACAGTACGTCCTTGAGCATTCTCGGACCGACTCTTCAGGCGCATCGCTCGAGGAGTTATTTCAGCGTTGGTATGCGTGCCGGCTGTCCGAGTCGGAGCTGGAACAGAGCCGGCAGTCGTTGAGACGTGGGCTGGCAGATGCTGACGCGGGGCGTCTGGTTGATGCTGATGCGGCGACTCAGGAAACGCGTGCTCGACTGGTGTAGAAATTATGAAGTGCCTGTGCACTTCGCACCGACGAAATGCGACAACATTGAACGGTCTGTGCCCGCCGTTAATCCAACCAGTTTTCAATTCGTAATCCGGAGATGCTGGAGAAGTCGCGAGTGTTGGCGGTCAGCAAGACGCAGTCGAGGGACACCGCAATCGAGGCAATTTTGAGATCCATCGAACCAGCGCGGTTCTTCTGCGAGCGGAAATGGCGAAATGTTGACGCCGCCGCATTATCAAACGGCAGAATGGTCCAGAAGCTGAAGAACTCAATCAGCCCCGTCAATTCTGAGTAAGCAGGGATCTGTTTCTCAGGGTCTGAAAACCGGTTGATCTCCGCCAGCCAGCCCCTCAACTGTTCTTCAAGCGTAATGGCAGTCGTGGCGAAATCCTGATCGACGGAATCGGCCATCCGTTCAGCCAGCTTCATGAATCGGCCGTCTCTGGCATACTTCAGCACCGTGAGGTGATCGGTATCCAGGATGATCATGCGGCACCCTGTTCGCGGTCCTGCTGCCGTACCAGTTGCCCGGCTTTGTCGATTTGCTGCATGACCGGGTGATCATCGAACATGCCGAGACTTTTTCGCCAATCCTTGGTCGGAGGGATGGGCGAAGATGATGAATGAATTTTCATCAAAACTGATTGCATTTGTTGTTCGAGCGTTTGAATTCGCTGTTCCAAAGGCGTGTCGGACATCGGAAATCTCCGGTTCAGTTCATATCGAGGTGCTTGAACATTCGGAGGCAGAATACGAAGTCCAGCCGGCGGCGGAAAGGGAGATTTGCGGAACTTCATTGTTACCTCTGCTTCGGTTCTTCACTTGCCCCATCTTCACAGCCAGCGATTTCGCCACGCCAGAAACAACAGTCCGCCAAAGAGCAAAATGTCGCCTCCATCCGGATACAGGCGAATCAAATCGATGATCGGTAGTGCGAGAAGAAAATACGGTAATGCAGTCATGAATCAGGCGGCCTCCACCGTGGTTCTGATTTGGTGAGCGTCAGGTTCTGGTGGCACATAGACCTTCACTGGTGTTCGCCTGAGCTTCAGGGCGCTGTGGGGAATGGGATCGAAGCTCTGTTGCTTGCGGCGTTCGTTGACGGCTCGGAGGATGTTCAGGAGTTGCCGTCGAATTGGGGCATATCGGGCGACCGGGATCCGAGCGAACTCGGACGCCAGTGTCTCTGCCGATCGATGCATGGCGAGATCGAGGAAGCGATCCTTGAGGACTCGATAGCTGTCGTCGTCGATGCGAACATGAGCATGCCACTTTGGTGACGCGACGCCAACCGGTGTGACTCCGGCTCGGCGGTACGAGATTGAATAGCCATGGAACCGGATCGGAGTTCGTCGGCAGTCGCGGAGATGTTCCGCCTCACCGCCTTTGGCTGACGGTTGCTTCAAGGCATGGTGCCCTTCGCTGACCATCAGGATGAACCATCGCTCGAAACGCAGGTAGTGTGCGTTCGAGATGCCTCGCTGCTTTCGACTGCGGCGTTCCCATTCGCGGACGTCGATGCCATATTTGGCTATGAGTTTCCGATCAATCTTGACGGGATCTTTGCCGCTCGGGATCGAACCGGTCACGTACCAGTAGAACCCGTGTCTCAGGTAACTGGCCGCGATGAGTTGCACGACGGCTTCCGGTGATTGGGCTTCGTATCGATATGTCATGGTCCTCCTTGTTTTGTTATTTCGTTTCCAGTTCCTTCGGCTTCTCCGTAGCACGACCTGTCTCAGGTCGTGCTACGTGAACCCTCGCCGATCTGAGACAGATCGGCCTTCAAAAGGGAGGTTGATGGGCTCAACCTCCAAAGCCAGAAAACCGTGCTTGGCAACCTTGTCCTCGTTCGTGCATGTCGATCGAGACCCAGACAAAGGGCCTGCAGATCCATCCGCACAAATGGCCACAAATCGCGTCTGCAAAAGGCGCCCGTGCTTTCGCACTGCCTTCCCTTGGTGCAGCCGCACAATTCATAGCACCCGAGTACAACCTCTCCGGCGTTACCCTGTCGCGTCCGTTGGACGCAACTCGGGTATCCGCCATCAGTCTGCCGTTTCAAGAGATCACTCCTCCCGGATTGGTCTCCTGAAACTGCGAGTTGCTGCCTGCCACGGTTGACGCATCGGCTGACTCCCACGACGGAGAGCCAGCCACCTGCGACACGTTCAATGATGGAGCTTTTCCCGACGACCACTGCTGCCAGATTCACACGTCACGTCGAAGCGCAACGCGGTTTCCAACAGCAGTATCCTCAGATACTGCTCCTCAGTCCTTTCGTCTTCACTCCCAGAGGCATCACCCTCTGTTCATCGTGAACGGGTCATGACTGCCAGCCATGCGGATGAGATCCGCCATGATTCGAGCTACCGCTCGGAACTCATGACATCGCTCCCGTTGGTCGCTTGCCGCAAACCAACTCCGTTCGATCCTTCGACCGAACCACCGTCTCGCTCCCGCGAGATTCTACTCAGACCACTCTCCCCCTCTGCGGTGTTTGAATCACGTGGTCGACAGGACCACGCACCGAGATTGCTATTCCCGGCTACCACAGAGGCTCCAGCGTTAGTTCCTGAACTTCTTCTACTGGTTCACGTCGTTGGAAGGTTTTACCCTTCAGACCGTTCTGGTGTGTTCAGGTCTCCCGACCTGTCACAGTTTCCCGCAAGGGCACGGCCCTTGACTCGGGATCGAGCTCACGCTCGGATGACAGTAATCGCTCCCGATGGTCACTTGCCGAAAGACAAGCAACGCATGCGAAGCGACTGTCAATATCCCCAGTCACAAGGCACTGCCCGCGGATTTCCCCCTACGAAGACAGAAGATTGGGGTAACCACGGCTGACAATCCGTCAGCACTCAGAACGGCGTTCCACGGTTTGGCACCGTCTCCCAGTAGAATCACTGACAAGCCCTCCCATACCTGTTGAGGTTGGGCCTTTCATAGTTGAGCTATTCACGGTCGGATGTTTAATCCGATCCCCGAGGTTGTCAGCCCCGGTGTGGTCTGTCGCCAGACTCACAGCTCCCCACGTCAGCACGGTTGAACGAACTCGCCATGACAGCAAGCCCATGAGCCCCCGTGACGGGATTCGGCAATCCATTGC
>JANPHT010000371.1:0-1174 GCA_031424595.1 Planctomycetota bacterium
GTCGGCTCACGCGTTTGCTACACGCTTCTTTCAGACAAAGCCTCGCGACCCCGCCCTTGCGCTTCGCTAATCCTTCACCTCCATCAGGCTGGATAAGGGACTCAAACCCTCAAGCTGTTAAACATGCTCGGCACACATGAAAAAAGCCCGATGTCGAGGTGACACCGGGCTTTGGGAGATGGTCTCCGAATACGGCCAAGGTGTCACAAGCGCAGACTCTGGGTGGGGAGCGACGTTTCATTATTGAAACGCACCGACGGATCGGTATACCGCCCTGTACCCAGGGATTTGCTTATGAGACTTGACCGTAAGGAACACATTGAACTGAGACTCCAGAATTTCGTGTGATCGAGCTGGCTCTTGCCGCTGGTTGCCCCTTGAGACGCACGGCAACACGAACTGGTTCACAGATTGTTTGAGAATTGTCGTTGCAGACTGAACGTTGAATGCTGCTCGTTCAATTCTCTCGGCATATTCTTGAAGATGAAGGCATTAATGATCGGTGCCAAGCAGGCAGTTGTGCTCGGTTTCGACAACCAGCTCATCACGCTCGGCCAATCGTCATGACTTTTCATAGCGCCATCAGGCCCCGTGCCAATCGCCTCCGCTTATCGATTTCCATTGGCACTGACGCACTATCTGACCAGACCCCGAAGTCTCTTAAAAAACAAGCACATTACGTGGGCAGGCCGATGTGAATGTGATGGCGTGAAGACGACGCTGGAGTCATGAAGCCAGGGAAACTGGTGTTGTGCGGCGGTAACCCCACACCGTCTTTCGTGAATGTTCAGGTATCGTAATTGATTACCTGTTTCATCCCAAGCAAAAGGGCATCGAACCCGACAAGCGGAACTCATCATTCTGTGTCTCGTGATTCAATCAGATGATCACTTGGATGGAGTGAAGGCGATCGTGACCACTTGTGACCACTTCGGGGTGAAAGTGGGTGCAAATCATTGCAATTGAATAGGTTCAATTGCAATGTCAGAAACAGTCGAATACACTGATAATTATCGAGTCGGAAGTGTTTTTCGCGGCTGTGGTGTAGTGGCAACACATCAGCTTCCCAAGCTTAGGATGAGGGTTCGATTCCCTTCAGCCGCTCTTGTTCGTGCCCCGATGCATTTAGTCGCCCCGGATTTTTGAACTGCTGATTGAGATTTGCCCGAAAAAG
>JANPHT010000372.1:0-1839 GCA_031424595.1 Planctomycetota bacterium
CGTCGACGTCGTCAAAGACCGTTCCCAGAATCTGCCCGCCGTTGATGGCAGCAACGTCAATGCTCAGACCGTACAACTGAACCTTGTCTGCGGTCGCTCCCGACACTTTGACAAAGAACGTTCCCGGCGCACCGACGGCGAAGTCGGTGATCGTTTCTGCCACGCCCAGTCCGCCGACATTTCGCGTCTGCAACACCGTGGTGCCGTCAGCTCCCAGCAGAGTCAATGTCAGGTCGTTCTGGTTCTTTGAATTGAACGAACCCTGTGTTGTGCTGGTGACACTGGTGTTGTAAGTCTTGCCACGGGGGGTCAATGTGATCGAGAAAGTTCCGATCGCGGTCACATTGAATTTGTAGAAGTCCACATCTGTTTCGTCGTCGATGCTGACAAAGTCTGATTGAGGCAACGTTACCAGTGTGGCGTCACCCAGAGTGCCGATGCTCGCCGACTGGCCAGGACTCACGGTTCCGAAACTGTGTGCCGAGCCAAAGACGTTTCCGCCCGCTTTCTCGTGGACATCTCCGTAGTGTCGCTGGAGCGCCAGAATGTCGTCGAGCTGCGGCCCGTCGTAGACATCATTCGCAGTGGCGGCCATCAGGAAGTTGTCGGTGGTTGATTCTGAGTGCAGCAGGCCCAGACCATGCCCGGTTTCATGCATCAGGACGTTCTTGAAAGGCCGACGATTATTGGACGCATCCGTGAAGTAGTTGATGTCGTCCGTATCGATGATCATGTCACCTCCTTCCACCGGGAAGAAGTTGTAGGCCAGTGTTGATGAGCCGGACTGACCATCCACATGTTTCCCCATGATCCGCATATCGGCGCGAGTGTTCAGAATGCCGGCATTGTTCTGACGCATGGCGACTCCGTCGTCAGCGGCCAGATAACTGAAGGTCAGCCCGGACAGAGCCTCGAGACGCTTGAACGAGTCATCGAAAATACTGAACCACGGTCGCGTGGTCAGATCGCTGCCTCCGCCGCCATTTCCAAACTGTGTGTCCAGAAAATTCCGCAGGACGTTGGGTGAGTCAGGGTTCTCAGGCTCGATGTCATCCGTGACTGTGCCGTCTGCCGGAAAACTCCAGGTCAGCGTCGTGGGGTCTCCCTGCTTCAGCCCGCTGCCGTTGGTGGAAGTGGTCGTCCATCGAGTGGTCGTGCGAAACCGTCTTGCTTCTGAAAGCTCTGCATCGCTGAGATTCAGGTCGGCATCAGCATCGATCGAGTTGTCCAGTTCCATCGACGACGTCACCACCGACAGCATCGCCCGCGACTCGAAAACCTCCGTACTTGCACTAGTCTGGCGGCCACGACTTCCCAGCCTGCGGCCACATCGATTGGGCGAAGTCGTCTGTGCTGCAAACTGATGAACGAGTAACTTCAGGAGACTGAGCTTCTTCAGCATTACAGGAAGTCCTTTGGCAGGTCGAAGCGTAAGGTCGGGACAAAGAAGTGTAAACAGGCGTCTCAGATGAACGCGAGAGTCAGCACCGGGAATCGATGAAGAATCAGTCCAATTTTCAATGCATCAGAAACACCAGAGACAGTAGTTCCCGATTCTCAGCGTCGGGCGACTCCAACTGGTCAACGCGATGTCTTGATACCAACCCGAAGCGCCAGTTTTGAAGTTGCGCTAGCTTGCTGTCAGTTTAGGTGGCGATTCGGAATTCTAGGGTTGTGGAGTTTTTCATGGTACGGCGGAGTCGGCGAATGCCGCTGGGGGTTTGGGTGCTGCGTTGGATGAACTTGAGCTCCTCCATTTCTGTCTGCCGCGTGATAGCGCGGCAGAGACCATGGGTACGTTGAGCTTGCCACCAGCGTTGCTGTTGCGGCGTCAACTCG
>JANPHT010000373.1:0-2949 GCA_031424595.1 Planctomycetota bacterium
TTGGGTTTGTGAAGTGAGCACAATCCAGTGACGAGGTCGGTAAATTTGACCACCGCTGGTATTACGGGGAACCAGCTTCCTTGTGATCGAGTGTGATTTTCGCCCTGTTCGATGATTCGTAATGTTCGAAGTGGATTCGGAGTGAAAGCATGCGTGACTGGCTGGAGCGCTTTGTTGACGATGGCACCATTGGTGAGTCACAACTGGAAGAAGCCCGCAGCATGGCGGCGAATCTTGGGATTCCCTGTGAGGACGCGCTGATTCGCCTCGGATACATTTCGTCGGCCGATCTGATGCGCGCTCAGGCCGAAGAGTTCGGCTACGAATACATGGAACTGGAAGGTCGCCAGATTCCCAATGCTGTGATCGAACTTGTCACGGAATCGATGGCTCGCGAAAACATTGTGATTCCTATCGAATCCGACGGCGATTCCGTTGTGATTGCGATGCACAACCCCAACAACATCGAAATCATCGACAAGCTCAGGTTTGTGCTGAATCGTGAAATTCGTCCCGTGATGGCTCCGCTGGAGTCTATTCAGGCAGCCATTAACCGTCACTACGGGCAGTCTGAAACTGAGTCTGTCGACTCGATGATTTCAGAATTTACCGAGACGCAGATCGACTTCACCGACGTCGAAGCGGCTGCAGCGATGCAGGGCGACGAAGACGACAGCGCACCCATCATTCGACTGGCGAACCTGATCATTTCCGAAGCGGTCAAAGAACGAGCCAGCGACATTCATATCGAACCGTTCGAAGACCGCGTTCGTATACGCTACCGCATCGACGGTGCTTTGATCGAACGAGACAGCCCACCCAAGCGACTGCTGGGCGCGCTGGTTTCTCGATTCAAGATCATGGCAAGAATGGACATCTCAGAAAAACGACGCCCTCAGGACGGCCGAATTAAGACGCGTGCCGGCAATAAGGAATTTGACCTTCGAGTGTCGATCCTGCCGACAAATCACGGCCAGGCAGTCGTTATGCGAATTCTGGACCGCGATAACATTAAGATCGGGATCAGAAATCTGGGCTTCGGTGAAGACAACTACCGAACGTTTCAGAACATCATTCGCCGTCCGAACGGCATTTTTCTCGTCACCGGCCCCACGGGATCCGGCAAGACAACAACGCTCTACAGTGCTCTCGGGGAACTGAATCGCCCGGACAGAAAGATTATTACCGCAGAAGATCCGGTCGAATATTACCTGCCAGGAATTAATCAGGTTGAAGTGCGACACAACATCGGACTCGATTTTGCCCGAATCATTAAGGCGATGCTTCGACAAGCTCCTAATTGTATTCTGGTTGGGGAAATTCGAGATACCGAAACTGGCGAAATGGCGATTCAGGCGTCGCTCACCGGACACCTTGTGTTCAGCACGCTGCACACCAACGACGCGCCTGGGGCAATCACGCGTTTGATTGACATGGGTGTTCAACCGTTTCTTGTCGCCTGCTCCTTGATGGCTGTGATGGCCCAGCGACTTGTGCGAGTTGTCTGTCCGAAGTGCCGCGAGCCGTACCAGCCAAGTCCGGAAGAAGTGGATGTTTTCAACATCACGCCGGAGGAAGTTTCTGAGGGACAGTGGGTTCGTGGTAAAGGCTGCAACAACTGCAAGCACACGGGTTACAAGGGTCGTCGAGCGGTCTTTGAATTGATGACCATGAACAGCACGCTGCGGGAAATGGCCTTCAACAGCGAACCGGCTCAGAATATTCGCCGCCAGGCACGACTGTTGGGCATGAAGACACTGGTTGAAGATGCGAAGGACAAAGCCTACCAGGGACTGACCACGCTGGCGGAAGTGTATAAGTTATCGAAGGGTGGCCACTAAAGACCCGCGATGAATGCATTTCATGAAACTGTTTCTTTGTTTTGAGCCACAGTCAACTGTACCACTTTTGAGTTAAGACTAAGGAAATCCAATGTCAGGCGGTGGAGGCGGCGGCGAGAAAACTTCTGGAGGAAGCGGACGAAGTATTCAGATTGACAAGTTGCTGGAGACGGTCGTCCGGGATCGGGCAAGCGACTTGCATATTTCCTGTGGTCAGCCTCCAGCTCTGCGGGCGGGAGGTCGCCTTGTTCGGTTGGAAACCAAGGTGCTGACACCGGAAGATACGACGAACCTGATGAAGAGCATCACTCCGGAGCGAAACCAGCAGGAACTGCAGGAGCGAGGGGGGACCGACTTCGGTTTTGCTTTTGGCGACAAGGCGCGTTTTCGCGTGGCGGTGTTCAAGCAGCGTGGCATGATCAGCATGGTGCTTCGCCGGATACCCAACGAGTTCCTGACGTTCGAGCAACTGGGACTGCCTGCTGTCGTGAGAGATCTGATCCAGCGTCCCCGCGGCTTGTTCCTTGTCACGGGACCAACCGGATCCGGAAAGACCACCAGCCTGGCGTCCATGATTAACTGGATGAACCATAATATGGATCATCATATCATCACTCTGGAAGACCCGATTGAGTATTACCATGAACACAAACATTCCATGATTAATCAGCGAGAGATCGGCGTTGATGTGCCGTCGTTTCCCGAAGCTCTGAAGCGTGCTCTGCGAATGGACCCGGACGTAATTCTTGTCGGGGAAATGCGAGACCTTGAAACCATTTCGGCGGCAATCACGGCAGCGGAGACCGGTCACGTGGTTTTTGGAACTCTGCACACCACCGGTGCTCAGGGTACTGTCGACCGAATCATCGACGTTTTCCCGACGAACCAGCAGGAGCAGATCCGAACTCAGTTGGCCAACGCCATCATCGGGATTATCAGCCAGGCCCTGCTGCCACGAAAACCTAAGGGACTTGTGGCGGCCTACGAAATGCTTGTCGTGACGCCCGCGATTGCGAACCTGATCCGCGAAGGCAAGACATTCCGAATTAACAGCTCGATTCAGACGGGACGCAAGTTCGGAATGATCCTGCTGGACGACTCCCTCTTC
>JANPHT010000374.1:0-5709 GCA_031424595.1 Planctomycetota bacterium
GATCCGAGTCGCCATTCGCAAACTGCAACGTGCTGATAATCCCGGAATGACCCCGCAGGCATCGCCCAAATAAAGCCTCCTGCTGATGAGTACTGGTTGGCTGATGAAAGTAGAGATTTTCATTTTTGCAGGGGACGTAAGTCGAGCCATCACGATCCCAGATCTGAATGTAGCGGCTTCCATGTCCCGTGGCGATGACACTTCCATCTGCCGAAAATGCCAGATCGGTCACTGTCATCGTTGACGCAAACGTCACTGCTGCCGCGTTGTCTTCCGCAGCCGCAAAGGAAAAACGATCCGATCCGGCAGTTTCTACCCTCGGCAGAAGGACGACTCTCCTGGAAAAAATGAAGGCGATTTGCCGACCATCAGGAGAAACGAACAACTTGTCTGCTTTGTTGAGGGTGTTGGCCAACTGGAGTTTGATGGGCCCGCGCTCCGGAGCGTCGCCGGCCAATTTTTGAAACACCGGCCTGCCCTCGTCCCATTTCAGCCAGAATTGCCGACAGGGCTGTGCTTCAAATTCAGCAATCAGAGACGACTCATCCGGCAACAATACAATATCTCGAATCGTATAGTTCAAAGTTGCGCCCTTCGCCAAAGGCTGCCGCAACAGATGCCTTGCGACACTCGATTCGATCGCGTAGATATCCACGGTCGCCTTCTGGTCTTTGCCCGCCACGTACACGTGTTGGCCGTTGGAGGAAAAAAAACACCAGTCCGCATCAATAGGGTTCGCGGCAAATTGGTCATCTTCGATTGTCAGCTGTTCATAACGGTCACCTTGCAACTGCCAAAACTGCCGCTCGGATTTTCCATACAGACAAATGCACTCACCATTGCTGGAGACCTCAACCTGAACGTCACCTTTCAGAACGGCCGGAATGGACTGAATAGCCGGCATGGACTGAATAAATGTCGATGCATTGAGGCCAGCTTTGTTCCTGAGAACACCCACGGACTTTTCTTTGCCACGTGAATACACCACGACTGTCGATCCGTCTGAACTGATGCCAGCGGAATCAGGTTTTTTCGGAAGTCGTATTTCGGCATTCCCGCCTTGCTGAACAGCATCCTTAATTCTTTCCTTCAGCAATGACTCTTCTTTTTTGATCAGGGGATTCAGCTCGGACTTCGCGCAGGCTTCTTCCGCAATGCGAATCACTTCCGTGTACTGTCCAAGCTCCTGAGCAGCCCTGATCTTGATGTTATAGCCTTCCAGCTCAGACTTGTGACGCTCTGTCCGCGCTTGCTCCAGCATCGCTGTCGCAGCGGCAGCGGCCTTTTCAGCTTGAGCGGCGGTCTCGAGGGCCGTGAGTGCGTCCTTCTGAGCTTTCTCAGCCTTGACGGTTTCTGCGGCAGCCTTTTTCGCCTCTGCGGCAGCGATGACGGAAGCTTCTTTCGCCCGCGTTGTCTCGGCGTTGGCTCGCGCCGTTTCCATGTTCGCTTTTTCTTGAGCCTTCTTCGCTTCCAATGTCGCGTCAGCGGCTTTCTGCGTCTCCCTGGTCGCCATCGCTGTTGCTGCTTCGGCCTCGACCTTTGCTGCTTTGGCCTTGGCCGCTAATTCTTCGTTAGTTCCGTGAAGCTCTTTATTCGTATCGAGCGCCTGCTGTGTTGCTTCCCGTGCTGTGACAGCCGCTTCCTTCGAAGCTTCAGCACCCAGCATCAGGAGGTAGCTCACAATCATCAATGAAATAGCGGCCACCGTTGTCACTCCCCATGTCGCACGTACGATTCTGCGAATCAAACGCGATTTTTTGAGTCTCAAAACGACAGGACGAAACATTTCGTCGGTCTGGTTTTCCACGACCTGCAGGCCCAGGTCGATGTCGCCTTTTCTTTCAGCCAGTTCTGCGTAGGCCAGTCGAGCACGGCGGTCCCCGCTGCAGGCGCGATGATTGTCAGGCCATTTGCGAATGGCTTCACCGTACAGGGCCACCGCACTCTGATAGGCTGTATAATCCGAGACCGTCCGAGGATCAACGGAAATCAGAAGTTCTTCTGCACGCCCGGTGATCCTGTGCTCCCGAATTGCCTCCTGAAGGGCTTCTACCGACGAGTACCTGTCTGACGGATGGGTTGACATGGCCTTTCGGGCGATCTGCATCAACTCACCCGGATGTGCAACTTCCTCTTCAATTTCATTTTCTCTGACGGCATTAATGACGGCGTCAAAAATCTGCGATCCATCCAGAGACCAGAATCGCCGCAGCAGGTGCGGGGGGAACCCTTCAATCGCTTCAAACAGTATTGCTCCCAGGAGATAGATATCACTATGCGCCCCAACGGCTGCAATTCCGTAGTCAAGCAACTCAGGAGCCATATAAACCGGTGTCCCGGCAGTACCTCGAACATCCACCAGAACACTGTTACGCTTCTCAAATTTCTCCGTCGTGATTGCCAGTCCCCAGTCGAGCACAATCACTTCGCCATAGTCCCCGACAATGACGTTTTCTGGCTTCAGATCTCGATTGATGACCCCTCGGGAGTGTGCGTACGCAACGGCATCGCAGACTTTCATAAAAACGTCAAGATTGTCTTCGAGGGACCGTTGTCGGATTTCGCTATGCCACGGAACACCAATGACTTTTTTCATCGAGTAGAACAGCTTGCCATCTTCCGTCCGTCCCAGATCATGAATTGGCACAATGTTGGGGTGGACCAAATTGGCAGTAATGACGGCTTCTGAAACAAACATCGCCTGATCACGTTCTGCGGAGCCGGCATCCGCTTTCAGCGTCTTGATCGCCAGCCCGCGGTTCAACGACAACTGCCGGGCGTTGTACACAACTCCCATATTACCTGCGGCCAGTTCCCCCAGAACCTCATATTCTGGCGCATCACTTTCATCCAGAAATGATGACAGGAGCCCTTTTTTTTCGTCCAGAGGTTCCGGCATCGGGTTCGCAAAACCGGACACGTGTCCCGAGACTTGCCTGCGGTGAATTTTCAAGTTCCAGGTACTCTTGCCAATTCCCGGATCCGCTGGCTCGGACCTCAGAATTATGGTGGCTTCCCCGGAGTCACTGGGAGATCGACCTTCCTGTCCGGGATATGGTCGGGTGCGAACTCCGGCTGCTGACGGCAGCCCCGGCAAACCCGGCAGTATTCCCTCAGCCTTGCGAGTCCTGGAGACCTCAAGAAAATTATCGAGCGAAGGCAGTGCTCGTTCAATCACCCCTTCCGACGGACCTGCCTGGTTTAAGGGCTTTGGAACGACCGTTCCAAAGGTTTCCTGACGCGAATCCGTCTTCCGACCTGCGAGAGGAATCTCGGTGCCCGAATCACGGCTCGCCTCAGCAAATTCAGACACGCCAGTGTTCATCGGAGAAAACTGCGTTCCGTAGGCAGACTTGCGTTGCGGCGAGTGTTCGTCACTGCCTGACTTGCCGGGTTGCCTCATTTTCGACGTCTCTCAATCTGAGCTATTCTCGATGAAACAAACAAAAAACGACCGTCCCCTCGCGAATTCAGATAGCTACCAAATCGGGAGTGGGGTTGCCCTGCATGTCACCTCAGCGAGACCGTGCTGAGTCCACACAGGACAATGTTTCGAGAATCATGCGCATTTTTGCGGCAATTCGCCACTCAGTTTTCAACTTTTCAACGTCTGCGGAGTCAGACTGTCCGGTTCAGAATGCGATGCAGGAATTGCCGGCTCTTTGAAGGGGCCACAGTTGTCGTCGTGGACTGATTCAGCACAGCGGCCACGGCCACACTGATCAGTGCTGACCGTCCCATGCTCATGGAAGAAAACTCCAAAGCCGTCTCGGCTCGCAAATTCCTATGGGATTTCTCGCTGTCGGATGGCGTTAACAACGCCTGACCTTCCGCAGGTTCCGGAACATCGGTGGTACTCGCTTTGTCATTTTCTTCGCCACTGTCGCCATCGATGGATGTCCCCGGTTCTCCGTCGATGACTTCATCCATCGCATCTTCCAGCATCAGCTCCGGGAACTGTTCCGGAACCTCTTCGCTGCCAGGGAACGGCAACTGGTTTGAAACATCGAATTTCAGCACAGGCCGCTCGACAGTCACACGCCCACCGGAGGTAACCTTTTCGGTAATCAGCCACAATTCGAGACCCAATTCATCCTGAATTTTTTCCTCGGAAATCCACTGTTTTAACCGGCGAGGCTGGAGCAACAATTCGCCCAGGCTGTCATCAATATGGTCATATTTCCCCACAACTCGCCGAGTCTCGCCGTCAAATTGACGCAACTGGAAATAGTCCTGGGACTGAGGCGAATAGGAACTGGAAGGAAACTCGGGTGCTGCCGGAGGAGCTGAAATAACCTGAACCGGCTGCAGGTACACAGCGGGAATAGCAGGCGCTGGCGTTCGTGCAATGGCGGGCGTTTCAGCGACTTGCGGCGGCAGGAAGTACGTCGGGATCTTGACTTCCAGCAGTCCGTTCTCAAAATGAAAATCCGCGTTTGACTTCGTCTCATCGACCACAATCTGTGTCTGGTCTCCTGGCACAGGCACATTGGGAGTTGAAACGTCGTTACTGGATGAAATGAGACTACCGGGAACGGCCTCTACTGGAGATCCGTTTTGAGTCACCATCCCGCCTTGCACCAGAATCGATTCATGATGGGAAACCGAAAAATCGACATTGAACGCAGTGACGGCGTTGCTCTTGAACACATTGTAGTCCAGAAATGTGTAGACGTGCTGGATCTTGATTGGCGTCAGTGGATCCGCAGCTGTAGCCCGTCCATTCACATAGAGTTTCTGAATGCGGTCCGAAGTGATGTCCGCTGCGGTATGGGTAATCGGACTGGTCACGGAAATGGCATTGCCGTCAATCGGATCGCGCCAATCGATATCCAGTCTGAGATTCTCTTCACCGACGGCTCCGGCACGAACCTCATAGACATTCAGGAACTCGAGGCCGCCAGCCAAAGAAGTATTGGAATCCGTAGCCAAAAATGGACCCGTTGTCAGGTCGAAAAATGCCGTGCCCGGGACCCCGGATTTTGGTCGTTGAGCAAACTGGTGAGCCACGCCACCGTCCGTCCTTAGTGTTACGTCAGTCCCGAGTGAAACCTGACCAGTCGGAGGCAACAGAACATCGACTATGCCCCCCCGAGCGATCACCAGAATTTGGTCGGTCGTTGTCTGTGCAGACATTCCGACGGTTTCATCACCGTCTGTGGAAATAGTGACTCCATTTCCAATCGCAATATCCTGAGCCGCAATCGCTGTGACCTTCGTCGTCGCTTTGATCGATGTTCCGTCTGCCATGGTGAAGTTGCCGATGTCGGCTGTGATGGAAACCTCCACACCACCGGTAGTAATATTTCCTCCGGCGTTCTGATTAATTACATCACCAGTAATCGCAATAGTTCCCGTGGTGGAACTGACGGCAGCGTTGATTGTAATGTTTCCGGCGTCAGCGTTGATCGCGATTGTCCCCGAACCATGGGCTGTGACGACCGAATTGACAGTCAGATTTCCGGCATTCACGTCGATGCTGATAGCACCATTCCCGGCCAGCGTCCGGATTCCGGTTCCGCCAATAACCAGACCATTGTTTTCCTGAACGACAATATTTCCGCTCGTCGTATTTGTGGCAATCAGCGTTCCGATTGTGGTGTCGATATCCGCCGCTGCGGCAGCACCAATTCCCTGAGCCGCCGACAGAGTTGCGGTACCGGTTGTTTTGAGGTTGGCCGCTTCCGCTGCCGTATTATCAGTGATGGC
>JANPHT010000375.1:0-10982 GCA_031424595.1 Planctomycetota bacterium
CGTCCGTCGGCCTGACCGGCTGGCTTCCGTATCACGCGGAACCTGATGAGGTGACCGGGGTCGAATGGCAGCACGTCGATGATCCACAATCCAGTGGATGCATTGTCGGTCGAGTCAATCCCAGACTAAGCGGCACCTGTGCGGAAAGCCTTTTGAGATATCAGCGTCCGCTGGTGGAAGATGGGTCCGTTGAATACGAGTTTTTCTATGACCCCGGCGTCGCGGAAACTCATCCGGCGCTGAGTCGACTGGCCTTCATGCTGACCCCGTCCGGCGTCTGCGAACACTGGATCACGGATGGACGCCACGACCGAACATCCCTGGCTCCGGACAATCTTCGAATTGTTCCTCAAAACCGCCGTGGCCCTGCGGAAATTCCGTTACGGGCCAACGCATGGAATCGTCTGAAAGTCACGATTCGTGGCGCGATGGTGGCCATCGAGCTCAACGAGCAACTGGTTTATGAGCGAGAACTTGAACCGACGAATCAGCGTGCATTCGGGTTGTTCCACTTTGCTGATCGGTACGAAGCCCGGGTCCGCAACGCCGTGATGCGAGGAGACTGGCCAAAGTCATTGCCGGATGTTTCGCATCAGGAGCTGGCCGGTCATCCGGTCGTGGACCAACTGGATGCGGATCTCCCGCGTCTGAAGTCCGTTTTTTCGCACGACTTCCAGAAAGACGGGCTGCCGGAGAAATATTTTAAAGTGCCGCCATTCGCTAACACCGCAAGACTTCTCCCCGGTCCGGACGGCGTGCAGGCGTTGCAATTCTCAACCGGCGGTTGGGTCACCACCGACATCATGCCGCGATTTTCGTTATCGGGAGATTTCGACATCGAAGCGGGCTTCACCAGGCTGCAAGTCGACACGAACAAAGGCGACTTCGGAATTCTGCTCCAGGTCTGGCTCGACGACGCTCGCAAACCAGCTTACGGGATCAGCCGACTGCTGACTTCGGTGGGCCGAAATGAATCACATTCGTCGGTGTCTTTCGAGCAGGCCGATGGCACCCGCTCGTCGAGTGCCGAAACGCGCCCTAATGAAGCCGTCAATGGACGACTTCGTATCGCGCGTCGAGGAAATAGGATTTTTACGCTGGTCGCTGACGAGGATTCGAGGATGTTCCGGCTGATCGATTCAGAACTCATATCCCTTGCGGGCATTGAGCGAGAAGGAGTTCGATTGCAGGCGCTCTGTGCCGGGCCGGGGACATGCAAAGTGATCTGGAGAAGCGTCGTCCTGCGGGCGGAACAAATGAGCTTCGTCCCCGAAACGCCCGAGCCACCTACGAATTAGCTCCAGGTTACACAGGCCAACGACTCCCAGTGTCTTAAGTGCCTCCATTTAATGCAATTCCTTGCCACCTGCTGCTCAGAGGCGATCGCGAAGCAACTGTTTCTCCACATAGTTTAAAGGCACGGCTCGACTTGGTTCCGCCAAAGTCACATTCGGCCGACGACGACCGATAACACGATTATAGCCAAGGTACTCGCCGTGATCGGATTGCACAGCTGCGATTTCAACCAGATTATCCGGCGCGATCGTCTTGTGCCATTCGAGCCAGCGCTGCCAGCCATCTGGCATGGAATCCGCGAGTTCAACATCGACGATTCCGCTACGTTCCCAATGTCGACTCCACCATGACGCGGAATGCAGGCACCACATGCTCGGCTCGTCTGCCCACCACGCCTGAAGATGGTCCGGAAGTGATCCTTCAATCTCGCGAATCAGCCCGGCTCCTGCTATTGCGATGACACCACCCGGTTTCACGAAACGCGCCAATTGATTCAAGTAGTGATCGTCCGTGCCGAAGTAGGGGAAAGCGTCGATAGAAACGATGGCGTCAAAAAAATTGTCGGCAAAGGGTAAAGAGCGAGCATCTGAGTGGATCGGATAAACGCTTCGTTCCACTCCGGCGTCGCGAATTCGACGGTGGTTTTCTGACGCGCTGAACCACAAATCGGTCGCCCACACGAGCA
The DNA here is from genome assembly GCA_031424595.1 of Planctomycetota bacterium. Classification (GTDB taxonomy): domain Bacteria; phylum Planctomycetota; class Planctomycetia; order Planctomycetales; family Planctomycetaceae; genus SXXK01. The sequence goes on from JANPHT010000375.1 coordinate 1,982, forward strand.
CGTCGTATTCGCGGGCGAGGAATATAGACTGTGCCGCACGCCCGCAACCCAGATCCAGCACGTTCATTCCTGATTTTAGCGCCAGCGCTGAGGCCAGCCACTCCACGAGCCAAAGGGAGTTTGCACCACCGCTGGCGTTTTCAACGACCCAATCCGGATTGTAGGCATTGGAGCGGGGAAACTCGTCACGAATGAACCGATTATCGAGTGTCATAATATTTTTGCTGCCGAACGCCGACCATCAGCCGGTTGTGGCCGTTGATGATCCATATGATTGCGGGCCGACCACAGCTTATGGTCAACGACATACGAGAACGATGATCTTTGGAAGGCCGTCTGTCAACGACGGCTCCGATTGCGTTGTCAGTACGTGGTCAGCCGCTTCCCGATCCGGTGCGCAAGAAATGCCGGGAATTCATCCCTCAGGATACGTATCCCGACCGATCCCAGCCGGTGGCGGTGACTTCTTGTTCGGCCAGTTCACGGACATCGAACCTGGCACGAAGTTGGTACAGGACCGAAGCGAGGCCAAATTGCTGCCGGTTCATTGTCGCGGTGCAGGGGCGAGTGCGTACGAATCGCGTCCGTGCGAGTTGCATGAAAAGTTCGTAGCCACGACGGAAATACGTTTCGTCACCGAAATCGAATTCACCGCCACAGTAGCGTGAGCCCCAGCACCATTCGGCGAATTCGTCGAGCCGCTGCATCGGTGCCGTGGCTTCATCCGTGATCTGTGACCAATCGATCAATGCCTGCCGGCGATCGGACGATTCACCCGTCGTCAGCGCGCGGTCGATTGAACGCATCACTTCCCAAAGCTCGCCGTCGATTGGCAGCATACAGCCGAAGTCGATCACTCCCAATCGCCCGTCGTTCATGAACAACAGATTGCCAGGATGAAAATCGGCGTAAATCGTTCGGCCGGCAAAGAGCAGACGATACATGAGACGCATGACGCGCCTTCCGAATTCGTCGCGCACGGATTGCGACGGATCCGTGGCGAGAAACTCATGGAGGTGAACTCCCGGCAGCCGCTCCATCGTCAGAACGCGCGAAGTTGAAAACTGGCGATAGACTCGAGGTACGACGATGCCATCTTCGGCGCGGAACAAGGGGCGAGCGGCTTCGAGCGACGTGGCTTCTCGTTCATAGTCGGCCTCCTGCTCGACTCGCATCCGCACGTCGTCGACCATCGCCTTTGTGTATTCCCAATCCTTGTTGAGTCGCGCCGGAAACATGAAAAGTGTAAAGTTGCGCAAATCTTCGGTGATCGTGCGTCCGATCCCCGGATATTGAATTTTCACAGCGACTTCTTCGCCCGACTTGAGCCGCGCACGATGAACTTGTCCCAACGACGCGGCGGCAATGGCATGAGGATCGAACTCGGCGAACAGCCGTTCGGGATCGTCCCCCAGTTCATTGGCGACCATTTCTCGCAGCAGCGACCAGTGCATCGGCGGCGCGTCGAAATGAAGCTGCGTCAGTGTCTCGACGAATTCACGCGGCGCGATGTCCGGGAAATTGGCGAGCGTCTGGCCAATCTTCATCATGGCCCCGCGCATGTAGCCCATCGAATCGAGCACGCGCACCGCGTTTCGCCAGTGCGTCTCGGCCAGTTGCTTTTCGTTTGCATCCGCTGAATGAAACCAGCTGCGAACCCAATGAAATGCGTACGCCGCGGCGATTTTGGCTTGCAGCGAGCTCAGCAACGACAGTCGTCGCCAACGACCGATCGGAACAGGTCGCATCGTCGCTTCGCGAAGCGGTCTGGGTAAAGCCGAATCGTGCGACGTCTGGAGTCGTTCGTGATCGGGAAGGGCGTCGAGCAGTTGGGAAATCGTGAGGGACATGGGAGGCTCCGTGAAAATAGTGTCGTGTTGTAGGTGCCTGGTAAAAACGAGTTGCGATGACAGGATTCCGAGACTCATATTTTCGACGTGTTCATTCCCCTTGCAGCCAACCGACGAACATGGCGATCGATTGGTCGAGGAGAGCAAGCGTGTCTTCTTGTTTAGGGGACTTGTCGTTGATCCAGTGGGCGAGGACGCCCAGGTACAGTGTCCAATACATCTGGCTCGCGACCGGCGTGAACCGCTGAGCATCGACGAACGGACGTGCGAGCCGCTCGACCATTTCCAGATGTTCCGCACGCAGTGTTTGACCTGCATCGTCCGCTGCTGGTTTCGCAAGCGGCGACCAGGTTGTCTCCAACAGTGGCAGCAGAAACCTGCGATAAGGCTTGAGCACCCGCATCGAGTATGCCGCGTGTGCGAAAAGCGCTTCCTCGAGCGTGTCGTGTTGATCGGGATTGATCTGGGCCGCAACCGGCTGCGCTTCCATCACCATGCAAGTGACAATCGCTTCCTTCGTCGGGAAATAGTTAAAGAGCGTGCCGGTCGCGATGTCGGCGTGTTTGGCAATTTTGCGAGTCGTCGTCGCGTCAAAACCGATCGTGCGAAACAGATCCAGGGCCGCCGCGAGAATCTTCCGCCGCGTGGTTTCTTTTGCATCAGCCGTAATTCGCATCAATGGATCCTTGTTGACTCTTCAGGCAATGCACCATGTCCCGACCAGAGCGTGCTCTATTGTGATCATGCTCATATAATAGACGAGAGATCGGCCTTGTCAATCAATAAAATGAGCGTGATCACAAAAAAACGCAGCGCGGGGGATTTTGATCGACACGGCTGATACTCCAGCCTGATTTGCAAAGGCCCGTTACCTGTTTCGGGACGGAGATCGCGTGCTCTGAATGGGACCATCGCGACAACGTTTTCAGGTATTCCATCACGGTCGATCTCTGATCGGGCGAGAGCTTGTCGCCGAATTTGTGGCCTTTCGGCCACGGGTTAAACGGAATTTCGATCTGCAGCGACTAAATCAACAGCCTGCTAGCGCGAGGATGAAGCCGTCCCAGTCGGGGCTGCTGACGCCGATCACTTCGCCCGGCTTGAGGACTCGCACGCCCGGTAGTCCAGGCACAACATGTCGTGCCCGGCCGATGGGCAGTCGGCGAAGTACACGCCAATAGGCGGTTAGCCCCACTCCTTAACCCAGAACTCGCTCCGAAACTCGCCAAGCAGCGAACAAGACTTGTTACCGCCAATGGAGTAGATGCCGGTGATAGCGATGACACCGCAGATCGACGCAACCCTTTGCATTGTTTGCGGTGGTGTTTCATCCTGCGGCGTTCTGCGGCGTCTTCCCATCATGATTCCACCAACGCGCTCGTCATCAGTTCTGCGATCTGCAACTCATCATGTCCAGACGTTGCCCGCAGGCCGCGAATGATCTGCCCTCGCCTTTCCGGCGGATGGTTTTGATTGAGCTTCCACTTTCCCTCAATGCGATCAACGACCATTTCAAAACCGACGATGGCGGCGAGCAGTTTTTCGATGAACTCGGGGTCCGGAGCGTTCATCGACCAGGGTTGCTCCCGATTGGATTCATAGAGCGTGACCGTTCGTTGCAGAAGGGCTTGCAGACGATCGCGTTCATGAATCAGCTTGACCGTGCCATACGCATGAACGGTCACATAATTCCACGTCGGTACAACATCCCGAGCCTCGATCCAACCCGGTGAGACATAGGCGTGCGGGCCGTGAAAGATCGCCAGGGAACATTGCCCCTCGACCGCCTTCCAATGTGAATTGGCTCGTGCCATGTGGCCATTCAAACGACCATGCGGTCCCGCATCACGGTCGAGCAGCAATGGCAAATGACTCGCGGTCGGTTCGCCATTTTGAAAAGACAGCAGCGTGGCAAAACTGTGCCGCTCCATGAAGTCGTGGAGTACAGTGGGATCAGATTCCTGAAAGCTCGGTGGAACGTACATGGAAAGTCGTCATTCTGAAGGATGTTGGCGTCGGGACTGTGGGAGAGAATTCGCAGTCTGTCTATTTCTTCGCGACCCTCGAGCCGTTTTGCGTTGATAGGTCGAAACACCATTACCTGGCGATCACGCAGCGAAAGCCGATGGCATCGCTGGCGGCGTGGTCTGGAATAGGCATTCGAGAATCGCTGGTCAACAGGGAATAATGATTGCGCCAGGAGCCACCGCGAATCACACGAGCCGCTTGGGAACTTTGTGACGATGCTTCCGGGTGAGAGTTTTCCTGAACTGTACCTGGAGCGGTATACGCGTCGCCCACAAATTCCCAGAGGTAGCCATGCATGTCGCAAAGCCCCCAGGGATTGGGTTTGAGACTTCCGACAACGGGATCATTTCCCGCTGCGTTGCCCGTGTGCCATCCGAATTGGCTCAGGAGAGTTGCCTGATTGTCCTGGTCGCCTTCGGCAGTGGCAGAATCTCCAAAACTGAACGGCGTGCTCGTGCCGGCTCGGCAGCAGAATTCCCACTCCGCTTCGGTTGGGAGACGCACCTGTTCATTTCCCTTAATGAGTTTCTTTACTTGCAACATCGTCGTCAGTTGAAGGCAGAATTGCTGGGCATCCTGGAACGAAACGGTTTCCACCGAATTGCGTGTGCCTTTCCAGCGACTTGGATTTTTTCCCATGATGGCTTCGTACAGTTCCTGAGTGACCTCGTACTTGCTTATTCGGAATTCTCCGGACATTTTGAGTTCCCTGGCAGGCAAGGAGAACGGCCCGCTGCTGGTCCCGCCAAATTGAAACGTCGCGGGAAACGATTCATTTCCAGGAGAGATCAACAAGCATTCATCGACGAAGAGTTTCAGTAATGTCTCGACCGAGGCCTTCTTTGCTTCAACCTGCCCGAGGGCTGGCGTACTCCTCGGAGCGCAGGCAAGGCAAACAAGGGCGAGCAGGCTGGTCGCAAACGTACAAATTGGTTTTTTTTTCACAGATGGTTCCCTCCAGGGCATTTACGAATCCCGGAAAACACGGCGAAAGGCAGTTTGGAAAAGCGAATTTCCGCAAACGCCGGAATTCGCTATCTTTTGTCCCATGTCCCGCCGCATCTCCCATGATTCATTTGACCAGCGATGGCTGCGAAGTGCAATTGACCTTGCCATCTGCTTCGTGATGGCCGTCATCACGTTGCGTGCATTTGTCCTCGAGGGTTACCTGATTTCTACAGGTTCCATGGCACCTGGGCTTTTGGGGTTTCATCGACAGATTGACTGTCCATCATGCCAGTTTTCGTTTGCCTTCGGAGTCTCGTTTGATGAATCGGCTGACTCCGGAAATGCGGCCATTCATGAGCCCGAAGGGGTGCGTCGGTATGCCACGTGCCCAAATTGCGGACAGATCAATATTAATGTGACAGGGGTGCCCAATAGTCACGGCGATCAATTGCTTGTCCAAAAACACGCTTATGACCTGCGGAAACCGAGACGCTGGGAAACTGTTGTGTTTCATAATCCGGCCTCACCAGGCGAAGCCTATGTTAAGCGAGTTGTCGGACTTCCTGGCGACAGAATTCGCATCGTCAACGGGGATGTCTATAACAAAGGACGCATCGCCAGAAAGAGTTTTGCTCAGCAGCAAGGAATGCGGATTCCAGTTTGCGATCTGCATTTTCTGGCGGACTCAGAGGACTGGCAATTGCCATGGGAATTGGACGAAGCCTGGTCCGCGGATGCGGGCTCATTGGTGTTGAATGTTTCCAACGGGCACGATGCGTCTGTCAAGTCCAAAGTCCGGGAAAGTTCTCAGCGCGACATCGGTGATTGTCATTGGATTCGCTTTCGAAACTGGCGATGGTTTGGTGGTCATCATGTCGCGGAAACGCCGTTGCCCGCAATTCACGGAATAACAGACTGGGAAAACTTCATCGCTCGGTTTGATTCGATGCCGATCGCGTGGTCCAGTCGTATCGACTACGACAAGGATCGCGAAGTGCTGCGATGCGAGGGAGTCATGCCGGACGATCTTCAGAAAGATCTGCTCAGGATCGGCACTACGGATACTTTTCGAAATGCCGTTTACCGTCTGGCGGCGTTGTCGCATCTGGCGCCGGTAACAGATCGATATGGATATAATGCGATGGTATCGTCTCCGGAGTACGTTGTCAGCGATCTGATGCTGAGAACCAGGGTGTCGTGGGCTATTCCTCCTGAGTTGATTCGGATTCAGGTTCCTGTGGAATCGATGACGTTCGAGGTTCGCGTGCGGCACGGCGACAGGTCTGTGGAATTGGTCTCATTGGACGACCATTCGGTAATTCGTCGAGGAAGCTATCTTGCGGAACCATCGGCTGACGGCCTTCAGGCAGGACAGTTGCTCCTGGAGGTCTCCAATTTTGATCGCCAAATCATTGTGGCCGTCAACGGGAAGCCGGTTTTTGATCCTCTGGGTGTTGGTAGTGAGGCGTCTGGGGTTCAAGCACTGGAGGCCAGTGTGGCAACAGGTTCCGGGGAAAAAATGAATGCCCCCAAAGCGGCTGAGATCGCTATTCGGCTCGAGCAGCAGAAGCGGTGGGCGATAGGCGTTGTCGGCCACAGTGTAAAAGTCACAGATCTGGAAATGTATCGTGATGTGTTTTACACCCCTGGACGTCGAAAAAATGCGGTGGAATCGGAATACACCGTGCCGAACGACTGCTATTTCGTACAGGGTGATAACAGTCCGGTTTCCTCCGACAGCCGAAACTGGAAAAACCCTTGTGTGCCTCACAAGTTACTGATTGGAAAGCCGTTCCTGGTGCATCTGCCCTCGCGGCCGGCAGTTCTGCAGTTTGGTGGGCATCAGTGGCCGATTCGAGTACCCGAATTGTCAAGAATCCGTTACATTCGATGAGTTAATTGCCTGGGATTTCTGGTTCAGAACGAAACTCCCCCTGTTGATAAAACTGCAGTGGCCGTGTTGATGCGGCCTATCCTTCGGATTTGAGACTCATGACATCCATTCGCAAGAAGTCGATCGAGAACGACGTTGTCTCGGATTCAAGGACAGGTAAACATCGCACGAAAACGCGAGCCAGATCGCAGGAAGGTGTGCGGGAAACCGTTGAAGCTGTCGCGATTGCGTTTGTTCTGGCGTTCGTGTTTAAGACGTTTGAGGCGGAAGCGTTTGTCATTCCAACAGGTTCCATGGCACCGACACTTTATGGTCGACACAAGGAAGTGAAATGCGAAGGCTGCCAGTTAACCTATACGATCGGCGCGAGTCAGGAGATTGATCAGGAGACAGGAGTTCTTAATCCAGGCGGCCGTTTGACCACATCCGTTTGTCCCAACTGCAGAAATCGAAATGACGTTCACGATGCACCGGTTTTTAATGGAGATCGGATCGTTGTCAATAAGCAGGTGTCGAAGTATAAGCGGTTTGACGTTGTGGTTTTTAAGAACCCGGAAGAACCTCACGTAAACTACATCAAACGCCTGGTCGGACTGCCTGGCGAGACCGTGCGGATTCGTCAGGGCGATATTCAATCGCGTCGTTCTGACGCTGAGCCCTGGGTCGTCCAGTGTAAAGAAGATCCTGATAAACAGCGAGACATTCAGCTGCTGGTCTATGACGATAATTATCCTCCGGCTCTCCTGCTGCAAGGTGGCGCGGAGGAGCGATGGGTTCCGGCAAGCTGGACAGAAGCGGCTTCAGGAATGGGAGGATGGCCAATGGCTGTGAATGCATGGAAGCCATCGCCAGCAACACGTACCTATGCGGTTGATGCTACCGATGGCCAATTGCAGTGGCTCCGATATCGAAATCTGATTCCTGACCGGGAGAACTGGACCAGTGTCAGGACGACAGGAAAGATGGAACCCACTTTAACGCCCCAGTTAATCGCTGATTATTGCGGATTCAATAGCGACAGTGGCATGGATGATGAACTGTATTGGGTCAACGATCTGACATTGGACTTCACGATAAAGATTGAATCTGCCTCAGAAAATGGTCAGTTATTGATCGAATTGGTCGAGGGCTTTCGGACGGTTCGCTGTCAGGTCGATCCTGTTACCGGGATGGCGGAGATCGTTTTGATCAGTCGCGAGGGAGGGGTGAAGAATCCTCAACCGGAAACGATTGCCAGTGTGCAGACGGAAATAAAAGGTCCTGGTGAATATCATGTCGCTTTCGCCAACGTCGATCACCGTCTGTGTCTTTGGGTCAATGACGCGTTGGTGGATCTTGGTGAGAAAGCCACGTTTTTGTCGGCAGAATTGAATCTCCCGACGGAACTGGATCTGGCTCCGATCGGGATTGCCGCGAGTGGTCTCAAAGCTGAAGTTTCAGATCTTGTCGTTCGCCGCGATATCTATTATCGGAACGACGTCCTGAATTTTGAGGCTCAGGATGGCATCTCCTCGGATCCGGCTTCGGACGAATATCGCTGGCAGTATCGAAATGGATCGATCACCGTGACGGAGATCGATTCGAGTCGTTATTCTCGACTGCTCACCAATCTTCGCAATCCTGTTAACTACGCACGGGAATATGAAGAATTCATCAAGTCTCAGGAAACTCAGTTTGGGAAGGCGTTAGAGTTCAAGCTGAGCGGAGACGAGTATCTGATGTTTGGCGACAACTCACCGGCCAGCAAAGACAGCCGTCTTTTCGACTACTACAGTCGCCCTCTGCGAGGTATCAAAAGCAGTCGGTATGCTGTCAGAGAGCAGGATTTGATTGGTGAGGCTTTGTGCATTTTTTGGCCGCACGGAATCCCGTTTTTGAATAACGGAAAGGGGTTTGCAGTCATTGATCATAAGAGATTTGATAGTAACGGACGACTTGAATCTGATAAGGAATACCCGCTTTACAGCGTCCCTTTTTATCCCAACATTTCCAGAATGAAACTGATTCGCTAAATTGTCGCTGTCGGTTTTATCGACCTTCAGTTGATTTGTGGGTTAAATGGTCGCCAGTGTTACGGCACACGACACAAGAAGTGGTTGCAAGAAGAGTCACTAACTGTTTTTAACGAATAACGCCGGTGAGAAGGATTCTCAAATGGCTCTGCTCAAATGCGAAGGACTCGTCAAAGACTATCCCGGCAAGCGTGCGGTTGATGGTGTCAGCTTTCATGTCGATGAGGGCGAAATCGTGGGACTGCTTGGCCCTAACGGCGCAGGCAAAA
>JANPHT010000376.1:0-24828 GCA_031424595.1 Planctomycetota bacterium
GTTGGCTTTTCGCTGAAGGAGTAACTCGGCCAGATCGAAATCAAGTTGGCAATCAATGTCGACCGCACGTTCTCGAGGAACAATGACGGCCTTCACTCGGCCATGGAAAATGGAATCCATGTTCATGACAGAGTCGCGCCGAGCCGCATAAGCCACAGCCGTCAGGTCATAAACTGCCGGTGCGTCCTGCCGTCGAGTGACAAGGCCCGGAGGTGATGCGGCCAGTTTTGCAAAGCCACCGTCATCAAACGAAATCATGCTGAAGTAGGGGTTGCTGGCGGCTTCCGTCGCGGTGACAACGATGTCGGCATCAGACTCCAACAAAGTCTCAACGCAACGATCGATGTCTGAGGGATCACGGAGCGGGCAGGTCGGCGGAACGCTGACCAGAACATCCACACGAGACGATTCCAGCTCTTCCATGGCCGTGATGGCGTGTCGCCAGGCGAGCCGTTCAGGAACTGTATCCGTGGCCAGGTGTGACGGGCGAAGGAACGGGACTTCCGCACCGTAAGCTCGAGCAACGGCGGCGATCTCAGGCGAATCCGTAGAGACGATCTGTCGAGAAAGGTAGCGGCTTGCCAGAGCGGAATTAATCGCGTGTGCGATCAACGGTTGTCCGCACAGCATCCGAATATTCTTTCCGGGAACCCCTTTGGAGCCGCCTCGAGCAAAGGTGCAACCGAGGATATTAACCATGACTACCCATCCCTGTGTCTGCTGGATCCGTCATCCTGACGGGTTTTGAAACGCCTCCGAATAGGCACCCGGTTGTTGCACCAGCTACGAAAAAAAAACTGCCCAATTACCGGGGCACGGTACTGATTCCCCAGCGGCGCGCCGTGTCGCAAGCCAGTTCAGCCTCCGCGGAACGATCCGAAACGGGGTTTGGTACCGTAGAATGCTCTGCTCAGTCAAGACCAAACAGTTGACCCTACCGCCTTGTTTGGGTTGGATTGGCTGACGAGAGACTTCAGGTAGAGTGATCTTTCCGCATAGTCGGCTCGGGCACTATGCTCACGCAACGTCGCCGGTTAATTCCAGAATTGGCGAAGAGTGCCTTTGCATTTAAGACTGGCCTAAACCGCGAGAAATCCTTCAGGATGGGGTTTGAATGGGCATCGTTCGCGTAATCGCGCGCATGGATATCAAGGGGGCAAATCTGGTGAAAGGAATCCACCTGGAAGGGCTGCGGGTTCTTGGTCGCCCAGAGCAATTTGCCCGCCATTACTACGAAGCCGGAATTGACGAACTCATCTATCAGGATGTTGTTGCAAGCCTGTACGGCCGCAACAGTCTCTGCGAGATTATTTCGCGGACCGCCAGCGACATTTTCATTCCGCTCACAGTGGGTGGAGGATTACGCAGTCTGAACGACATTTCGAATGTTCTGGCTGCTGGTGCAGACAAGGTTTCCATCAATACGGCGGCTATTCAAAGCCCGGATTTGATTCGTCAGGCCTCCCGTTGTTTTGGTTCTTCCACGATTGTCGTCGCGATCGAAGCGATTCGGCAACCAAGTGGGCAGTACCTGCTTTATACAGACAACGGGCGAGAACATACGGGGATTGATGCCATCGAGTGGGCGGCCAGGGCAGAATCGCTTGGGGCTGGCGAAATCATCGCAACATCTGTCGACAGGGAAGGAACGGGAAGCGGTTTCGATCTGGACCTGACAACGCAAATCGCAAACGCCGTTTCCATTCCGGTCATTGCTCACGGGGGCCCCGGAAAACTTGAGCATATTTCACAGGTCGTGACCTCAAGCGGCGTTGATGCCGTTGCCATTGGCAGCATGCTTCATTACTCGGCTATTGGATTTATGACGTCAGGCGTTTCGGGTGGCGCGGAAGGCAATCGCGAATTCCTGAAAAGTGGACGTTCGGTAACTCATGTGGTTCCGACGACAATAGGTGAGGTAAAGCATCATCTGGCTTCCTCGCAGATCTCCTGCCGCATGGAGTCTGCATAATGCCTGCGGGAGCTCGAATTCAGATCATCGACTATCGGCTGGGAAACCTCTTCAGTGTCCAACAAGCCTGTCGGCATGTGGGATTGAATGCGTTTGTTTCGCCCTCTGCGGAGACACTCGATGAGGTTGATGGAATTATTCTCCCTGGTGTCGGCGCGTTTGGCAGTGCGATGGCTAACCTGAGCGAATTGCACCTTTTAGAGCCGTTGATCCACGCTGTGCGGCAAGGAAAGCCTCTGCTTGGCATTTGTCTGGGAATGCAGCTGCTCTTTGACTCCAGCGAAGAATTCGGCTTTCATCAAGGTCTCGGCCTGCTGCCCGGGAGCGTACGCCGACTGCCCGATCAGACTGCTGATTCCCGGAAACTGCGTGTTCCCAACGTGGGATGGAACCGAGTCGAGTTGCCCATGGAACGAGCGAAAAACGGCAATTCCTGGGGAGTCCGCGACGGAGCTTTTATGTATTTCGTCCATTCTTACTACGCGGTGCCTGACGAGGCATCTGATAATCTGGCCTTTACAGGATATGGGCAATTTCGGTACTGCTCGGCTGTACAAAGGGAAAACATTCTCGGTGTTCAGTTTCATCCTGAGCGGAGCGCCGAGGATGGGTTGAGCCTCTATCGACATTGGGCGAGTTGGGTTCAGCGGGGCTTGTGAAACCTGTTTCGCGGGCAAAGCCACAGTAGATCCGGGTGTGTTGATCGCCAGAATTCATCTGTTATCAAAGGTTTTTTCATGAGCGGTAATGAGCATCAGGCACTCTACGGTTTGCCTTCCAAAGTGCAGTTTTGCACTCGTTGCGTAATGTCTAATCAACGTCCGGCGTCGGCTGTTGAGTTCCGGCACACCATTGACTCAAGAAAAAAAACACTCGCTCTTGATCAGCATGGTGTTTGCGATGCCTGTCGCGTGGCTGAAGAAAAGGAATCGATCAACTGGAAGCTACGGGAAGAGGAGCTGCTGAAACTTCTGGACACGCATCGCAGCAGCGACCATTCCTATGACTGCATCGTGCCGGGTAGCGGCGGAAAAGACAGTGCTTATCAGGCCCATGTGCTGAAGTACAAGTACGGAATGAATCCGCTGACTGTCACATGGTCCCCCATCATGTACACCGATTATGGGTATCAGAACTGGAAAAACTGGCTGGACGTTGGAGGATTCGATAATCTCTCGTTTCATCGAAACGGCCGGGTCATGAAATTGTTGACTCGTCTGTCGATTGAAAACCTGTTCCATCCCTTTCAGACATTCATCCTGGGTCAAAAAAACTTAGGCCCGAGGTTGGCTGCAAAGCTGGGAATTCCACTCGTTTTTTACGGCGAAAACGAAGCCGAATACGGTAATCCGATCGCCGATACAGCGACGAGTCTTCGAGACAAATCATTTCATACATTCAGTCACCTGGATGATGTCTACCTGGGGGGCGCGTCGATTGCGGAACTGGTGCAGAACTACGATCTGAAAGTCAGCGATCTGATGTGTTTTCTGCCAGCCCGGGCCGATGAACTGTCTCGTGTCGATGTGCAGGTTCATTACCTGGGATACTACCTGAAGTGGACTCCTCAGGAAGTTTATTACTACGCCGTCGAGAACTGTGGATTTGCGGCTCGCCCGTTTCGCACCCAGGGCACTTACAGCAAGTACAACAGCATTGACGACAAGATTGATGATTTGCACTACTACACCACGTTCATCAAGTTTGGCATCGGTCGTGCGACCTACGATGCAGCGCAGGAGATTCGTAACGGTCATATCACTCGCGAAGAGGGGGTAGCGTTAGTCGACCGTTTTGACGGCGAGTTTCCGGATCGTTACTTCCGTGACGTGATGGAGTACATCGAGATGGAACCGGATCACTTTCATGCGATTACCGATGGCTTTCGGTCTCCGCATCTATGGAAAAAGAACGCGGATGGCGACTGGAAGCTTCGACATCGAGTGGCGGGAAATGGTCTTGACGATCGCGACGCACAGGAGCCTGTCGAATCAACATGTCAGTCGGCCTGAAAGGTTGCTCTGCCTTGGATTGCGGGACGTTTGTGTCTTAACCAGGATCACTCCAGCCAGGATCACTCCAGCCAGGTTCAGATCCACTGAGTTTAAGGGAGCAGAAGCATGGATGCTGAAGCGACAAAAGCACTTGACCAACTGCCAACCGGCACTCCGCCTGTTGACACTCAGGAACAGGCTGCGTCAGGTCAGACGATTATCGTGCATGCCGCGTATCCTCTTTGGCGCAAGCATACGCTGGTGACGCTCGCACGCGCCAAGGAACTGCAGGACTCCGGCAATCGCGTGATCGTGACGTACTGCAATGCTTCGGCAGGAACGTGTGCTGTCAACTACGGGGGCAGCCCTGTCGCCTGTTTGATCTGCAAAATGCGAGTTACCAGAACGGCAGCCTCGATGGGACTGGAGGCCGTCCCACTAGCCACAGATTCGTCTGTCGATAAAGAAGAATCTCCGTTGCCATTCCATCAACAGCGTGCCTTGGTGGAGGGAGTCCAGAGTGGAGTGATCTCCACTTTCAGAACTTTGCCCGAGCAATCTCGACGAAGTCCAATGATCGGGGCCATCAAGCGACGATACTTTCTCAATTCTTCCAGACTGTTGAAGTCGATGAAAGCACTCTTCAAGAGTCGTCGTCCGGACCGGGTAGAAGTCTTTAACGGCCGACATGCGTGCTCGAAATTCCCGGTCATTGCGGCTCGTACGGAAGGAATTTCTTTTACGACGCTCGAAGTGACGGCCCGGCAGTTTCCGATGATCTGCCCTGGTTATATGGTGCATGACCGTCGAAACATTCAGAAGCGGATTCTGAGCCATCCTGCGGACTACGAAGTCGCTGCCAAATATTATGCGGGCAATCGCCAACCACGCGGGAACAAGTACGCCAGGAAACATCGAACGCCCTTTGTTCCGCCGGAAGCAGCCGGTTATCGCAAGCGTATCAGTGTGTTTTTGAGCAGTCAGGATGAATTTGAATCGTTGGGAAAAGAGTGGGTGTCGCCGTTTCTTGACTACGGCCCGATTGTCGAAAAAATCTGTCGGGAGAATCCTGACTGTATGTTCCTGGTGCGATTTCATCCAAATCAGGCAGACATGTCTGGCGATATCCTGACGCCTTTCAGGACGGTGTCGGAGTTGTCGAACGTAAAACTCTACTATCCAACCGATACGGTAAACTCATATAGTTTGATGGAGTGGAGCGATACGGTGGTCACATTTGGGTCCACCATCACAGTCGAAGCATGCTGGGCTGGCAAAGTGGCGATCATGCTCGGGCCTTCGTTCTTTGATGAACTGGACATTGCTTATACCCCCCGCACACTGGAAGAAGTTCACAGTCTGTTACAAATGGAATTGATACCCAAAAGCCCGGAAAATGCGGCCAGATTCGCGCATTATCAGGAGTTTGACTACGATCGGCTGCAGTATGTTCAGCACACTGGTCGGACGATGGTGGAAAACGGATTTCGGATTCGGCATCCGTGGCTCGGGCAACTGGCCCGAACGACGGACGACTTGATCTGCAATGCCATTAAGATCTGGACGACTCATTTTTCCAGCTCGCGCAAAGCGAGTTAGAAGTAAGGCGAATTGGAGAGTGTGGGTTTGCCCCTGGGCTCTCATGTGTGAGCGATTTCGGAGCGGAATTGCGAGATGGTCGGAGTGTGGGAACAAGGAGGTACTTCCCCAAATGGACGTTCAACAAATCTTATTTCAGCAGCAGCAGTGCACACGGCTTTGGCATCAGCAGGATCCTTCGATCACGGGAGACGGATTCTTTGCGATGGTTCAGCAGAACCACCTTGAAAATTTTTCACTCTGGCACGAAGAAGACATCGCTCGTCGCGATGACCTGGGACCGGAGCGGGTGATGCAGGCCAAGCGAGCCATCGACCGCTTTAATCAGCGTCGGAATGATCTCGTGGAAAAGATGGACCAGTGGCTCGTCCGAGAGCTTCGACCGACTGAGTCAGGTTGTCCGTTTAACTCTGAAACTCCCGGCATGATGATCGACCGCTTGTCGATCCTGGCTCTTAAGGAGTTTCATATGCACGAAGAAGTTGTACGAACCGACGCGACTACGGAGCATAAAACGAAGTGTGCGGGGAAGCTGAATGTGATCCGTCGTCAGATTTCTGATTTGTCCGATGCTCTGGAAGATCTGCTGCAGCAGACAGCCCATGGAACTCGCAGTTTCCGAGTTTATTTTCAATTCAAAATGTACAACGACGCTGAATTGAACCCACAGCTGCGGAAGGCCGCCTGAACTCGGTCGGAGACAACTGCCATGCGAATTCTCATTTTAAAGCCCAGTTCGTTGGGGGACATTGTCTGCTCACTGCCTGTCGCTCAGTCAATCCGTGATCAAATGCCGGATGCTGTTATTTCGTGGGTCGTCAAGACGCGATTCGCAGACGTCGTCAGACGCTGTCCGACCGTTAACGGTGAGGTGATTGAATTCAATCATGCGCCTGGTTTAAAAGGCATCATGGCGATACGTGCGGTCATAAAGCAGCTCCGGAAGAATGAGTATGATGCGATACTGGATTTCCAGGGACTTCTGCGAACGGGCTTGATGACATGGGCCTCCAGATCGCCGCTCAAGGTGGGAATCGCCGAGGCTCGTGAGGGAAGTCGCTTCGCCTACAATCGAATTGTTCCACTCCCCGAGCGTGGAACTGAATCGCACGCGATTGAGAAACTTCTCCAGTTTCTGCCAGCAATCGGCCTGAGATCAGAACTGCGTTCTCCGATCATGATTCGGGGTGATCAAATCGACGGACTGGATCCGCGGCTGGCCCAAGTGGGTCCGATCGTAATGATTCCCAATAGTCGAGGCGCTCATAAGGAATGGAAGCAGTTTCCTGAGCTGGCGACTGCGCTGCTCGGATCTTCAGAAAAGCCGTTTGTCGTGTGGGACAGTCATATTCGCTGGGATGATCCGCCGACGAACTCTCCTGAGCGCTTTATTAACCTGACAAAAAAGACATCGTTGATGCAAATGGTGGAGTTGATGCGGAAGGCGTCACTTGTGATTGCCAATGACAGTGGTCCGCTTCACATTGCTGCTGCACTCGGACGCCCGACGCTCGGATTATTTGGCCCGACTAATCCCAGTCGGTTCGGACCATTCCCGCTGCATGCGCCTCAGAATCATGTGCTGCAGGCTCCGGAAGGTGACATGCGGCAGTTGTCGGTTGAGACGGTATTAAAATCCGTTCAGGGTATCCTGAAGAAAGTGACTTCCGCCCCAAAGGCGGCTTGATGACGCGGGGTTATCTGACCCAGCGCAATAAAAGGTGTGCATCATGAAGAGAAAATCAATCGACACCGCGAGAGAGAAAGCCAATCTCTTTCTCGCCTGCACACCATTGCAGATTCTGAACGCGACCGAGGCGAGAGATCGATTTCATCCGAACGAGAAGAATTTTCTGGTGATGTTTCATAGTCCTCGCTTTTGGTCACGCAAGCGAGCGCACTTTTATGAACTCACCGAGTCTCTGATTGATTATCACTGGGCCAAATCCTGGAACCTGAAGCTCAATAAAATCTCGCAGCTCTTCTTTCCATTGATTGGTAAGTCCATGCAGCGGGCGATGGGTCCCTGTGCGAACATTTACACGGGCGGGTTTCAGAGTCAGCAGAGCCATCTGATCAACACGGTTCCGCATGACCGTCTGATCGTTGTTGACGGAGGTGCGGGGGTCACAGAAGCAGCACTTCGTACATTTCATTCCGGAGTACGGAAAAAGACGTTTCATGCATGGATTCCTGGCATGAAGCCGCAGCTTCCGTCTCTTCAGAACGCGGACTTTTTCACAAGCTACAAGCTGAATGTTGCGCCAGAACGAGTGACCTTCAATGACTATCGTATGTTTCGCCGCAACGTGGCGGGAAAGCTGCCAATCCGGGATGAGATCGTCTTCCTGTCGCAGCCTCTGGAACGCGATCTCGACGTGCATGTGGATGCTAAGGCGGTTGTGGAAGCTGCGATGAAATACCACGGCGTGTCGAAGTCTCGCTTTATCCTTCATCCGCGTGAAACATCCGGTCCCGAAGGATGCGAAAAGTTGCCATACCTGATTGAGCTCTTTGGTATCCGTGAGGGCTACATGCCGAAAGCGTTTGTGACCTACATGTCCGCTGCAGCGCGGTCATTGTCTCTGATTTACGGTCAGCCTGTCACCTGCTTCGACATCATGCCCGCGCTTCCGAGTAACGCCTCCGACGCGACGATAGTGTCGCTTACCAGCGTTTACTCAGACTTCGCGGCATCCGGTTTACCCATCCTTGAGCTTCCAGCAGACACTGGCGTGTCAGGAGGGCGGGGTGCATGGAATGCTGATGTCGGAAGCAAAGCCGCCTGATGGAATCGCTCTTTGCGTCAAATGAGGATTTCCTTAAATTCCGGTCAATCTCTTCTCCTTAGAAGGGATTGACTTTTTTTCGTAAGAGGCAGGTGTGGCAACAGTTGCGATCATTGGTGCTGGGCAGTTGGGAAGTCGGCATCTTCAGTCGCTGAAGATGCTCGAGGGATCGGCTGACGTCTGCGTCGTAGAGCCCCGCGTCGAGGCTGCCGAAAATGCCAGACAGCGCTGGAGTGAAGCTGCGTCTGCGGATGTTACGCCCTCTCTCAGAATCCTGTCATCAATCGCCGACCTGCCCGATGCCGTCGATGTCGCGATTGTTGCCACCACGTCTCGAGTCCGTTTTCAAGTGCTGCGAGAACTGCTGCAACGGTGTTCAGTCAAGTTTCTCGTGTTGGAAAAAGTACTGTTTCAGGATCCGTTGCATTACACGCAGTTCGAGTCCATGGCGTCAGACCGCAATGTTAAAACCTATGTGAACTGCCCCCGGCGTCTCTTTGGTTTTTATCAGGAGATGCGTGAACTGTTTCGTAATTCGAGGCCCCGCAGATTTGAAGTCACTGGCGGAGAATGGGGCTTAGGCTGCAACGCAATTCACTTTCTTGATCTCTTTGTTTTTTTGGCATCAGCGAACTCGGATCTGGCGAGTTCGGCGAATTTGCCTGTGACGGCAAGGATCAATGAGTCTGCATTGGATCCCATAGTTTGTGAAGCCAAACGACCGGGTTATGTCGAATTCTTCGGCAGCATTTCCGGAGAATTGAATTTGGGGAATGGTCTTCCTGGCGGCCACCTCTCAGGAGTCACGAATTCGCAGAGAGAGCCGAAATTTCAGATCACCTCGGAACGTGGAAGTCGGCAGCCGCATACGATCCGGATTTCTGATGAAGGCCACAACTATTTGATTCATGAATCATGTGGCGAGATTATCACGACGGATTCAGAAGACACTGTCCTGAATACCAGAAAAATTCACATCCCCTTTCAGAGTCAATTAACCCAGCACGTAGTCCGTGACCTGTTGTCGCGTGGTTGTTGCGGACTGACTCCTTTTCAGCAGTCACAGAATCTGCACCTGGAGTTGCTGCACACACTGTTGCATCATTACCGGAGCACCAATGATAAGAATGCCTCAGTATGTCCGATCACATGAATGAATCTGTACTGCTGGTCGGCGCCGGAAAAATGGCGATTGAGTACACGAGAGTGCTTCAGGCTCTGCGTGTCCGGACAACAGTCGTTGGTCGCAATGCCGCGACAGCACAGGCATTTCAACACGCGACAGGCGTTGCTGCCGCAGAGGGCGGGCTTCAGCAATGGCTGGATTCGAGAACCAAGCCTTTGCCGTCAATCGCATTTGTCGCTGTCAGTATCAACCAACTGGCTGCGACGACTTCTGCCTTGATTGCAGCAGGGGTAAGGAGAATTCTGGTCGAGAAACCGGCCGGAGTGAATGACGTTGAACTTCAGCATCTTTCCACGCTTGCACAAAAGTCCGGAGCAGATATTCGAGTTGCTTATAATCGTCGCTTTCTGGCATCAACATTCGCCGCAAAGAATGCCTGTGATGCAGACGGTGGTCTGCTTTCCATGCATTTCGAATTTACGGAATGGACCAGCCGCATTACTCAAGGTTCACATCCGCCAGAAGTCCTTTCCAACTGGATGCTGGCCAATTCGTCGCATGTGATTGATCTGGCTCTCTTTCTTGGCGGGAGCCCGCAGCAGTGGACTAGTTTTGTCAGTCGCGGGCTAAGCTGGCATCCGCAGGCTTCTGTGTTCAGTGGGGCTGGTGTTACAGACCGAGGGGCTTTGTTCAGCTATCATGCAAACTGGGAGTCTGCCGGTCGCTGGGGCATCGAACTCCGAACATCAAAACGACGGTTGCTACTTTGCCCGCTGGAACAACTTCAGGAACAGAAGCGAGATTCCGTGGAGATCACGCCTGTGGAAATTGATGATCATCTTGATCGACAATTCAAGCCAGGTTTTTACCTCCAGACAAAAGCAATGCTGACAGGTTCCAGCATTGAGCTGCTTCCGACGATACAGGAACATGCGGAAAGGAACGCCAGAGTCTATTTGCAAATCGTCAGCGGCAGTCCCGATGAATATCCTCAGGCGGCGATGACTCGCCGAGTCGCCTGATCTGATGCTGGAGAAGGCGCTCCCGGTTCACTGAACCGGATTCTGCACCACGAAGAGGGTGTTTATGAGAACCGGACGACCACAACTTGACTCAGGATTGAATCCTACATGCTATTCAATTCAATAGAGTTTGCGATCTTCCTGCCGCTGGTTTTCTTTTCCTATTGGTATCTCTGCGGTAACTCGTGGCGAATTCAGAATGGTCTCCTGCTGGCGGCAAGCCTCGTTTTCTACGGATGGTGGGATCCTCGATTCCTTACCTTGATTCTGGCATCATCGCTGATTGATTTCGGAGTGGGAAATGCCATCTTCCGAACGAAGTCTGTATTCCTGCGCAGAGCGTTTTTGAGTGTCAGCATTGTCTTGAACTTTGGAATGCTGGCGTTGTTCAAGTACTATAATTTCTTCGTTGATTCACTATCCGACGCTCTGCAGCTTTGGGGGATGGCCAGCTTTGCCCCGCGTTTGGAACTCGTGCTTCCGGTCGGCATCAGTTTCTACACGTTTCAAACCGTCAGCTCGTCCATTGACGTCTATCGGGGTACGCTGAAGCCGACCAGTAACGTCATTGCCTACTTGACGTTTGTTACATTTTTTCCTCAGTTGGTTGCGGGGCCGATCGAACGTGCCGGGCACTTATTGCCGCAATTCCTGCAGGAGCGGCACTTTGATAGCCGCATCGCGATAGATGGGCTTCGCCAGGCTCTGTGGGGCCTGTTTAAGAAGATCGTTATTGCTGATAACTGTGCAGCTCTGGCGAGTCAGACTTTTGGAAACGTTGATGCCTACTCAGGACTTTCATTGTTCCTTGGAGCTTTCCTGTTTGCGATTCAGATCTATTGCGATTTTTCGGGGTACTCAGACATCGCCGTCGGAGCAGCAAGCCTCTTTGGGTTTTCATTGATGCAGAATTTTGCATTTCCCTACTTCTCTCGCGACATCGCGGAGTTCTGGCGGAGATGGCATATTTCTCTTTCCACATGGTTTCGAGATTATGTCTACATGCCATTAGGCGGGAGTCGCTGTTCTCGGCCTAAAATGATTCGCAATACTATGGTGGTCTTTCTGGCGAGTGGTCTCTGGCATGGCGCCAACTGGACGTTCCTTGCCTGGGGCTTGCTCAACGCGTTGTATTTTTTGCCGCTTCAGCTTGCCGGAAAAAATCGTCGGCTGTCAACTGCCGCCGATGATTGTCGAATGATTCCATCGTTGCTTCAGATAAGGCAGATCGGGATCACATTTCTGCTGACGGTTTTGGCATGGATCTTCTTCCGGGCGGCATCATTAAGTCAGGCTCTTCTGTATCTGAAGCGGATCTTTACGTTTTCCGCTGGCGAATCATTGGTGATCTCAGGAGAGCTATGGGCATTAGTATTCGGCTTTCTGGTTGTGGAATGGTGTCAGCGTTCAAAGAAGCATGCACTGGATTTCGAAGGCCTGGACTCACCACGTTGGGTCAGGTGGAGTTGCTACTACGGGATCCTTGTGTTCATTGTTTTCTACGGCGGTGATCAGCAGGATTTCATTTATTTCCAATTCTGAGTCGCAGCGGATGATGGAGCGACCTGACGATGAACGAGGCACAATTGGACAAAGTTCAGCCCTTGACGATAAACCGTGATCAGCAAACGCAATTCTTGCGCAGGCTGTTTCTGTTTTGCCTGCCAATTGTCGTGGTCACGTTGCCCGCATTATTGATTCTGAGGGTGACGGGCGAAGCGCTGTGTGATATCGACCAGGTTGTTAAACAGTTGCCTGTTAAAGAGTATTTGATCGGATTCGCCTACAACGAACAAAACTATCCTTATCTGAAATTTGCCACGATGGCCGCTGGCCGGAAAGCGGAAGTTCTTACACTGGGATCTTCGAGAGTGTTGAGCTTTCGACAGGAAATGTTCTCCACGTCGTTCTATAACGCTGGCTATACGATTCAGACCGCAGGGGACTTCCAGCGATTCTTGCAGCTTCTTCCGGAGGATCAAC
Source organism: Planctomycetota bacterium (assembly GCA_031424595.1). Lineage (GTDB taxonomy): Bacteria > Planctomycetota > Planctomycetia > Planctomycetales > Planctomycetaceae > SXXK01. The sequence goes on from JANPHT010000376.1 coordinate 12,486, forward strand.
ACCCGGAGGTACTGGTTATCGGACTGGATCAATGGATGTTCAATACACAGTGGTGTTCTCAGGCCGCAAAGTCAGCTGATTCAAAATGGACGGTAAACCCGTCCGTTGATGTGCGAAGTGCCGTCCGACGGATTCCCAAGGTTTATACGGATAGCCTGCGTGGACGAATACCGATCGGTTCTGTTCTGAGCCAACGGACTGATGGTGTAGTTTGTTTTGGATTAAATGCCGTTGTGAATGAGAAAGGATTCCGCAACGATGGATCGTTCGATTATGGCCAGCAGATTCAGCAGTTGCTGAAGCGTGACTCGCGAGTCAGCGATTTCGAATTCTCGGAGACCCTGGCCCGCGTGAAGAATGGTCGCGATCGCTTCCAATTTGGAGACACTCCCGACACCTCAACACTGAAAGACGTCCGGCAGTTGCTGACTTTCTGTCGTGAACACGAAATCCATTGCGTTGCATTTCTTCCTCCGTTTGCCGATCGAGTCTATGCAGCGATGCAGGAGTCCGGGCAGCATTCGTACCTGGTCAAACTTCCTTCAGTGCTGAAGGAACTGTTTAAAGACGGCGATGCGGAGTACTATGATTTTTCGAGCATGAAGTTGTTCGGTTCTTCGGACAAAGAAGCCATTGATGGGTTTCATGCCGGAGAAGTAGCCTATTTGAAGATTCTGAAGGCCATGGTCAACAATGGTTCACGGCTTTCTGCATACTGCGATTTGAAAAGAATCGAGACGGATCTGAATGCAACTCTGAACAGCTTTGAGGTCTATCCGGATTAGTGGAGACACGTTTCTCGATAAGTTGGAAACAGCAATTCGGCTTGCCGGCTATGCGGCATTGGCAAGGGGCTCGGCAGGTGCGATGTGCTCAGAACCTCGCACGGCGGACTCGGGGTCCTTCGACAACACGGCATACATTGTGTCGCTGAACGGGAGACAGTCCAGAACGCCTTGTCTCGAAACCTTGAACCCAGATTCCTGCGCCAGTCTTCGCAGGGTTGCAGGTGTGAAGTAGTTGACGTGATCCGGAAACCTGAAACCGCACCACTTTGTGGACCGGAATAGGCGATTGATACAGGCGAAATTCGGAACCTTCAGCACGATGATGCCATGTTCACTCAAGACGGAATGTAACTTTCTGAGCAATACCAGTGGTTGGCATTCGTGTTCAAGAAAAGAGGACATGATCACGAGATCCACACTCGCTTTTTTAAATTGAGATGCGCCATCGACGGCATTGGCAAATGCCACGCGACCACCAAACTTTTCGCATCGTTGATTTGCGATTGTGGCGAGGTGGGCGGAAACTTCGATACCTTGAGGAACTATGATGTATCCCTTTTCCGTAAACCTTTGCTGCATCTCCTCGAGAAGATTTCCAGCGCCGCATCCAATGTCCAGGATGCGAATCGGTTTCGAACTGCTTGTCTTTGTCGCCAATTCCATCGACAGCGTAAAGAAGCGATTTCGCTTCGGAAACAACGTCTGCTTCAGCTTTGCCGCCAGCAGTGATACCCAGGACACAAGTGGTTCTTCACGTTTGCGCCGCTGCTTTTCTGCAAGCGACGAAACTTCCCAGGCATGCTCAACTTCGAGTTGCTGGTACGACGGCGGGTTTGCCAGAAAGACAAAACCGGTTTCTGTACAACGCACAATTTGCCACTTTCCGCAAGAAAACTGTGTTGGCGAGGTGGGCGTGACTCTCCCAAGGATTGGGCACATGTGCTGCAATGGCGCCGGTTGGTCTGTATTCGTCATTTTTCTGATCTTATGAAAGTTTTCCGTACCAACCACCATTCGAAGTACCGGGATTTTAGTGGGAAAAATCGCTTTTCCGCCAGTTCAATTGTCGTTGGCATAAGATCAGGATCTAACGCAGAGTTTCGTATCGACTCTTGAGGCTGCAACGGCTGTGTTCTCCGTTCCTGAACTCCCGTGTGCTCATTATCTCGAGACAAGCCGGGGCGAAACCACGGCCGAATCGGGATGACATTGATCGCCGTAGTAAAGGCGGTTGGCAGTTTGAAACAGGGCCATCAAATTCGTTGCATCATTCGCATCGGTGACTGTGGCCGGAGTGAGTTCGTACGTTTTCGGATCGACCGTAAAACTGAAGACTCGTTTTCCGGAACTGAGTACCGTCAGGCGATGCCTCGAGTCCAATAGCGCGAGTTCGTGATTGTGCTGCATAATCGCGTACCCACGGGCAGGTTGCAGTGAAAGGACATCGCGTCCAAAGAAGACGCTGCGATAGTTTCCTCCCAGTAATCCCATAATCGTGGGTGCGACATCGAGAGAGCTTGCCAACGTATTGCATCTGGACGACGAAGTCCGGGATGGGTCGATCACCAGCACCGGGACTCGATAGGAATCAACTGGGAAAAGCTGGCTGCCATAAACTCGCGCACCGTGATCACCCATCACGACAAAAATCGTATTCTTGTAATAGGGCTTTTCGCGGACACTTCGAAAGAAATCGCCGATCGCCCAATCTGCATAACGCACAGCATCTTCACGAGATTGCTCGCCGTTCGAAATTCGTCCCGAGGGATACGTAAACGGCCGATGATTTGAGACAGTCAGCAGTGTGGCAAAAAACGGCTTTTTCCTGTCGTGGAAATTGTCCATCTCCTCAACAGCTCTGTGGAACATGTCTTCATCCGAAACTCCCCATGCATTTGTGAACGTCGGATCGTTGAAATCACTCTGTTCCACGAAGTGATTGAAGCCGTTGGAGGTCATGAAGGACCTGACGCCATCAAATAGCCCTCTTCCTCCTGTGACAAACATTCGTTCGTAGCCTCGTGCAGCGAGAACGTCGGCGAGGGTAAATATGTTCGTGGAGTGATCTCGTTTCAGAATTGATTCGGTCGGCAAAGGAGGGAGTGACGTTGTAACGGCTTCCAGTGCTCGAGCCGTGCGATTTCCCGTCGCATACCAATTGTCAAAGAGGAGACCCTCTTTGCAGAGCTTATCAAACTCCGGGGAGAGACCTCGATCATCCCCAAGTGCGCCAATAAAATTCGAGCCCAGGCTTTCTTCAAGAATCAGGACGACATTAACATTCCGTTGTTCTCGATTCGTCGTTACGAAGCGATCAAGTGGATGAGCGGAATTCGAGATGAAATCGCTACCTTCGGCTTGCACGGTCGCTCTTGACCGAGCGATTGCATCAGCTGTGGTTGTTGTCTGGTAGAAATCATCGAAATGAAAACGACACGTCCACGCATAGTAGACAAAACTATAGATCCCATTGGCTGCGCATTCGTTCGCCGTGCGATCATTCGTCACCTGGCTGCTGGACATCGATGTCGATGAACCTAGTCCGAGAATGAGGCCCGCTGTCGCAAGCACGATCATCCCTCGTTGCTTCGCTGGAAGCGTATCAGAGAGTCGGTGAAGATATCGCTCCCGGATGAATGCGTAAACAGCCACTCCAATAATGGCAACGACGGTGATAAGCTTACCTGTTTGGTAGGACTCCCAGATGTTGCAACAAACTTCTGTTGGATAGACCAGATACTCAAAGGCAATGTAATTCAGCCTTGAGCGAAACTCATCAAAGAATAGCCATTCGGAAATCAATACCGTCAACAAAACTATGTAGCCGCTGATCCACTGCACCTCAAGGCAGGCCTGCACGAAGCGACCCATCTTTCGCGGATTCTGGATCAGTGACAAAAACACGAGTTGGGGAAAAGCAGAGCAAAGCGTCACCAGGACATCGAATCGAAATCCCGTCCAGAGGACAACAGTCCATTCCCAGATTCCGGGAAGTGACGATTCACTGAACGCCGCGAGCATTCCAATTCGCAGAATGGTGAAGCAGGCGATGATTGTTAAGCAGATCTCGATCAGTACTGAGTACCGCCCCGCTTTCAGCAGTCGAGATTTCCTCTGTACTATTTTTGTTGGTGACTGGCACAAAACACTCGCCTCAACCGCACTCATGCCTCAACTCCCTTTGTCGCCATACGTGCGACGGCAGCGAAGTTCTCGCGCTGCGTGAAAGCCTCGGAGTTGGATTGTTCTAACAGCGAAGCAGACCTATCTACATTCATAGTCGAGGCAGTCTCGGTCGAAGCGGCCAAATGGGTCAACGCCAATAACTTGAATTTTGGGCTCCGCGTTTTTCCAGAAAAGCGGTTCTTAGCTTCCGAAGACTGGTGAAAATGGGGGCGTTGGTGAATCCGGGCGGATGGTTGTGAATGTTGTTCCCGAAATGTCTCGTTCGGTGAATGAGTGAGATTTTCGAATCAGCGTTGAGAGAGCTGTCGCTCAATCAAAGTTGGGATGGCAAGCCGTGTTCAGTGCAGTAGCGTGACGCTCAGCAGCGAGCAAGAGCCGTGGCCGACAATGGATTTGGTGGCTTGGTGATTTCGCCGCCCCATTTTGCCAGCCTGCGTCTGCCACACCGTTGTGACTTGTTCCGGGCCATTCCCCGAGCGGGGCGTTGTACAGGCGGGTTTTTCATGAGTTCAAGATGAAATTCAGACGCACGATGATTTCCGAAAGCGAGATGATTCCATGTCCAGAAGCCGTTGGGCTTGATTCAGTAGGTGATTGAGCATATTCCTCGGACTGAGATACTCCGCAGACGGCGGAGCCGGTGAAAATATGTTCTGAGAGGACCTGACGTGGATCTTCCCAATCTTCCTCCACTGTTCGTCTACGGTGCGATCCTTGTTGGGTTTGTGATTACGAACCTTCTACTTGCACACCTGCTGGGGCCAAGGAAGCATACTCCTGTCAAAGATATGCCCTATGAATCGGGCATGGATCCGGTGGGAGATGCTCGGCAGCCTTTTGATGTTCGGTTCTATCTTGTGGCGATTCTTTTTCTCGTCTTCGACGTCGAGTTGCTGTTTTTGTATCCTTGGGCTGTCAGCGCCTATAGTGATTTGGGAATTCCGCCAGAACTGCGGGACACCGTGTTTGGAGTAATGCTTGTTTTCATGGCAACTCTTGCACTGGCTTGGGTTTATGCGTGGCGGAAGGGAGTGTTTCGATGGCGGTAGGTCTCCCGGAAAATGTGTTTCTGACAAAGCTGGATGCAGCAGCTAACTGGGCGCGGTCTAACAGCATGTGGCCAATGCCATTTGCGACGGCCTGTTGTGGCATTGAACTGATGGCAACAGCGGCGTCGCGGCACGATCTGGCTCGGTTTGGCGCGGAGGTGATGCGATTCAGTCCGCGCCAGTGCGATCTCTTGATTGTGGCTGGGCGCGTCGTCATGAAGATGTTGCCAGTCTTGCAGCGAATCTGGCTGCAGATGCCCGAGCCAAAATGGTGCATCTCGATGGGGGCTTGTGCCTGCTCTGGTGGAGTGTTTGATACTTACGCAGTGGTGCAGGGTGTCGATCGTTTCATTCCCGTGGACATGTACGTTCCTGGCTGCCCGCCTCGTCCAGAGCAATTGATTGCTGCGGTAATGGATATGCAGGCAAAAGTTCGTCGGACTGGTACTGTTATGGGTAAGGAATTCATGGCTCGTGATACCCCAATGGGCCCTGAGCCGTTTGAATCCGAGGAGCGCTACCGAATTCAGGATGCAAATCTGGTCCAGCTGGGTGGTTTTTCTGCGGCGATGACTCCTGCGGGTATCAAGCGAGGAGCCGGCAATCATGGTTGAGTTGTCTGTGCTGCAGCAGAGATTCGGGGCCGAGTTGACTGAAAGCCGTTTCCGAGACAACCGTCGCGTGGATGTACCGGCGGAGAAGTTGTTCGAAATCCTGAGTTGCCTGAAATCCGATCACGGATTCAGCATGCTGGTGGATTTAACAGCGGTGGATTACCTGGAGTATGAAGGGGCTGTTGATCGCTTTGGTGTGGTTTACATGCTGCTGAATGTGTTGACGGGCGAACGGTTGATTGTGCGTACATCAGTGAATCCTCCCGACTTGACGCTTCCTTCGGTGTATTCGCTGTGGCGATCGTGCGACTGGATGGAGCGCGAAGTGTATGACATGTTCGGGATTGAGTTTGATGGTCACCCGGACCTGCGTCGAATTCTTATGCCGGAAGAGTTTGCTGCGTTTCCGTTGCGGAAAGATTATCCGCTGAAGGGACGCGGGGAACGCCATAATTTCCCGGTGATCACGCGATCGGGGAGTTAGCTTTTAAGTATTGTGGTGGCGGTCATCGGTGTCTCCTTTCGTTTTAGGGCGATACCAGAGTCGGCGAGTTATTTATCGTTCAGGTTGAGTTCTTCATTCTCTCTGTTGTCTGGCTTCTACTGATGCCTTTATCTGCTGTTGACAATCTGGAAGCTGAATCGGCCGAGCGTGAGTATGTCTGGACGCTCAACTTCGGGCCTCAACATCCGGCAACTCACACCACGCTGCGATTGGTACTGACTCTGGATGGTGAGCGCGTCATTAATGCGGTGCCATATATCGGCTACCTGCATAGTGGGTTCGAGAAACTTGGCGAGCATCTGGATTTCAACCAGTATGTGACCATCGTCGATCGGATGAATTACCTGTCTCCGTTAGCCAATGAAATCGCCTGGCACCATGCGGTGGAGAAGTTGCTGAATATTGAACTGACGCCTCGCTGCAAGTACCTGAGAACGATCCTTGCTGAATTGATGCGTATGCATGACCACCTGCTGAATCTGGGCACGACGGCTTTGGATCTTGGTGGTTTCACCGCGTTTCTATATTTCTTCCAGCAGCGAGAGCATATTTACGACATTGTTGAAATGGCGTCCGGTCAGCGATTCCATACCAGCTACACGCGCGTGGGCGGAGTTCTATTTGATGTCAATACTGACTGGGTGAACAGCGTTCGCGAATTCATCCGCGAGTTTCCAAAGGTTTACGACGAAGTCGATCGACTGTTAACGAAGAACAGAATTTTCGTCGATCGAACCAAGGGAATTGGGTATCTCAGCCCTGAAGACGCGGTCAATTTTGGAGCCAGCGGGCCGATGGCTCGAGCAAGTGGGATTGAGCGCGACATTCGCCGTGATGAGCCCTATCTGGCCTATGAAGATCTGGATTTTGATGTGGTCTGTTCCACGGGCGGCGACTGCTATTCGCGATATCTGGTGCGCATGCGGGAACTGCTGGAAAGCCTGAAAATCATCGAACAGGCGGTTGAGAACATCCCGTCAGGGCCCGTGAATATTGCTGTGGACAGCGATATGGTCCTCCCTGCGAAGCCATCGGTGTATCGAAGTATCGAAGGGCTGATTCAGCACTTTGAAGTGATTATGCCCAACAAGGGCTACGAAGTTCCTCGCGAGCAGGTCTATGCGGCGACGGAATCGCCGAATGGAGAACTGGGATTCTTTATTGTCGGCAATGCAGAGACTCGAGCGTACCGGGCGAGGACTCGTCCACCGTCATTTATTCACTTCTCGATGTTCCCTCACATGATCAAAAATCATCAGCTGAGTGACGTTGTGGCTGTTTTGGGAAGTCTGAACATCATCGCTGCGGAGCTTGACCGCTAAACCAGGGGCTGTGGGAAATGAGTGTTCTCAGTGAACAACTCCGAGAGCGTATCCGCCAGGAGTTTCCAAAATATCCGAACAAACGAGCTGTCACTCTGCCAGCGTTGCACATGGTGCATGACGAAATGCGGGCGGTGTCGACCGAGGCGATCGTGGAAATTGCCGCGATGCTGGAACTGCATCCGTCAGAAGTTCACGACACAATGTCGTTCTACAACTTCTTCAAAGACGAAAAGCACTCTCTGGGAAAGCATCGCATTTGGGTGTGCCGAAGTATCTCCTGCATGCTTCGCGGTGGTGAAGAAGTGCTTGAAAAAGTGTGTAATAAGTTCCATGTTCATCCGGGTGAAACATCGGCGGATGGCAAGGTGACTCTGGAGTTTGCGGAGTGTCTCGGTGCCTGCGAAGGGGCTCCGTGTATTCTGGTCGATGATGAATGTCACATGGATATGAATGCTGAATCAGTGTCGGCCTTGATTGAGAAGTTGTGAGGACAGTTGTGGCTAAGTTCGAACCGGTTCTTTTTGCTCGCATCAATAAGCCGGACAGTACGTCGCTGAAGTCGTACATGGCCGATGGCGGTTACGCACGGATCAACGACATCCTGAGCATGGCTCCGGCGGATGTGACAAACATCGTGAAAGACTCCGGTCTGCGCGGCCGAGGCGGTGCGGGGTTTCCCTGCGGATTGAAATGGACGTTCCTTCCCAAGGATCATCCAGGGCCGATTTATCTGTGTATTAACGCCGACGAAAGCGAACCGGGAACGTTTAATAACCGCATTCTGATGGAAAAGGATCCTCATCAGCTGATCGAAGGGATCATCATTGCCTGTCATGCGATTCGTTCAAACAGCGCGTACCTTTATCTTCGATACGAATATGGTCGTAGCTATCGAACGCTCGATGCGGCGATTAAAGAGTGTTACGCCGCTGGATTGCTCGGCAAGAATATTAAGGGTACAGGATTCAATCTCGATATTGTTCTGCATCGCGGAGCTGGCGCGTACATTTGTGGTGAGGAAACAGGGCTGATTGAAAGCCTCGAAGGCAAACGAGCCTGGCCTCGCATTAAGCCGCCGTTCCCTGCCATCGAAGGTTTGTTCCGCAAGCCAACGATTGTGAACAACGTCGAAACGCTCTGCTGCGTGACTCACATTTTGTATCGCGGTAAGGAATGGTTTCAGTCGATCGGTGTGCCACCGGATCCGAACAATCCGCGCGATCCTGGCAGCTACGGTCCGAAGCTGTACTGCGTCAGTGGGCACGTAAATAAGCCGTGCTGTGTGGAACTTCCGCTGGGCGTGACGGCTCGTGAACTGGTCGAAGAGCATGCTGGGGGAGTCTGGAAGGGTCGCAAGGCCAAAGCGATTGTGCCAGGCGGGATCAGCATGGGGTTCCTGTCGGAGAATGAGTTCGATACGAAGCTGGACTTTGCCGGACCGGGCAAGGTCGGTTGCCTGGGACTTGGTACCGCGGCTGTGGTTGTTATCGACGATCAGACAAGCATGGTGGATGTGTTGTTCAACTGCTGCCGGTTCATGTCACATGAATCGTGTGGACAGTGTACTCCGTGTCGAGAAGGCACAGCGTGGATGACTAAGATTCTGACTCGTATTCGAGCGGGGCAGGGGCGACTGGAAGACCTCAACCTGCTGATGGAAGTGGCGGGATCTATGGGCATCATTCCGGGTACGACGATCTGCGGGTTGTCTGACGGTGCTGCCTGGCCGGTGAAAAACGCGATCAGCAAGTTCCGAGGCGATTTCGAAGAATACATCAACAGCAAACGAGCGACGGTAACGTCCGCTCAGCAACTGATGGAAGTGCATTGAGAGATTTGGAAATTTCAGATTTCAGATTTGAAACTGAAAACTAGGGTAGATCATGGCATCGGTGACTGTAAACGGTAAAGAAGTTGAAATCGGCGCGAGCGAGCGGCTGAACTGTATTCAGGCAGCAGCGAAGGTCGGAGTGGAGATCCCTGCGTATTGCTGGCACCCGGCGCTGTCGGTCGTGGCGAGCTGCCGTATGTGCCTGGTCGAAGTCGGCGACAAGAAGCCTGACGGTACTGTGGCGATGCAGCCGAAGCTGGTGCCGGGTTGTCAGACTCCTGCCAAAGACGGCACGGTGATTATCTCTGACAGCCAGAAGGTGAAGGATGCGCGGAAGGCGACTCTGGAATATCTGCTCCTGAATCATCCGCTTGACTGCCCAACCTGCGATCAGGCGGGCGAATGCTATCTTCAGGATTACAGTTTCAACTATGGGCGAGGTTATAGCCGTCTGAATGAACCTAAGAATATTAAGCCGGACAAGACATACATCGGCGACCAGATCACATTGTTTACCGACCGCTGCATCATGTGCACTCGCTGCGTGCGATTTACGCGAGAGGTTTCGGGCTCCTCTGAACTGCAGGTTGTCAGCCGCGGATCGCATGAAGAAATAGACATCTTTCCAGGCCATCCAGTGAACAATCCGCTGGCGGGCAACGTGGTGGATCTTTGTCCGGTCGGAGCATTGTGCAGCAAGGATTTCCTGTACCAGCAACGAGTCTGGTGGCTGAAGAGCAAAGACTCCGTATGTCCAGGCTGCAGCACGGGCTGCAGTATTCATGTCGATCAGAACGAAGAACGAGTTTACCGCCTGACGCCGCGTGCCAACGAAAAGGCTCAGGGGCATTTCATGTGCGACGAAGGGCGATTTGGCTGGAAGTACACGCATTCGGAGCAGCGATTGGCTTCACCGGAAGTTCGATCCAACGGTCATGTGACGTCCAGCGACTTCGATGCGGTGCTTGCGTCGGCGCGAACTGCTTTGAAAAAGGCTGCTCAAGGTAAGGGCAAGGTTGCGGCGGTTCTTTCTCCCTGGATGACAGTGGAAGAAGCCTATCTGCTGGCAGGATTCCTGAAAAGACTTACGGCGAACGTGACTCTGGCACTGGGTCCGGTGAGGGTCGAAGGCCAGGATGAGCACTTCCCGAAAGATATCAAGGGCAATTCTGTTGAGCCTGCGAAGTTTACGATCCGCGCGGAGAAAGCTCCTAACCGAGCGGGCGTTGAGGCTGTGCTGAATCACTTTTCCGGCGATGTGATGCCATTCGAAGAACTCTTGCGCCTTTCATCGACAGGCCAATTCAGTGCTGTGTATCTGGTGGGTGGTGACCCGGATGGCTGGATCAGCGATATACAGGCTGAAGCGTTCAGCAAAGTCGAAACTGTGATTGTGCAGGATATCCTGTCGTCTGCCGTCTTGAAACATGCGACTCATGTCCTGCCATCGGGAACATTCGTTGAGCGGGAAGGGATCTTCGTCAATCACAAGGGACTTGCTCAGTTGATTCAGCGTTCGGTGCGAGGCCCTGATGGGACTCGTCCTGACGGTCGATTGCTGTGGGAACTTGCAGAACGTCAGGGTCTCGTTCAGTCGGATGCTCTTCGGAAGGAAATTGCTGCTTCCATACCAGCGCTGGCTGGAATCAGCAGTGGGGAACTGAAGAGTTCGGGTGTTTTACTGGATGAGCCTGTGGCCGAGACAGTTTAAAGAAAACATTGGCGAACGGCAGGGTGTCCGCCCTCCCGGAGATTCGCCAAAGGCCTGGAGGGCCGACTCCCTGCCGCTCGCCAGTTGAGGATTAACATATGCCAGAAATTTTGATTACTCTTTTGACCATTGGTGTCGTCGTTGGGGCGATTCCGGGGGTCTGCAACTATTTGATTCTGCTGGAACGCAAGTTGTCTGCGTGGATGCAGGACCGCATCGGGCCAAATCGAGTCGGTCCGATGGGGTTATTTCAGCCGCTTGCCGACGGCATCAAGCTATTGCTTAAGGAGGATGTTGTTCCGCCGCATGTCGATAAAGTGCTTTATGTGATGGCCCCGGCTCTGTCGGTCTTCACGGCCATGATGGCGTTTGCGGTGGTTCCGTTTGGGCCTGTCAACGACTCTACTATTCCTTCGTTTATCCGCTTCATTATTGCTCCCAACATCGACATCGGCATCATCTTTGTCTTCGCGATTGGCAGCCTTGGTGTTTACGGTATCGTGCTCGGCGGCTGGGCTTCGAACAACAAGTACAGCGCTCTTGGTGCCTTGCGAGCGAGTGCTCAGGTCGTGAGCTATGAAATTCCGCTCGGTATGTCGGTGCTGGGCCTCGCGCTGATGTCAGGCACTCTGAATCTCGAAAAGATCATGGCCGGACAGACGGAGGGTGGTTTGATGGCGTGGAATATCTGGTTCCAGCCGTTGGCCGCATTGATGTTCTTCACAGCGTCACTGGCAGAAGCTAACCGACTGCCATTCGACCTTGCCGAATGCGAACAGGAACTTGTCGGCGGCTGGCACACAGAGTACAGCGCGCTGAAATGGGCGTTGTTTTTCCTGGGCGAGTATACGCACATGATCACGATCAGTTTTCTGACGTCGATTTTGTTTCTCGGTGGATGGCATCTGCCGTTCCTGGCAGAAGCAACAAGCGTATATCCCGGTCTGTGGCTGGTGAAGTTGCTGATTCTTTGTGGCAAAGCATTTTCATTTATCTGCCTGATGATCATGCTCCGCTGGACAATCCCTCGCTTTCGCTTTGACCAACTGATGGAACTGGCATGGAAAGTGATGATTCCGCTGTCACTTGCCAATCTTGTCATGGTGATGTTCTGCATGCATTTTGAGTTCAGCCGATGGTGGCTGTTTGTCGGATCTCTTGGACTGTTCGCAGCCTGGGGAACGATCAGTGCAAATCTTCGCGAAGCTGAACTAGCCGAGCGACCGGGCTACGTGAAGCGAAAGAAGAAAGCCGCCGTTGTGGATCATGGACATGGACATGCGCACGAGGCGCATCACTGATCAAAGTTTGAGATAATGGGTCAGACAGCAGCA
>JANPHT010000377.1:0-1360 GCA_031424595.1 Planctomycetota bacterium
CGCCTGGTGGCCATCAAGATTCCGCGGCCGATGAGCCTTCCTGATCCCGGTCTGCGGCAACGCTTCCTGAATGAAGCGCGTGCCGCTGCCAAGCTTGACCATCCCAACATCGTGCAGGTCTTTGAGACCGGGGGAGACGGAGAGATCCCCTATATCGCGATGGCGTTGTGTGAAGGTCCCGATCTGGAATGCTGGCTGAATAGCCGCAACAACCCACCGTCACCGAAACTGGCTGCCATGATTGTGCGGGAGCTGGCTAAAGCGGTCCACTACAGCCACTGCAGCGGAATTATTCATCGCGATATCAAGCCAGGCAATGTGCTGCTGTTTCCGGACCCCACTAACGGGATCGAAGAGTTTCCCTATCAACCTCGCCTCGCCGATTTTGGACTGGCAAAACTGCTGGCGGCCGGTGGAACCGATTCCCTGTCCATCACAATGCTGGGGACGCCCCGGTATATGGCACCGGAAGTCATCCGCAATTCCACGACGGCGGCCACAGCGCAGTCCGATGTGTATGCGATGGGCGCCGTTCTTTATACGCTTCTGACCGGTCGACCGCCATTTTCATCAGCCTCAACGGCCGAAACACTGCGACAGATTGTTGATACGGATCCGGTGTCGCCGCAAACGATCGATCCCTCCATTCCCAGAGATCTGTGTTCGGTATGTCTCCGTTGCCTGGAAAAGCTGCCGGAACATCGCTACGCCTCGGCGTTGGATCTGGTCGACGAACTGGATCGGTTCCTTTCCGGAAGACCTGTGCATGCTAAGCCAACCCGAACGATAGGCAGGCTGGTCAAATGGTCAAAGCGACAACCGCTGCTTGCGACCAGTCTGGGGGCACTGACAGCCGGTCTGTTGGGTTTCGCGGTCTTCTGGGGGCAATACACTCGAGCCCTTTCACGACTTGACCAGGAACTGACCACGCGGAACGGGCAACTGAGCTTAAAGGTGAAAGAACTCGATGCCGCGGTCGCGTCGGAAACTCACAGTAGAGAGGATTCTGAACGACATTTACAGATGGCTGACGAACTGAACTTCGTGCAGGATCTGAACCTTGCCAGCGACCTGATGCGCAACGGCGATCCCGCTGCCGCCAGTCGGCTGCTGGCGATCCACAACCAGCCACCGGATGGGGAAACGGAACCATCATTCGATCGCAGCCGTTACTTTGCGTATCGCTACCTGAAGGCACGGACGTCTCTTGAACCTGTGAAGTCCGGTCATTCCGGACAGGCCGTCTGGAGTATGGTGTCCTCCCCTGTGTCCGAGGAATTCGCCGTTTGCGGAGCGGCGGGACGCGTCCAGATTTTCTCTTCAATCACGCTGAACCTGCTCCGAGAACAGCAGATTGCGG
>JANPHT010000378.1:0-1461 GCA_031424595.1 Planctomycetota bacterium
CAGGCCAAGTTGGGCTGTGCTCGTGCGTCGCTCGGATCGTTGTCCGAATCCACCACGGTGTTCGATGCGGAACGCCTGAAGGACATCATCGGAGAACTCGGGCAACAGCAACAGCCGCTGGCTCAGGATAACGTCTGCAGAACATCAACCACACTATCACACTCGTGGAAGGATCGCTCATCGCCGCGTTGCCGCGAATCATGGAAGCTTCCTTTCGAAAAGCAGACACCGGCAGTGGCATGGTCAAGTGGCGACTGCACACACTTTTCGAACTGCTGCGCGGTGTGCCGACTCGCATTGACGTGACTCCCGATGGAGGCGGACCATACGACGAACGAGCGATGCTGGAAGTCACGCTGGAACCGGATCGCCTTTACGTCACTGATCGAGGCTACGCAAAGCAGTGTGTGGAAAACGGTCACAACGAACTATCGCAACGACAACCCTGGCCTTGACGAAATCATCAGCGTAAAACTAGGGGGCCGGGTCAGGTGTAGCCTGGGTATTGGCGGGGACCTCGGATTGATTGCGGTTGTTACTCTGTGGCGAGTCACCTGGACCACTGACACGCAAACCCTCGGCAACCAACACCACGCGGAATCCCATCTCGGCGTCCGTGTGATAGAGGAGGCGACTCGACGAGCGGACCAACTCCGGGACTTGCATAAAACTTCCGCCCCGGCGCATTGGCATGGTGCCGGCGGAAAGTGGGCTGAATGGGTCCGTTGCGACATTCTCTTGAAACTGCCCATAGAACTTTGGATCCCAGCCGTCCTGCACCCATTCCCACACGTTACCGTGCATGTCCGACAATCCGAACGAATTGGCTTTCAACTCGCCAGCAGCATGCGTGCGGTCACCAGCGTTACTGGAGCCCCAGCCAGCCTGAATCAGGTCCTCGTTCTCATCACCGCTCCAGAACCGCGTAGTAGTCCCGGCCCGGCAGGCAAACTCCCATTCCGCCTCTGTTGGCAGTCGGTAGCCGGTCCCTTCCAACGCTATCACCGTTTGATCGGAACGGACGTTGAACGGCTCCAACTGCTCGTGATGGCTCAGTCGGGCGCAGAATTCAACTGATTCGTTGAAGCTCACCGTTTCCACAGGATAATTGCCGGTCTCCAGGTTGGCGACTGCCTCTTTTCTTTCACCCGTGGACGAGAATTGCGACGGGTTCGTCCCCATCACCAGCTCGTACTGCGTCTGTGTCACCTCAGTCACCCCGACGTAGATCGGATTTGTGAGAACCACTTTATGCTGCGGCCCCTCGCTCTCTATAGGCGTGCGCCAGAAATGTAATTGTTGAATTAGCTCAGGCCGCTTCAACTCCGCTTCGATCTCCTCGGCCGTACTCCCCATCAGGAATTCGCCCGGTGGAATCAGCCGGAACCTCATGCCGATGGTGTTGGTGAACTCGACCGGCAACTTAAAATGCGCGGCCCAGGCCGCTTGATGCTGTCGGGC
>JANPHT010000379.1:0-7104 GCA_031424595.1 Planctomycetota bacterium
CGCCGCCGGCTGAGCCAATGCCGGTCTCGGCGATCAGCGTGACAGTTCCCGTTGTGACCAGATTGGCGGTGGCATCTGAACCCGGGTCACTATCAGTGATGGCACCGATAACGGAAGCGCCGGCGCCGGCAGTGATAGAAATATTTGCCGCAGTCGCGTCGATTGAGACGATTGCCAGGTCGTCAAGATCCTGGATCTGAACGTCCCCCTTAGTCAGGATCGAAATGGTATCAAAATCGTTCGCAGTATGCGTGAGCAACACCTGGCCAGTACCGGTGGCTGCGCTGTTGTCAATCGTGAATTTTGTCAGCACTAATTCAGCGTTGACGGCGATAACCTGAGAAATATCATCACCACCCACGATCGAGAGATTATTAAAGATCGTCTTGTCAACCGTGAGAGAGTTGCCGCTGACATCGATTCCCGCTGCGCTGACTCCACCCCAAACATCACCAGTCAGAGTGATCTGCACTGCGCCGACGTTCCCGGCACCAAAGTCAAAGCTGGTTGTTGAGAGCTGCACGTCGGCGGCGTTGTCAATTCCCGTCAGATTAAGGTTAGCATTCGGAGTGCTTCCCACGATCGCAAATGCACCGTTGAGCATTCTCCGATCTTCGAGTTGCATCAACCGGAGTGATCGCGGCTTTTTGCCGATCTTCACACTCCGACGGGACAGCATCAGTCTAAGTTTCTCTACAATTCGGAAGGACGGCATGTGACGGGTAACTCCGAATGTACACGAGCAAGAAAAGCTGGGAGCATGACTCTGAAGGCAGCGTTGGCTACCTACCAGGATCGAACGAATCCATTCCCAAGATAAGGTTTCTAATGCATCTGGGTAAAGAAGCAGTCGAAGGATGGGTGAAAATGGAAGAATATTCCTGTGGTAACGACAAGGCAGATTACAGCAAGTTTGGTCGATTGCCGGTCGTATGTTGCGGACTTAACCACTCCGCACAACAGTTTGGCACAATTCCGGACGGACGTTTCGTCGAAATCGATACAGGTGGGACAAATTGATATTGTCCCAACCCAAACATGTTCTCACTTGCAGGGGTGGCAAAAATGCGTGCATGGACGCTTCGCATTCGATTTCGGCTGATCGCGGCATTTGCGGTAACGAACAGCTTCTGGCTGCCACTTATCGCGTTGAGCAGTCAAGCGACAGTGTTTGCCGACGATTTCGTTAAGGTTGCAGCGGATTCCAATGAAACTGTCATTGATTCTGCACAGGATTCCACAGGTCGAGCATCCTTGGCCAACGATACTGAACACGTCAGTTCGTCCGATGATTCCGGTCGAGCTTCGCTGAGCAACGCCGATAATGGATCACGTCTTCCAGAAACTACCGACATTTCCGAAGCCTCCTACATTGCCGGACAAGCTTCGCTGAGGAGCACCGATGGGGCGGAATTGCCGGACAACTCTGGACGAGCCCGACTGCCAAATAGTGACGGTGGCGTGAAATTGGTTTCAGCGGTGGCTGCACCATCCCGCAAGCCGGATTTGGATTTTACGGCCGAGTACCAACAATTGCGTGGTGCTGGAGCGACAACGGAAGCGTCTGATCGCAGCTACTTGACGGAACTGGACGAATTGATAATTGGCGAATCCTCCTCATGGTTGTTTGCCAAGCCTGCATCTGCTGAGACCGCTAAACAGGACCAGTCTCGGGCCATGGCAGCCACTTATCTGGATGAACTCAACTCCCTGGTGAAATCTGACGGAAGAGGAAGTGTTGACCCTGTGTCGTCCTCGTGGCATCGAACCGTTGCCATGCAGGAAGCCCATGCCGGAGAGTCGACACCCAGAACATTGAAAGAGACCTTCAGGAGTATCTCGCCAGCCCCAGTCTGCAATCCTCCGGGAGGAATGGAGATCAGCAGTTGTTTCCAACCGCTTTCGAGCATCAGGATCGCTGGGCTGAGTACGAATCCGCCAACGACAAGCAAGGGATCAGTTGAGCTGAAGCGGCCGGAACCCAACGAAGCGTGTGCTTACCTCAGTGACTCGACACCAGGATATTATTTGGCAGCACCATACGGCGTCCGGCGTCCATCACGTAACACACATACGCTGATTCATCATCCGCTGTATTTTGAAGATCCAAATCTTGAACGTTGCGGGCGGTCTCGAGGATGTATGACAACCGCTGTGTCATCGGTACATTTTGCGACCACGATCGCGTTCCTGCCATATCTTGCAATCGCCAAATGCCCGAATTCCTGTGTTACGGCACTGCCGGACTGTCCGACCTGCCACAGCTTCGGCATTGATGCTTACTGCAACTCCTGCTTGCCAGCAAAGAAATGAGCGCAGGTTGACTCAACGATCAAACGAAAACGTGTGACAGACAAATCTCCAGCTTCGGCGAAGCAACGACACGGGCTTACAGCGAATACTGGCATAACCTGTGCTGTACAAGGGAGGCAGTGAGATCATTTGATCGGGATTCAGGGCGACGGAGACAGCGACCAGCGTTTGCGTCGGCCGGTTTGTCTCAAAACTATTGACAGCCACCATTCGATTCACAACAAGTTCACGGTCAACGCTTGTCTCGGGGAGGTTCTTCTTCAAGGTGACGACACCATTTAGTGGAACCGATGGCAGCGAAGAGAATGTGAGAATAACCTCCGCGCCAATTTCGATCAGCTCGATATCTTCCTCCGGAAGCAGGCACGTGGCCCGCAGGTCGTCCGGCTGACCAACCCAGCAGAGCAATGTCTGTCGCAGCATCCATTCTGAGCGATTCGTCGGACTCAACGCCTGGCCAAACCACGAAGTTCCTTCTCGATGTTGCACAGGCGGACGAGGGCGGTTCCTGGCAGGAAGGATCGACCCATCCACCGGGCTGACGACCGTAAGATTTAGTTCTTTCTTCAGCAGGACGTTGACCTTGGCGCTGCGTGACTGAATGGCTTTTTCGGCGGACGGGAGCGCATTCGCTGCCTCCGGGTTGGACGACCGCTGAGTTGCCAGATTTCTGGACCGCACCTCCGACAGCTGGAGTTCTCCCCGGACCTTGACAATTTCCGACTCAAGATCGTCATTCACAAGGACGGCGATGACATCTCCCTGTCGGACCTCCTGGCCGATGGCAACTTTCGGCTGGATACGGCCGTCCTCAAGGACAAACACGGGTGTGCTCACGCCAGGAGTGAATGTGAAGGGCGCTTTCACCGAATAGGGCAGTGGTATCGTCAGCAGGGCCACGACCAGCAGGCCAGCGGACAGCAGGCCGATCACGACGCGTCTTCGTTCGTCACCGCGAGCAAGCACCATTCGGGTTCGTTCGCGAATGGCACGTACAGCCGTGATCAGAATTCCGGCAACGACGCTGACGATCAGAGTCGCCGCCACTGATTCTAATCGCCACAATTTCAGGGACTTGTTCATGATCCAGAGGAGCGTGATGAGCATGGTCATGCGATAGACGTGAGAAGCGGCACCGTAAATGATCATACCACACTGATGAGCCAGTTTGCGGCGCGTGAGTGAATCACTCGGCAATCCCAGCACAACGCGGTCGAGAAACGAAACCGCGGCCGACCTGGATTCTGCGGAAAGATTTGGAACTCGAATCCAATCCGACAGCACATAATAGCCATCGTACTTCAACAGAGGATTTCCGTTGATGAGCACCGTGTTGAGCGAGCTGACAATCATGACGTTCTGAAAGAATGTATGCAGAAATCCGGGTCGGCTGTACGCCCAGAGGAATGCCGCGGCGGATGCCACGAACAGTTCTGTGCCAATTCCTGCTGCCGCAACCAGCATCCGTTTTCTTCGATCCTGCTGCAGCCAGGAATCAGAAACGTCACAATAGAGCAACGGCATAAATCCAATCAGAAGCAATCCCAGTTCATGACATTCTCCGCCATAGTGGCGGCAGGTCAGCCCATGTCCCAGTTCGTGCAGAATTTTGACGAACAGCAATGACAGCACCAGGAGCGCCACATTCGTGGTGGTCAGCAGACTGCCCAGGTCAGGTAACTCGTGTTGCAATTGCACACGCCTTGCGAAAACCACTAATCCGGCGCTGCCGCAGAATACGACACCGACTACCAGAAAATGGATCTGAAAGAGCCAGCCAAAGAGTCGGTCCAGGATTCCCAGCAATCGATTCGGGTCGAGTCCCCGAAAACGGAACGTCAGCAATGACAGAGCCCGCCGCAACATGGCCTGAGACGCCTGACGGTTTCGGATGTCCGTCAAACGGTTGCTGTGACCCGGCACACAGGCTCGAACCAGTCCGCAGTTGATGGCGGATGCCAGAAACTGTCGCAAATTACTTTCCGAAAACTCTGACAAAGGAAATTGTTTGCGGAGTGTCTCCATGATTGTACTCAGCGCAGTTCGGCCATCCAGTCGCTTAAGAAATGCGACCTCTTCCGCCTCGGCATGGAAATACGAAAGTCGCAGCGGATCTTTGATCGTCCACGTCGTCACGCAGTCCGCTCCGCCAGCCTGAATCTGCAGGTCACCGCGCAATCGCCAGGGAATCACCGGATCCTGAAGAACTCGTTCCGTGGACATGAGAGATTCCCGATTAGTCATCGAAGTTCCCGCTGTGGCCCGCCGTCCTGTCCGACTGCCATGTACGTTATGGAATTTCGGATTCCATTCTGCCGGCAGGAACTGACGCTCACGGCTTGATCCACATCTGAACCGGCTGACCGGGTCGAAGCAGGAATTCCGGGTTGCTGATTTCGGCTCGAACCTGCACCTGCTGGCTGACGGAATCGATTTCGGGACTCACGAACACAATGACGCCATCGATCTTCTGCGATTTATCAGAATCTGAGCAAAGGACAATGACTTTTCTGCCGCGAAAATTTGGTGTGATCCGCTTCGCTTCAACATAGCCCTCCACGTACAGAGTGTCGAGGCGAATGATTCGCAGGACCGACTCACCGATTTCCACCCATTCGCCAGCATGGAGCATTTTTTCAACGACGACCCCGGGGAACGGAGTCCGCATTTTTCGGCGCTCCACGCGTTCTTCGGCGATCGCAACTTGTTTCTGGAGGCTCCGAATCTTCAGACCAGCGGTTTCCAGTTCTCGTTCCGATTTGACAAGGGAATGCTCAAGTCGCAGGACTGCGGCCTTCTGCTGCAACACAAGCGATTCCTTGCTGCGACTTCTCAGGACATCGAGCGACTGGTTGTGTCGAGCGAGTTCCAGCTTCAACACGTCCTGGTCCCGGGCCAGCGTTAACCTGGCCAACTGCTGTTCGGAGACACTGGAGCTGAACTCTTCTCGCGCCGCTATCGCTCGCTCCAGTTCCAGCCTCGAGGCCTCACTGCCGCTCAACGCCTGCTTGATGGAGATGTCACTCGAAGCCATCAGGCGGGCGACTTCGGATTCCAGGCCGGCCTGGCTCAACAGCATCTTTCCTTCTTCCAGCGTTGCCTTTGCTGTATCGACGGTCACAGAATCGCTGTGGTCTTTCTCAGCGATCTGCAGCTCAAGCCGCGCCAGCTCCAGGTGGAGCTTGGATTCAACGTCATCCAGCAATGCCAGAATCTGTCCCGACTCCACTGTGTCAGACGGCTGAACAGAAATTTCCTTCAGCTGACCTCTTTCCAGGGCCGGCACTTCTGCCGATTCCTTGACTCGCAGAAAAACGTCCCGCGCCTCAATTGAACCGGCAGGTACACTGTCATCGCCCCGCGACTGACTGGCGGGCAATTCCACCATGAGCAACATCACCAGCAGAGCGCATGCGATTGTCTGCCGTTGCTGTCGCCAAATCATCAGCCGCCGCTGAGCTGAGGTGGGGGTGCCCATAATTCGTATCAGGCGACTATTCACGTTATCCATCATCAGCTTCCTTGTTCGGACTACATCCACCATCCGCGCTGAAAGGCCTCAATAATCCTGCGAAACAACACATATCCCGCCGATTGACTGCCACAATGAATCTGCCCGACTACCCCGGCACCGGTTCGTGGATCCTTGATTTCCACAGCGTTCGGAATCGCGGTTGCCAATGTCGACAGTCGTCCGTATTCGTCAACGTCAGTGGATGCCGAGATCCGGGAAATCGACGTCTGCATCACTCGTTCCGGTTCCGTTTCGAGCGAATAAGAAACGCGGAGTGGGTTCTGTGAAAGTGCCTGAGCGTCCGCAAGGTGGCGGGCGTCACTTTCAGGGACTCGAAAATCCAGTTGCCAGCCGTGCTTTGGATTGGCCAATTCAAACAAATACTGACCCCTTTGAACAGGACGGCCGCGCAGCATTTCCTGAAGACGGTCGCCATAAATCCGGCCATCCATTCCAGCCTCAAGGTTCAGGTGCTGCATCCTTCTTTTCAAAATCTCAGCCTGCGCCTCAAAGGAAATCAGGCGGACCTTCAGCTCCGCGTATTCCGCAGACAACAGTCCCGCCTGGTTGAGACTGCGATCCCCTCGAAGTGACTCCAGCGCCGCGAGGCGGGCTGTGGTGGCGGCCACTTCTCCATCAACTCCTTCGAGCTGAATTTCCAGATCTTCATTGCGCAGCCGACACAATAGATTGCCTCTGGAGACGGCTGAGCCATCCTCAACCAGCACTTCCGTGATCACTCCATCCTCCGGAGCAAAGACAAATGATCGCTCCGAGGGGACCAATCTGCCTGACACTTCGATCCGCAGCTCCAGCTTCCAGAACATCAGACAGACAATGACGGCCAACGTAAGTAGTCCGCCAAACAGGACGCGCCTGGTCTGAACCGCAGATCGGAACCGGCGAAGATACGACCGGCCTCTGTTTCGCGTTGCCGTATCGCAGTTTCGAAATGCTGTTGCCGCATGGCGACAAATCTGCACGACATAGCTTTCAACGACTTCGGACGGCCGGGTGTCCATCCACTCAAAAACTGCCGCCCATTCTGCGGACTCCCAGCGGCCTGAGACCGTCAGAGGATGGACTGAGTACGTCACTCCGGCAAGAGTTGGAGCGGCAAGGCGTTCGCTCTCGTCAACTTCGCGCTGACGGGAATGACGACTGGCTTCTCCAATCAGTCCGCAAATTGCCTGGCTGGCGTCGGCTCTTGGATCCGGTTGACTGACGGCGGTTGCTGCAATGAGTTCCCAGGTGTCTCCAAATCTGCGACGAGCGAC
>JANPHT010000380.1:0-11444 GCA_031424595.1 Planctomycetota bacterium
AAATTGCAACTTGTTTTCGTACTGGTATCCGGCAACGCTGAAACTTAGCTCTGAGAGCAACTCTGCACTTGGAGTTGTTGAAAGTCTACACCCGGTTCCCGACTGGATAAAGGAGATCGGCACAAAACCCTAAAGTGCTACGATAGAATCGCAGAGAAACGCAAATGCGAACATCTGTATGTCCTTAGAAGTCAAGCAGTACGTACCGGAAGCGCGGTAAAACCTGCAGATTTTTTCGAGGGGTGAATTTTCCCCGCGATCGTACTGCTTCGGCTTCCCTGTTTACGGGTGGCGAGGCTGAAGGGTTCAGAGAGCGGTTGCTTGATTTCTAAGGTGAAGGCAGTCGCTGTTTGTCTCGCGGCGTAAGCCGCGACCGGCAGCGATCGAGTTGCTTCAAACATCTGTCGGCGCTCTGCCGAATCGTAAGCCGATTTCAAAGAATCCGACGCTGGCGATGCGGTGTCCGGGAAAAAGGGGTCTCCATTTTCCTGGACGGCAGTAGAAATTATTCGTGACGGCACTGGTCCATTCAAAAAGTGCGGCTCTTGTCGTTGCTCAGCTCTTCTCCGCAAGGAGAGGAGTGAGTTCCAACGCGTCCAGTTATGTGGCGGTTCGCAGTGGCGTGCAACTGATCTGATCGTTCAGTTCGATCCGTGGCCCCAAGGGTTGAGGCTGTGTTCTGGTTGTGCTTCCTTTCGAGTGAAGTCGCCGTTGTGGCGGATGGTGTTTTTCCAATTGGTTCCGCGAGCCCCATTCGCCTCGCCGTCGCATCAGCCTTCGTGGTTCGAGGCTGATCGACGGCGAGACGAATGGGGCGGCCCCCGTTTGCTGAGCTTGAGCGGAGGTTTGACGTGGCCGGTTCTGTGGTTTGCGATTCGTTCCTGTTTTCGTTGTAATTTGATCCAGCATTGATGAATTCAAAAAGCGTTGCGACGACGTGTCCGTTCAAAAAACGTGAGCGGCGACGCGATTGAGCAGACTGCCGGTCGGGCTGGCCTGAGTGGTCAGGTCTCCCATGAGATCATCGGCAGTGAAAGTGCTCGGCGTTTGGTGCCCGAGATTATTTTTAGTAATCCCTGGCTCCGTGGCTCAGTTATGCGACCGGCTTACGCCGCCGCAACGCAGAGTTCCGAGGGATTTATCCTTTCGTAAAGACGGTTGGGTCGAACGCGGCTTTGCGTTTCCACATCCAGTAGACAGCGCGGCCGAGCTTAATCGCCAGCAGCGTGTTGGCTCGCGCCTTGTTGTGTTTCTTTTCGATCTTTGCGGCGAAGGCTTTGGCCTGCGGGCACTCGCGTTTGAGCAGCGTGATCGCTTCACTGAACGCCCACTTCAAATGCAGGTTGCCAATCTTTCTGCCGGTCGGTTTGTAGCTCTTTCCGGCGGAAGAATTCGTTCCCTTTACGAGACGTGAGTACGACAGAAAATCGCCCACGGTCGGGAAGCGGCGGATGTCGTGGATTTCATACAGCATCGTCATTGCGAGAATACGACCGACTCCGGGAATGCTTTGCAGTCGATAGAATGTGTCGGCCGCGTCGATCTTCGCGTGCTGTTCGAGGTACAGATCCAGCTTCTGGATTTGTTTGTCATAGAAGTCGATGAGATCAACGTCCAGACTCACCATGCGCTGCAAGCTGTCTCCTTCGAAGCGCTCAGCAATGCCGATTCGATTGGCTTTGTAGCTGATGGACTTTTCAAAGGCGGGCAGGTTCTGCTGATGGTTGACTATCTGCACGTGTGCAATCGTGGCCGATCGACGACGTACAATCGTGCAGCGACGGCGGAGCAGATCTCGCGTGTCTCGCAGAGCGGCTGGATAGACGTAGGCAGTCGGAAAATTGCCGCCTCGCAGCAGCATGGCGAGCTTTTCGGAATCAATGCGATCGGTTTTCGTCTTTCCCCCGTGAATGGCTTTGAGATACAGTGCGTGGCCGAGCAGAAACGGCAGATTCTGAACCGTGCACAGGTCGACGAGCCAGTACCAGTTGAAGGTGGATTCACAGCCAATGATGAGGTCACGTTTCCGGAACGGCTGGAGTGCGGCGAGAAAATCGTCTGGCTTCTTGGTGTCAAAGTTTCTGTGGACGTGCTTGTTGCCGGAATGATCCACGACACAGACGTGCATTGAGTTGGCGTGCAGATCGATTCCGCAGTAGTATTCGTGCTGTTGTTTGTAGAATTTCATCGTCATGTCTTTCTCTGAGTAAGCGGGCTTTGAGCCACGAACCATGCTGTGTTGAGGTCAGCCACAATCTGACCTTCTCTACGGTTATCGACCGTATTGGACAGGTCCGCTTGCTCTGACAAGGACATGATGAGTATCAATCCGATGCAACGGAGCGGCGAAATCAGGCGTTTCGGAAATGGAAGCTCTCTCGTCGCCGCCCGCTGACGTTCGGCTATAGCGTTCTCATAATATCATGAAAACCCGCAGATTGATTGGACTGTGTTTAGTCCCCGTCCTCCTAGCTGTGCTCGATGGCTCGGTTACACTAATCGGTCAGCCGCCAGCCTACTGGGCAGGCGACCATTCACGAGTTCTTGAAGGCACGCCTGGATTCCGCCTCCTGCTAACGTATGGTCCCGCTGCTTACATCGCGGGCCTGACGGTATGGGTGCTGGCGTTTGTCGGCATGATCCTTCTACTGCCTTCAACGCTGGCACTGGCCGTTTGCCTCATGTTCACGCTGGGACATACGATTGGCGCGTTCTCTTGGATAAACCGTTTTCATTCTCCGCTCACACGTGAGCTCCCCGTCTTCATAAACGCGATCGCCGCGGTAGGCTTGGCTCTTGGCATTCGTTGGTGGGCGTCTTCGCCGCGGGATGATACGCCCTTGGGAGCCAGTCTGCCAAACGCGATCCGCTGGGCAATAATCGCGATCCTGTGGGCTATCCCTATTCTCTATTCATGGCCGTGGTAGGGCGGCGCCGAACAATGCCATGCACGTGCGGACTGGAAATGGTTTGATGACAAGCGGGTGTGACTCCCGCATGGGTAGCTCTTAGCCAGAGGCTCCGTATCGAGTGTTGCAGGGAGTCTATAATGAGCGTGAAGCCGTAATGCTGGCGACGTCTTTGAAGTGGCTCGTTGAAGCGTACACAGAAAGGTAGTGAGGGTGAACCGACCGGGGGTGGCCTCTCGGCGGTGAACGACATGAGCTCCGAAATTTTGTATCTGTTGGATCCTGCCCAAGGTGTGTGCATGCTGGAAGGCAATATCTCTCGTCGCGATATGGCAAGCTGCGAGACAAGACCCGGAGTCGCTCGTCCGCTCGCGCTACACATGATGTCATCAAAGCAACCAGTGAGACCCTGAGGTTCTTGATCGTCCCATGACATCCAATCGTGATCGAGTGAGTATGCCCGACAAGCCTAATCAGCGAGGACGGCAAATGACGTTCAGGGAGTCGGATGATCGCATAGTACCGTTGAAGTCCGGCTTCCAGTCGGATGAAATGAAGCCGAGTAATATCGGTGGAGGGAAGGCGGCCAGGCCCTTACATGATCCAGCCCGAGCACTGCCCGTACTCAGAGACGGAACCTCAGTGATAACTCGGCTGGCTCAGATCCATCAACGAGCGGTAACGCAAAAGCGATGGATAAGTAGTGGCTGGGAGCCGGATGCGTTAGTTGGACATTCTGATGGGCCGTTCTATGCTTTCTTATCCCGACACCACAACGCAACTCTTCCACCAGAGCCGGTAGGGATTCCGCCTGCTGACCAAGCGGCTTCTGTTCCAGATGCAACGCACTCATTACGTTCAGAACTAAAAAATTCTGTATTCGCTTCGGAAGTAACCCGTCGGCTGACAATTCACCACCTCTGACGCACGAGGCAACCTTAACATCACCTCCACACCCCGTTGTTCGACTCCCTGATTGAAGATCTCAGCGTAAAATCCGCTTCGAAAGTTTGGCACACGGATTTTTGCAAGCGTCACTCAGAAAAGATGGCCAGGATCGTAGGTGCCCCCACTTGTCATAAGTGGGTCGATCACAATCCTGGCCTTTCTCCCAGTCGCTGTTCGCACTTCTTTGTAGAAGTACCTGACTTCCTTCATTGAGATCGAAGGACAGCTTTTCCTGAACGACGGCGGTTTAAAGCGCGTCGATGATTTCGCCACCGAAGAGGTCCGTGATCACATCATCGACAGCTTTGAAGTACCAATCGGTTTCAGAGCCGCCGGTCAGAAGATCATCCTCACCCGCGTCGTTCAGGACATTGATCTGTGCCTTCAGAGATACCGTTGGGGAACCTACGCCGGACCGCAGGTTCGCTATGCGATCTGCGTAGGTGCCGCCGGAAATCCATTCTGCTCGAAACGCGTCCAGAGCGGCGATATTGGTGTCGTTGGTTGTCCTGCCAGCGATCAGAATGTCGTCAGCACTGCCGCCGTCGATCGTATCCAGTCCGAGCCCGCCGATCAGGATATCACGTCCGGCTTGTCCGTTAAGAGTGTCGTTGCCGGACTTCCCGACCAGCACATCGGCACCTGAGCCGCCATTCAGCAGATTGTCGGCAGAATTCCCCGACAGCGTGTCGTTGGCAAGACCGCCGGTGATGTTTTCAAACGAGGCGGAAGAACTGAGCTCCAGCGTTCGATTGATATGGACATTCTGGACTACTGACGTTCCCAGATTCAGACTTACGGCCGTCGTCAAATCGGAGAATCTGAGCGTGTCCGTGCCTTGATTCGCGAACTCTGTAACCACATCCGCTTCTGCACTGATCGCTGTCTTGAATACGTAGGTGTCGTTGCCCAGGCCGCCGATCAGTGAATCGCTCCCAGAGGCTCCAATGAGAATGTCACTTCCCGCGTTCCCGGTGAGAACATTCGCCAAAGTATTTCCACTCAACAAGTCGTTGCCGGACCCTCCGATCAGATTTTCAAACGCTGAGGTTGAGCTGAGTTGAAGTGTCCGGTTCGCATGCACCGGCTGTGCCGATGCGAATCCCAAATTCAATGAAACGGCGGTTGTCAGACCGGAGAAATTGAGCGTATCCGTGCCTTGATTCGAGAACTCTGTGACCACATCCGCTTCTGCACTTGTCGATGTCTTGAAGATGTAAGTGTCGTTACCAAGGCCGCCGATGAGTGAATCGCTCCCGGAGGCTCCATTAAGAATGTCGTCTCCCGAGTTGCCGGTGAGAACATTCGGCAGCAGATTTCCGGTCAAGATGTCGTTGCCGGACCCTCCGATCAGATTTTCAATCACTACGGTTGAGCTGAGTTGCAGTGTCCGGTTCACATGCACCGGCTGGGCTGACGAGAATCCCAGATTCAATGAAACGGGAGTTGTCAGACCAAGGAAGCTAAGCGTGTCCGAGCCTTGATTCGAGAACTCTGTGACCACATCGGCTTCTGCACTGGTCGCTGTGCTGAACACATAGGTGTCGTCACCGAGGCCGCCGATGAGTGAATCGCTCCCGAAAGCTCCATTGAGACGGTCGTTGCCTGCATTCCCCGTGAGAACATTCGGCAGGAGATTTCCAGTCAAGGCGTCGTTGCCGGAGCCTCCAATCAGATTTTCAATGACTACAGTTGAGCTGAGCTGCAGTGTTCGGTTCACATGCACCGGCTGAGCTGACGAGAATCCCAGATTCAATGAAACAGGGGTTGTCAGACCGACGAAGCTAAGTGTATCCGAGCCTTGATTCGAGTTTTCTGTGACCACATCCGCTTCGGCACTGGTCGCGGTGCTGAACACATAGGTGTCGTTACCCAAGCCACCGATCAGAGAATCGTTGCCCGCTCCGCCATCCAATATATCTGAGCCACTGCCACCGGTCAGCGTGTCATTGCCATTCCCGCCTGAGAGCGTGGCTGTCTGAGAAATGGCGCTGCTCAAGGTGATGGTGTCGTTGCCATCGAAACCGAAAACATTGATCGCCGTCACCGAGGCCGAGCTGAACGAGGTCACGACGTTGTCGACGTTGACATCCAAAGTGCCCGGCTTGGTGAGGCTGATGATGTTGTCCACCGAAGTCCCGTAGACATTCAGCGTGCTGCCGACCAGTTGCGCAGTGCCGCCAACCATTCGTGTCGCGACGTTGCTCAAATTGTTCAACCCACTGCCATCATTGACCTGGAAGCTGACTGTCCGTGTAGCGGGATCGCCACTAGAACTGGAATAGGTCACCGAGTGCAGCGCTGCTTCGTAGTTGGCTGTCGTGTCGGTCCCGGTCAGGGTCAGAGTGCCGGCACTGAAGACTCCCGTGATATTCGCCGTGTCGGTGAAGCTTAGAACGTCACCCGCCTGGAAACCAGCGCTGATCACGACCGTCGCCCCGGTCAGGTTTGCGTTATCTGCATCCGACACAGTCAACGTTGTCGTGATGACGGTTGGAGCGGCATCCGGAGCATACGGCAACACGGAAGTCTCGATGTTCGCCAACGCCGGTGCGGCATTCTGAGCGCTGGCCGCCGACAGCAGTTTGCGCGTTTCGAAATTCTCAACCAAACACGAGAGGGACGACATTCGTCGTTCCTGTCGACGCCGCGCTGTGCGCGAAATTAAACGACGATCAATTGACTTCAACCAAGATGACAGTTGGAGCATGGTAGGATTCTTTCAAAATAGATTAAGCAGTAGTGTTAGATCCGAGACGGGAAATCCGTTCGGGCTTGAGACGACATTTGGGTTTAGAAAAGGCTCAGACTGAGCCGCATCTCATGAACTCAGAAAATCAAAACAGGGACATTGTATTTATATTCTCAATCAGAATGTCTGCTTGATTCTGCTGAGGGTGAGTTGGACCCGAGTCTGTGCGAAGCTTCCCCTGGATTTTGTTCCAATCTCCCTGAAAAGTTCGCTGATTACCCATCACGCAACTCCCGTTGCTTCCAGTTTGCTGTGGTTCAACTTCTATGTGACACGAACGCGAGCCACCTGTGTTGTCGTGTGAGGTCGTGAGTAACGATTGCAAGATCCGTGCCATCCGAAGGTATCCATTTAACATGCGCTGAAAGTCCCTGTGCAATGGTGACTGACGGCTTGATGCTTCGAGATCGCTCACGTTGTTCGCTTCCCTGCCAGTTGCCCGCATGAATCCGATTCAGGCTCTAATGGCGATTTACGAATGCTTCACGATTCAGTTACCACATGGTCTGCCAATGGTGGCAACTCGGCGCTCAATCGTGACACTTTGACACAGTGACGACTTCCAGCGTCATTGACGGAGATACTCACACCGATATTCGTCGGAATTTGGTCGTCGTCAACAGCCTGCTGGACGACAAATTGACGCACTCATTACGACAACTTTGACGCTCACTGCTAAGCATTCTGCTGCAGCGACTCAAACTCGAAATGCTTGAAACAACACTTTTAACAGCCTTGGGCGGACTGGCTTTTGGTCGATATCGGGGCGAGAGAACTCCATTTCTGCGAAAGAGTGCACTTCGCAGTGGTGGCACGGAAGATGTTGTTGACCATGTGTTGAGTTCAACCGTTTGATGCAATCATGTTGTGAAGTGCCGTCTAAAATGTGCGGCACCCAATAAGATGAGCCCGGCCAAAGGCCGGGCTCAAGTCTGTCGTTTGTTTCAACAATCGAATCGAGTGGCAATCAAGGTTATGGCGTCGAATCGCGGAGCTCGCGTCGAATGGCACGACGTTGCTGCCCGGGAGTCAGACCATAGTACTTATAAGTTTCTACTCGATAAGTCGGAGCTGAAAACACTGGATATCGATCGACGGTGTATGTGGGTATGGCTTTATACCGCTCCGGTGTAATGCTCACGATGGCCGTTCGTTTATCAAAGTCAAATTTCGCAGCCTCCCACGGCACTGTCACCAGCTTGTTGTCGCTCAGAACGACCAGATACTCGAGGTAGCCATCATCTGTAAACACGATGTCGTCGACAGTGCCAATTGACACGTCGCCGTCAATACTCACTTTGGAACCGAGAACAGTTTTGGCACGATAAGCGTGACTTGTCGGCTCATTCTCGGCAACTGGCTTCAACTTTTGTGCGTCCTGTCCGTAAGCCGCGGCTAAGCCCGCCACCGCCAAGCCAAGAACAAACATTGAACTCCAACGAACTTTCCCACTAGCCATGATGTTACTCCCTTGTTCAATACCTTTGTGTTATCAAAAACCGCCGTTAGATCCGATGTTCCCTACACAGGGGACGGTCGGCCTCTCAGCAGCCGATGCAATCCGTATGCCAACGCTCGCACGCTCCGAAACTTTCCAGTTGATTGATACTGACATGACGACTGTAGAATTACGATGAGTCTTCGACGTTCGAAGCCTGGAGGACCAGCATGCATAATGGTCTTCCAGTGACCAACGACGCGACGTCAGTTTAAATTCTGTGGACTCGCGCTCAGCGGCTCATTTTGATGAGACACTCGTTGATCGGTTGATGTTTAGCAGTTGTTCCAAACCTCCTGCTTAGACTTCGCCTCAGCCAGTTGCCGATCGCAATCAGGGCGATGGCCAGGACTCCAAATATCATTAGCCATTTGGAATCAAACACGGCGACTGAAGCACTGACCCCGAGGACTGGAATCGCATTCAGCACATGGAAAAAACAGACGATTGGCGCATATCGGCGAAATGGCAGATTGGTGAGTGCCAAGCCATAGAGTTCCACGGAGTAGGGCATTCCCGGCAAAAACACTAATAAAGATGTGAACCAGATTTGATGTCGAGCCGGGATCATCGGCAATTTGAAACCGCGAGCAGCCAACCGTCTTTGCAGCGGTTCTCTCAAAACTCCGTGCGTCAACCACCAAGCCGCAAGGGTATGAAACAGCATCCCGAAAACGGCCAGGGCGATTGATCCGGTCAATCCAAATTTCAGTCCGCTGGCCACCAATAATGCGCTGATTGGAAACCCGCACAACGGCAGCAGGAGAAACGCGGCAATAAAGATTGACGATGGCACAGCAGTGGCCATAGCCTGAAGGGTTTCCAAGGTGAGCTTGTTATGGCGATACAACTCCGCCACACCGGCAATAATCGCTATGATCGCAATCCCGTAAAGAACCGCTTTCCGGCGAATGTTGAGCATCACAAGTCAGCCCCCACCGCGATGTTGCTCCTCTTGACGATCCATCCGCGCCTCAACACGGTCGATCAGCTTTCCGCGATTGGTGAAAAAAGTACAGGCATGTGTAACAATGCCGATTCCCCAGCCGCCAGCGACCCAGAGCACCCATAAATTGTCAGGATTCCGCCGGTAGTTCAAAACGGCCAAAGCACTGACCACAACGATGTAACATGCCAAGTGAATCCAGAAACCGGAGTTGACTCGATCTTCCGCTTGCGTCCGAGTAACCATATCACTCTCCTTAGAAATTGAAAATTTTCTGTTTCGAAGTCTGAACAAAGCTATGGTTCTGATTTCCGTTTCTTTATTGGTATCAGCAAGCATCATGCCAAACGAAGTCAGACGGTGGCTTTCTTCGCCACCTTGAGGCGAATCTCAACGGTTGATACTGTATTCGTGAGAGATAACTGCTCAGAAGTGGCCGTACGGACTTGCCCAGGATTGAGATCCGCAATCAAAGGCAGATGATCAGAGGCGATGCGAGTTTCAGCAGTTTTTAAAACCGTCGTCCCAAGTACACGGATGGAAGGACTGACCAAAATATGGTCAATGCGTCGAATTGGCATCACAGAGGCGAATGTGCCAAGATTGCGACCTCTGACAGAATCCTGAACAGGTCGGAGTTTCTGGCGCAGGGCTCGAATTTCTCGGGATGACGGCCCGGCATTCAGGTCACCGCAAAGAATTGTTGGGTCCTGGGTGTCCACACTGAGCCAGTTGTCGCCAAGGAGTTTTGTGACTTGAATCATACGATCGTTGGATTTCAGTCCGAGATGGGTGTTGATGATTCGGACCGGGCCTGCTTGTGTCTCGACAATCGCGCCCACTGCACCACGCGCTTCAGCAAATGAGTTTGGATTGGACTCTGTCAATACTTCGGCATAGAAACGTGACATCGGAAAATGACTCAGGATAGCCAGTCCGTATTGTTCGCTTTCCGTCCGAACCACAGGAAAGAACTCGACGTTCATCTTAAGCAGGTCGGCAATCAGCCTGGCCTGATTCTGATAATCCGTGCGATGGCGTCCGACATCGACTTCCTGCAGTGCGATGATGTCGGCATGACTATTCTCCAACACCTGCGCGATTCGTTGAACGTCACAATGACCATCCATACCAATACAGGAGTGGACATTGTAGGTTGCCACGCGAATGCTGTCGGAGTGTGCCACACGATTATGCAGGAACGGCGCTGGGGTAAGATCGGGGGATCGAATAAATCGCCGTCCCGCCGCATTCAGATCCAGTCCGCGAATATACGACTCACCCCGCAAGGTTTTTCGCGGGATGATATTCAGCTTGCCCGGAAGCAGAGCGAATCCTCGTGTTTCGTCATCTCCGATGCTTCCGTGTCCACCGCCTTCCTCCGCAAAAGTCTGAGGCCTCTTTGTCGATGACCAGCCAAAGATCAGCAGATCTCCAGCATCCGGATGATTACATAGCTCAAGGAAGTCAGCCTGCATTTCTTCAGGGAACCAGTGTTGCATTCCGCAAATCAAATGGAGTTCTTCAGGAATCTCAAAGAGGCCTTCTGAGGTTCTGGCCATGGTATTTCCCTTCCCGTCACGATAGGCGACAAGGGGGACCTGATGTCGTTCGACGAGTATCTGAGCATATTTTGTAACGCCATCTTCGCTGAGCGACGCAGGAAAGTAGATGTGCCCGATCGGTCCCATGGCCGTGACGATCACAGATTCTGCAAGTGCTTCCCGCGCGATCTGAGCATTCGGATGTTTTCTGTTTTTTAACTTTAGCAGTGAAGCAGAACGTCTGCGAAGATAATCGTTGCCCCGCTGATATTCATCCAGATTGACGAAAGGATTTTGCGCCAGAGGTCCGTGTTGAATTGTTTCCTTGACCGCATCGCAGATTGACTTGCCCGATTCAAGCTGAAACTGCTGAACGTTCTCCTGGCCATGGTCGGAAAACACAACTAGTTCATATCGTCTGGCTGTCGATCGACGTGCCGTCCGAAAAACATCCCGAATGACACCATCAATACCCTTCAGAACCCAATGCGCAAAGCGACTCTCCGGTCCTCGGCGATGAGACTGTTCGTCATAGCCAAGGAAGTTGGCATAAATAATCGGAACACCGCGATTGATGGCGAGTTTAATGACGATTCGCAACCACTCACGAAGGGCAATCGATACCAGACATCGAGAGGGGACAAACTTAATTTCGCGAACACGATCCGTCCGATGAATCAGTCCGTATACGGCATCCATCACAGCAATCACCAACTCAAGTCCAGCCAGAGCCGCGACTCGAAGTATCGTGCCCGAGTACAATGGGAAGACAGTGATCAGCTTCCATGAGTTCTTCCACGTAAAGATTTTCGGAAACGATGTGGTCTCAGCACAGCAGCGAGCCTCG
>JANPHT010000381.1:0-6950 GCA_031424595.1 Planctomycetota bacterium
ATGCCGACGTATATCACACTGAAAGACGTCAAGAAACGCTGGGGACACGGCCAGGAAGATGTGTTTCCGGTCTCTCAGTTCGAAAAACTTTGGGGCGATATGACGGCGCTGTCGGATGTGGAGTGCGCGTTTCTCGTCGTGCCGACACTTCGAGGCCAGCAGCTTAAAGATCCGGCTCAGCTGGATGGTTGGCTGCGGGATGGCTCGGCGGCGTTTGTCGAAAGCCTTTGTGCCTGGTAGGAATGCGTAACACTACGAGATCTGTCGGGCCGTACTGCTCCGAAAAGGACAACTCCTATGATCGACAAGAAAAAAACTCCACGACCGACAACTAGCGGCGAATTACTTGTAGCGGCGAATTACTTGAAGACGACTTTCGCCGCTGCGTCAGGTTCGTAGATAACGTCTCGGCCAGGCCCCCATTCACCGTTCTTGAGGTATTCGGTGGTGATGTGGTAGTTCCCATTGGGAAGTATTGAGCTGGTGGATTTCACTTCACTGATTCCTTGACTTGTTCCGGAGACGACTTCGTGAGTGACCGTTTTTCCGTCAGCAATGGACAACGTGCCGGTTGTCATGAAGCCTGCTGTTGTGAAGTAATGATAGGTCACAGCGCTTTTGGCTTCGTCCCAGCGGAAGATGGTTTCGCCACCATAAGCACCATCGTTTAATGAATGAAGCACGCGCACGGCCTGGCCATTCAAGGCTCGCTCCCAGCGCATCACATCGACGATCGGTTTTTCGGGAGTGCTGTTTTTGAAGGCACCTTTCCATGTCTTGCCCAGAAGTGGACGAAGTGATTCCAGATGCGAGTTCAGAGAACCCGTTTCTGAATCTTCCGCCCGCGCAACTTGAAAACCGAATGACAGGATCAGCACCCAAAGCATCATTTTCATAAAGCACCATTCCGGTTGAAACACAATGATCGACTCTGAATGACAAGCTTGCTGCAGGCTGATTCTTAGGGACGTCTTCGTGCATCGGCGAGCCAATTCAGGAATGTTTGTCGCAGCGCACTGTTTCGGCAAGTGCTGCGAATCGTCAAGATGTTTGTTTTGTTCTGTTTTCCGAAATGGGCCGCGTGTGACAGAGCTTTTCCAACCATAATCGTGTCTGCAGGTGTGCCAGCGTTCTAGTCAAACCTCCCTATTTGAGAAACAGCCAGCATTCTTTTTTTTATTGGCCTTAGCATGTTATCGTGCGCACTGGATACGCAGAACCTGGAGTGCCCTAACTGTGTCGCATGGTGACGATGTTAAATCTCAGGGAAATTGAACACTCGATATCGCTCGCGATGCAGGCGGACCAGTTTTCGCTGCGCAAAATGATGCGGGCGATTAAGGATGCTCAAAAGGCGGGTAAGTCTTTTGATAAGTTTCTGGAGAAACTCACATCTCAACTCGAAAAATCGAGGCGGCGGCGCGAAGAACGGTCTGTCTGGCGACCGCGATTGTTGTGGGATGAGGAACTTCCCGTTGTCGCTCGCAAACAGGAAATCATGGACACGATCCGCGACAATCAGGTCGTGGTGCTGTGTGGGGAAACAGGCTCCGGCAAGTCGACTCAACTGCCCAAAATCCTGATCGAAATGGGACGTGGCCTCGGCGGAGTCATCGGGCATACTCAGCCGCGTCGAATTGCGGCTCGATCGGTTGCCGCTCGTTTGGCGGAGGAGATGAACTGCAGGCTTGGGCAGGAAGTTGGTTTTCGCATTCGCTTCACCGACAGCAGCACACCCAATACTCGAGTCCGCCTGATGACGGACGGCATCCTGCTTGCGGAAACACAAACGGATCGGTTTCTGGATCAGTACGACACAATTATCGTCGATGAGGCCCATGAGCGGTCTTTGAACATCGATTTTCTGCTCGGTTATCTTAAGCGGCTGCTCCCCAGACGCCGCGATTTGAAGGTGATCATTACATCCGCGACGATTGACGCCGCGCGGTTTGCGGATCATTTCGGAACCGTGGCTCGATATGTCTCCGATGAAGAAGGTCGATCCCGCGAGGAGCGAGCCGATTCCGCGGCCGTGTTTGCTGGTAGCGAGGGGCGTTCTGCTTCGGACGCGTCTGCTTCCTTGAAAGGCGGCGAGCCCCGAACTGAGACCGATCGATCGACAGTGGGTTTCAAGCCTGCTCCAGTCCTCCAGATTTCTGGTCGAATGTATCCCGTCGATATACGCTACCGACCGCTTGACGATCCCGATGGTCCGATGGGAGAAGACGACAACCGCGAACCTCGCGATTGGCTCGATGCAGTCAGCGACGCGGTGGAAGAAGTCTCTGCCATCGATAGCGGGCACATCCTTGTCTTTCTGCCAACCGAACGTGACATTCGAGAGGCCACTAAGAAACTAGGCGGGAAGCGATTTCGGGGCGATACTCCTCAGGTACCGACCGAGATCGTTCCGCTGTTCGGTCGCCTTTCGATGGGCGATCAGACGAAAGTTTTTTCGCATTGTTCACATCGGCGGATTGTGCTTGCGACGAATGTTGCTGAATCGTCGCTCACGGTTCCCGGCATTCGCTATGTTATTGATACGGGAACGGCGCGCATCAGTCGCTATTCCGCCAGGTCTCGGATGCAGCGGCTGCCGATTGAGCCAGTGTCACAAGCGTCGGCGAATCAGAGAGCTGGTCGTTGCGGGCGAGTCGGCCCGGGAATTTGCATTCGTCTTTACAGCAGGGAAGACTTCGACGCTCGCGAAGCCTTTACGGCGCCGGAGATTCAACGAACGAATCTGGCCGCCGTGATTCTGCGTACGATCAATCTTCGCCTGGGGAATATTGAAGAGTTTCCATTTCTGGATCCACCGCGTTCGACGACGGTTCGAGAGGGCTATAAAACGCTGGAAGAACTTGGCGCAATTACGCCGGAAGGAGAGTTGACCGAAATTGGCCGCCGCATGGCTCGACTGCCAGTGGATCCTCGCATCAGTCGCATGATTCTGGCAGCCGTTGATGAACATGCGCTGCCCGAAGTACTGGCTATCGCCGCATTGTTGGAAAGTCAGGATCCTCGTGAACGTCCCGTCGAAAAACAGCAGGCGGCGGATGAAGCCCATCGAAAATTCTACAACCGCGATTCCGACTTTCTGACGATTCTGAATCTTTGGGATGCGTGGCACGAACAGCAGAAGTCTCAGTCCCAGGGGCAGATTCGCAAATGGTGTCAGAAGAATTTTCTGTCATTTATGCGAATGCGCGAATGGGTGGACGTTCATTCGCAGTTAAAGGATCTGCTGGCAGAGAGCGACGATCCCACCATTGCGAAAGCGGCTCGGCACTTGAATGAACGACAAGGTGAGCGGCAGTTGGTAGCTCGATCCGTCTCGGATCAACGTGACACTGTTCAAAAAGGCGGCAAGACCAGAACGGAGACAGGTCAGACTAAAGAGAACGCGACGACGCGTCACAACGATTTCGCCGCGACGCACAAAGCCCTGATGACTGGGTTGTTGGCGAATATTGGGTTTCAGACGCCCAACGGTGATTTCCTTGGAGCAGGCGGAAACAATCTGGCGATCTGGCCAGGGTCGGCGTTGGCTCCGAAGGGGGCAAAATGGTTCGTCGCCGGTGAACTGGTCGAAACGAGTCGCCGGTTTGCTCGCACCATCGCACGCATTCAGCCGGAGTGGATTGAGCCTCTGGCAGAACACCTCGTGACTCGCGAATACTTTGAGCCGCATTGGGATCCTCAGGCGGGCAATATTATGGTCTTTGAAAAGGTCAGCCTCTGGGGTCTGCCAATTGTGCCTCGCCGCAAGGTGACCTATGCGAAAGTTGAGCCCGTGAAGGCTCGCGAGATGCTGATTCAGCATGGACTTGTCGAATTCGGTTTGTTGTTTGGTGACACGGATCCGGATGATCAAGCGGCCGACGACTACGACGATGAAGAAGAAGCGTTGTCCCGTGGTGCATCAAAGGTCAGGCCGGGCAAGGGCCATTCTAACCCCGCAGCGAAGAAAAAAGGGTGGGGGCATGAGTTCCCATTTCTCAGGCACAATCATGAAGTGCTCGAACAACTGAAGGAACTTCAGGCGAAGACTCGATCGCACCATTTGATGCCTGGCGATGAAACGCTCTTCGAATTCTATACATCCCAGATCCCCGAAGAATGCAGCGACCGCGATCGACTCCGCCGCTGGTTTCAACGGACGGTGACTCGCAATGCGCGGTTGTGCCAGTTCGATATCAATCAATTTTCGGAAGAATCGCATCGTCTGGAACAAGCGACGGCGTTTCCGGAGTCTGCTCAATTTGGAGCGATGCACCTTCCACTGTCTTATCAGCTTGATCCCGGTCGCGATGCCGACGGCGTGACGGTGACGGTACCCGTCGAAGGACTCGGTCAGTTGACTGAATCGCGTCTGGAGTGGCTCGTTCCCGGGCTACTGGAGCAAAAAGTGCTGGCTCTCCTGCGATCGCTCCCCAAACACTTGCGACGTCATTTCGTGCCTGCACCAGATACTGCCAGGCTTGTCGCCAGCGATATTGAATTTGGTAAGGGCGATTTGCTCACAGGTGTTGCCTCACGTTTGTCGCAACTCGGTGGCGAACGTTTCGATTCACGTGAGTTTGATCTCAATACGCTGGACGATCACCTGAAGTTCAACATCCTTGTCGTCGATGATCAACGAAAGAAGATCATCGAGGGCCGCGATCTGAAGGATTTGCGAGCGACTCTCATTCAGCGAGCCAACGCTGCCATTTCTACTGTGGAGAAAGCGGCCGCAGTGAGTGGGCCATCGCCGGAAGAAGCCAAGTGGATGCGAACGGGTTTCAAGGCCTGGGATTTCTTTGATATCCCCGAACATATTGAGATCAAGCGCGCGGGAATGCTATTGCGATCGTTTCCGTCGCTGAAGGACGAGGGAGAGTCGGTATCACTGATGTTGTGTCAGACAACAGAAGACGCCGGACGAAACCTGCGACTTGGCCTGCGGAAGCTGGTGTTACTATCGGAGCGAAAACGCATCCTCATTCAGATCGGAAATATGCCTCAGATCGGACAGGTGAAAATGCTTTCATCATCCATCAAGGGGCTGGAATTGATGAATCATCTGTCGTTGCTGATGGTGGATCGAGCCTGGTTGGCCGACCGTCCGATGCCGCGAACGCGCGCCGCCTGGGATCTGACGCTGCAGCGCGGCCGTGAACGAGCCGGCGTTGTTGCTCAGGAGTTCACTCAGTTTCTGCCTCATTTGTTTCAGCAATATCACGAAACGCGTCGAACTCTTGAACAGACGCATGGTCCTGGCTGGGATCATCTGGTGAATGGTATGAAGCAGCAGCTTTTGAATCTGATTCCTCCGACGTTCCTGATCGAAACACCGTGGCCGTGGCTCATTCAGTATCCTCGTTACTTCACCGGAATTCGGCAGCGCCTTCTCAGGCTGAGCTCTGGTGGCCTGAAGACGGAATCGTCTCTCGATCTGGAACTTGCACCCTGGCTGGCTCGGTATGAACAGAAACTCAAAGATCATCAGCGTCAGCGGATTGCGGACCCCATGCTGACTCACTTCCGCTGGATGCTGGAAGAGTACCGGATCCAGCTCTTCGCTCAGAAACTGGGGACCGCCATCAGTGTGTCGGCGGCAAAGCTTGAGGAACAGTGGGAGAGGATTCAGTGATCTTCAAAGCACGGTGAATGCGGGATCAGTACCCGTCGTTGTTGGGCAGTCCGGGACGACTCAGAGAGTGAGTCGCTCTATTCATTACGTGCAAATGATCAATCTGACTGTCCTGCATACTAAGCGATGCCATAGTGATTACAGATTGCCAAACGTGGCGCTCGATTGAAAATACGGCCGCGACTTGTCACAAAACGCCGCACAAGTGGCGGGTGCGTCATTTGGCCTTCAGTGGATTCAGGCATCGTGACAAGTGCTGTTTTCATTGATTATTCAGTTATCCTTAGTCTATTGGATGTTTCGGTTCATGGTTCACGTCAATCAACATTATCTGAAGCTCAAAGCTGGTTATTTGTTTCCTGAAATTGGACGTCGCGTCACGGCGTTCTCACAGGCGAATCCGGAAGCCAAGATCATTCGTCTGGGTATCGGTGACGTGACTGAGCCACTGCCATCGTCGATCACCCGGGCGATGCATGAAGCCGTGGACGATATGGCTCGCCGAGAATCGTTCAAGGGATATGGACCAGAACAGGGTTACGCATTCCTGCGCGAACCAATTGCTCAACAGGATTTTCAGGCCCGCGGAATTGACATTTCTGCTGACGAGGTCTTCATTTCCGACGGGTCCAAATGCGATAGCGGAAATATTCTGGACATCTTCGGCGACGATAACAGAATTGCGATCTCCGACCCGGTCTATCCAGTCTACGTCGATACCAACGTCATGGCGGGACATACGGGTCCGGCTGATGCTGATGGACGCTTCGAAGGGCTCGTTTATTTGCCGGGCAACGAAGCAAACAACTTTGTGCCTGACCTGCCAACAGAACCCGTCGATATAATCTATCTCTGCTATCCCAACAATCCAACGGGAACTGTTGCGACGAGAGAAACTCTAAAGAGATGGGTTGACTATGCCAGAGCCAACAATTCGCTGATTTTGTTCGATGCCGCCTATGAAGCATTCATTTCCGATCCGACGATTCCTCACAGCATTTTTGAGATTGAAGGTGCGAAGGACGTGGCGATCGAGTTCCGAAGCTTCAGCAAGAGCATCGGATTCACTGGTGTTCGTTGTGCATTGACGGTCGTTCCCAAACAGTTGATGGGGACAACACCGACTGGTGAAAAGGTTTCAATCCATCAGCTTTGGAACCGTCGCCAATCGACAAAATTTAACGGAGCTTCGTACGTTGTCCAGAAGGGCGCTGCTGCGGCATACACGGATGAAGGCCGAGCCCAGATGCGAGGACTTATTGACTTCTACATGTCCAATGCTTTGCTGTTACGCGAAGGTTTGGAGAAAGTCGGG